>NZ_JALEIK010000030.1 GCF_022770205.1 Helicobacter sp. | reverse complement strand
CAAACTCAGGAACTATTACAAATTTCACAAACAATGGAACATTAAAATTTACAAAAGGGAGTGGTTCCATCACAATTGAAAATAAAGGCTCCATTGAAAAATTTGAAAACAACGGAATAATCGGAGATGATGGTAGTAGTGCTAAATTAGTGGCTGGTGAGAATGCATCAATCAAAGATTTTAAAAAGCACAATTAAAGTTATTATTGCAAGGCTTCTGTTTTTAGGGGTTTTCTTGACAAATAGGGATTTTAAAAGTATAATTACTGCTTTTTAGTCGGGGCGTAGCGCAGCCTGGTTAGCGCACTTGGTTTGGGACCAAGGGGTCGAAGGTTCGAATCCTTTCGCCCCGACCACTTTTTAACTTCTATGGTGGGCGTAGCTCAGTTGGTTAGAGCATCAGATTGTGGTCCTGAGGGTCGTGGGTTCGATCCCCATCGCCCACCCCATATTAACGCATTTTACTTGCGCATTATGGAATCTAAAATCTTTTAAGTAATTATTTTGAAGTTTTGGCTTTTTGTTTTTTATGCCAAACAACATACACCCCAATTCCGCCGCACACAAGGAGAATTAGAATGATTGTAATGCTGTGGAGATAGTCTTTTAAGATTGTTGCATTTTGTCCTAGAAAATAACCAAGAGTTGTTAGGATTGCTACCCAAATTCCAGCCCCTAAGCTTGTGTAGAAGCAAAAAAGGGATAAAGGCATTTTTCCAATTCCAGCGGGCAAAGAAATGTATTGTCTAATCACTGGTATTAAACGCCCGCTTAATGTAGAGATATGTCCGTGTTTTGCAAAAAAGTTTTCCATTTTCGCCATTGTTGTTGCGTCAAAAAAGAAATATTTACCCCATTTTATAAGTAACTCACGCCCAAAATGTAGTGCTAAATAATAATTTAAAAGTGCGCCACTAAGTGATCCTAAGATTCCACAAAGAATGACTAAAAAGAGGTGCATCTCCCCTTGGTGCGCTAAATATCCTGCTGGAATCATAACAATTTCACTAGGAAAAGGGATGAAACTGCTTTCTAAAAACATCATAAAAAAGATTCCAAAATAGCCTAAAGCACTTATGGATTCCACAATAAAGTTAAGAATTGCGTGCAAAATTTCCTCACAAAATTTAAAAATTAAACAATATTATAACCAAATATAGGCTATAATCCTGAAATTTTGGAAAAAGGAAAGCAGTGGCAAAAGAAAAGAAATGTCCAGCTTGTGATTGTCCAAAGGGTGTGCCTTTGTGGCTTGGGACTTATGGCGATATGGTTACGCTGATTTTGACATTTTTTATTCTATTGCTTTCAATGGCGACTTTTGACACGCAAAGAATTGCCCAAGCAGTAGGCTCACTAGAAGGTTCTCTCGCAGTGCTTGAAAAAGGCTCACAAAGCCAAATTAATCCCCCAGCCCCCATCAAAGCTACACCCATTGAAACGCAAGTAGAGATGGATAATGTTGTGAATATTTTTGGAAGTTTGATTACAGATTATAATGAAGTTAATCGGATTTCAAATGGTCCTAGTGTAGAGCTTGAAGAGGCTGAGAGAGGTGTGATTATCCGCATTCCAGAGGAGTTGCTTTTTGTTATGGGGAGTGCAGAACTTACAAATCCTAGCGGAATCGCATTTTTAAAGCGTTTGAGTTTAGAGCTTTTAAGAATGCCAAAAGCAGTGCTAGTTAAAGCGATTGGACATACAGATAATACGCCAATGCGTGAAAACTCTGTGTTTGCAGATAATTTAGAGCTTTCTGTGGCGCGTGGAGTGAATGTGGCGGATTTACTCTTTAAGCAGGGGCTAGAGAAAAATCGTATTTTAGGAGGGGGTGAGGGTGAGTTTTCACCGATTGCTAATAATGACATTCCTGCATTGCGCGCTAAAAATCGTCGTGTGGACTTGTATGTGTATAGTATTGGCGAGGATTTATCTAGTGTGATTGGCGATGTGAGTAAGATTAAGCCTTAAAGAATAATAATGCAAGAAAATATAGAATCTAAGAATGTAACAAATTCAATAGATTTGCTTTTTAAAGGGGCAATCAAGTTTAAAGAAGAGAATTTCTTGGCTTATAAGGAGTTGTTTGAAAATCTAAAAGATGGGCAAAATCCCCATACGCTTTTTGTAGGTTGTGCAGATTCTAGGGTTGTGCCAAATCTTATTACCAATACATTGCCCGGAGAACTTTTTGTTGTGCGTAATATTGCAAATATCGTGCCACCTTATCGTAAATCTAAGGAATATTTAGCAACAACTTCAGCCATAGAATATGCGCTTGAGGAACTTCAAGTTGAGAATATTATTATTTGTGGGCATTCGCATTGTGGGGGTTGTGCTGCATTGTATGAGGAAGGGAATTTTCAGGGTATGCCAAATGTTCAAAATTGGTTAAAATTGATTGCGCCTGTAAAAGAGCAGGTTTTAGCTCTAAAACCAAAGAATGATGCAATGCGTGCATATTTGACGGAGCAGATTAATATTGAAAGACAAATTAGGAATCTTTTTACTTATCCGCAGGTTAAGGAAAAATATCTTGCACGCACACTTAAAATTTATGGTTGGTATTATATTATTGAGTGTGGAGAAGTGTATAGCTATGACTTTAAAATGCAAGAGTTTAATTTATTGAAGGGTTAGAAATGATTATTGTTGCAGGACCTTGTGTGATTGAAAATCAAGAAATTTTAGAAGAAATTGCGGAATCTTTACAGCCTTTAGCAAAAAATCCTAAGATTGATTTTTACTTCAAAGCGAGTTTTGATAAGGCTAACCGCACAAGTTTAGAATCCTATCGCGGACCGGGCTTGGAGAAGGGTTTAGAATCTTTAGCGCAAATTAAAAAGAAGTTTGGTTATAAGCTTCTTACTGATATTCACGAAAGCCATCAAGCAAAGTCTGTGGCAGAAGTTGTTGATATTGTGCAGATTCCAGCATTTTTGTGTCGGCAGACGGATTTAATTGTCGCAGCAGCGCAAACGCAAGCGATGGTTAATATTAAAAAGGGGCAATTTATGAGTCCTCAAGATATGCAATACTCCGTGCTAAAGGCTCTAAAAATACGGAATCCAAATGTGCAAAATGCAGATTTTAAAAGCGCACAAGATTATAGGATTTGCCTAACAGAGCGTGGCAATAGCTTTGGCTATGGGAATTTGGTTGTGGATATGCGCTCTTTGGCGATTATGCGTGCCTTTGCGCCGGTGATTTTTGATGCAACACACGCTGTGCAAATGCCTGGGGGATTAAAGGGGAAAAGTGGAGGAGAGAGTTCTTTTGCTCCGATTTTAGCGCGTGCAGCAGCTGCTGTTGGGATAGATGGATTGTTTGCTGAAGTGCATACAAATCCTAGTGTAGCTCTAAGTGATGGTCCTAATATGCTAACGCCAAAGGAGCTTTTAGGGCTTACACAAGAGATTTTAGCAATCAACGCAATTATTAAATAAAGGATAGCAATGCAGGTTATTGAAGGAAGTTTAGCGTTAATGGGTGATGAGAAAATTGCAGTCATTTCAAGCCGTTTTAATCATTTAATTACAGATAGATTGGTAGAGGGTGCTAGGGATTGTTTCTTACGGCACGGAGGAAGGGATGAGAATCTTTCGCATATTCTAGTGCCCGGGGCGTTTGAGATTCCTTTTGCTTTAGAAAAAGTGCTTTCACAGGGTGATTTTGATGGGGTTTGTTGTCTAGGAGCGATTATTCGGGGTTCTACACCGCATTTTGATTATGTGAGTGCAGAGGCAACAAAAGGAATCGCAAATGTAACGGTGCGCTATGGAGCGGCAGTAACTTTTGGTGTGCTAACAACAGATAGTATTGAACAAGCAATTGAGCGTGCGGGAACAAAGGCTGGTAATAAGGGCTTTGAATCAATGGCGGGTTTGATTGAGCTTGTTAATCTTTATAGAAAGCTTGGCGTGTAAATGGCAACACGCACACAGGCAAGAGAGGTTGTAGCGCAACTTTTGTATGCTTATGGAAGTGGCAATGATGGAATTGCGAAGTTTGTAGATGAAATTTTAAGTGAACAAAAGATTAAAAATGCACAAAGTGCGTTTGCAAAGTCTTTGTTTAATGGTGTTTTAGAAGAATTAGATGCACTTGATTTGCGCATTAAGCATCAGATTAAAAATTGGGATTTTGAGCGCATTGGTGATATGGAGCGTGCAATTTTGCGTCTTGGGGCGTATGAGATAATTTTTAGCAAAACGGAGAGGGCAATTGTGATTAATGAGGCATTAGAAATTACTAAAAACTTTAGCAATGAAGCCTCTACAAAGTTTATTAATGGAATCTTAGATGGAATCGCAAATAATGCGACAATGAGTTTGGAGGACATAAAAGAAGCATTGCAGGAATCACAAAAAGAAGAGCAGGTTGTTAGGAGTGTAAACAATGCCCCTAAAGAGAAGTTTTTTAAAAACAGAAAGGATTATAAAACTGGGGCTAGAAGGCAAAATACCCCTTCTGTAAAGGCTGTGTCTGCTAAAAAACATTTTACAATTAAAAAGACAGGAAAATGAAACTTTGTATAGCCTTAGATTTACCAAGCAAGAGAGAGAATCTAGCACTTTTAGAGTCGCTAAAGGATATACATTCTCTTTGGGTAAAGGTTGGGTTAAGAAGTTTTATCCGCGATGGTGCGCCTTTTTTAGAAGAAATTAAAGCATTCAATCCACAATTTAAGATTTTTTTAGATTTAAAGTTGTATGACATTCCAAACACAATGGGTGATGGTGTGGAATCCATAGCTGCACTTAATGTGGATATGCTTACCATTCACGCAAGCAGTGGGAAGGAGGCAATGCTAGAGGTAATGGCACGCTTAAAAAAGATTCCTAATCCACCACTTGTAATGGCGGTAACGGCACTTACTAGTTTTGATGTGGAAAGTTTTTTTGCAATCTATCACACAGGGCTTGCAACGCAGGTGCTAGAGTTTGCTAAGATGGCTAAGGAATGTGGAGTAAATGGTGTGGTTTGCTCTTGTGCGGAATCTTTGGCGGTAAAAGAGCAGTTAGGCGATGCGTTTTTAACACTCACTCCTGCAATCCGTCCCTTTGGGCAGAGTGTTGGGGATCAAAAGCGTGTGGCAACCTTGCAAGATGCAAAGGATGCTAAAAGCGATTTTATTGTTGTTGGACGCCCTATTTACCAAGCGGAAAATCCTAAAAAAGTTATAGAAACGATTTTAGAGAATTTAGAATAAGGGTTATTATGAGAATTTTTGTGGCTTTAGTAGCATTGTGTGGAATGCTGTTTGCAATAGATATTAAAGATTTTAAAAAGGCTTGTGAAGTAGCTCAAGGTCGCTCTAATCTTGGATTAATGTATGTTGAAGGGGAAGGCGTAAGGCAGAATCTTAAAATTGCTAAGGAATATTTTGGCAAGGTTTGTGATTTAGGGTTGGAAGAGGGTTGTGAAGGGTATAAAATCCTAAATATGAAAGGATATTAGCTTCAAGGTGGAAGGGTGGGTGGAGTCAATTTAAAAATAAAGGAAAACTATGGCAAAAAAAGTTGTAATCATTGGTGGATCAGTTGCAGGATTAAGTGCGGCATTGGTGCTTGCAAGTGCGATTAAAGGGGAGCTTGACTTTGAGTTAAGCATCATTGAAAAAGGTGGCAAAGAGGCAGATTTATACAAGGCTGATGTGTATAATGTGCCTTTGTTTAGGGCGGGGATTAATGGCGAGGAAATTATTTCTTCCACAAAAGAACAATTAAGCAAGCTTGCAAAAGTGGAGTTTGTAGAAAGTGAAGTAACAGAAATCCGTGGTGAGAAAGGAAATTTTGAAGTCATTGGCGCAGGATTTGCTAAAAAGGCAGATTATGTGATTGTGGCAACAGGAGCAAATGCGTGCAATATCAAGGGCTTAGAATCTTTTGTAAAGCCCCATACGCTTATGCCAAAACCGGGAAAAATCCGCTTAGAGGTTAGTGGGCGCAATGTGGTTAAAGAA
Source organism: Helicobacter sp. (assembly GCF_022770205.1). Classification (GTDB taxonomy): domain Bacteria; phylum Campylobacterota; class Campylobacteria; order Campylobacterales; family Helicobacteraceae; genus Helicobacter_D. Next base: position 31,020 of record NZ_JALEIK010000030.1, on the reverse strand, counting down.
GGGATTTATGCTGCTGGAATCGTGTCTGGAGTTACAACGATGGTAGCTTGCGCTATGGGAAGTGCGACAGAAACGGCTTGCGCAATTTTAAGTGATATTGCAGGAAGTGTTGTAGTTATCCACGATTTTAAGGGTTCAAGATAATGCTCTGATTCAAGCCTTTTTGGGGCTTGAATTCTACAAGATTGCTTAAAATTTTACAATTCTAAAGATTTACTGCGTCGCTTTTAGTTATTTTTAGTTATTTTTAGTTATTTTTAGTTATAGTTTTTGCATTTTTATTTAAGGAGATAATTATGACAATTGGCGGAAATTATGGATATGATGTGTTTGTGGGACAAGGCGGAATGGGCGCAAATGTGCAAAATGGAACTTTAGAAACTTCTAATACAGATTTAACAGAACAAATGGTAGAACAAATGGCAGAGCAAAATGGAACAGAAGCAAATGCGCAAACTATTAAAACTTCAGATTCTATGATGCAAACTTTGTTGGACATTAAAGCTTAAAGATTGGCTATGGTGGATTATGGGATTGATTATTGGGGAAAAGATGATTTTATTATAGAAGATGGACAAGTAAAGGTTAATCATAAATGCAAGCCTGCTTTGATTGATATTGTTAAGCAAGTGCGTGAGGATGGTTATCGTGGTCCTTTGCTTATGCGTTTTCCACATTTGATTAAAAAGCAAGTGGAGAAAATTTTTACAAATTTTGAATCTTCTATTAAGGAACACCATTACAAAGGCTGTTTTAAGGCAGTTTTTCCTATCAAGGTTAATCATTATCCAAATTTTATTTTGCCACTAATGGAGCAAAATATTGAGCGTTGCTATGGGTTAGAAGCTGGGAGCAAATCTGAGCTTATTATTGCAATGGCTTATACCAATGACAATGCGCCCATTATGGTGAATGGGTTTAAAGATAAGGAGATGATTTCTTTAGGCTTTATTGCTGCAAAAATGGGACACGATATTACGCTAACCATTGAAGGCTTAAACGAGCTTGAAACGATTATTGAAGTGGCAAAAACGCTTGGTAAGCCTTATCCGTGTATTGGACTTAGAATAAGATTGCATAGCACGGGAGTTGGAATCTGGGCAAAGAGCGGGGGGATTAATTCTAAGTTTGGTTTAACCGCAACAGAGCTTGTAGAAGCCATTTCTCTTTTACAAAAAAATAAGCTTTTAGATAAATTTACAATGATTCATTTTCATATTGGGAGTCAAATTAGCGATATTTCTCCTTTGAAAAAAGCTCTGCGTGAGGCTGGGAATATCTATGCAGAGTTGCGTAAAATGGGAGCAAAGAATCTAAATAGCGTGAATATTGGTGGTGGGTTAGCAGTGGAGTATGCGCAACACGAAAATCAGCAGAATCGTAACTACACGCTAGCAGAGTTTAGCGGAAATGTTGTTTTTACGCTCAAGGAGATTGCAAAGAATAAACAAGAGCCAGAGCCAGATATTTTTATAGAATCTGGGCGTTATGTTTCTGCAAGCCACGCTGTGCTCATCTCTCCAGTTTTAGAACTCTTTTCGCAAGAGTATGATGAGAAGGCACTGCATTTAAAAGAGAAAAATCCGCCACTTGTTGAGGAATTATTGGATTTGTATCACACGATTAATGAACGCTATGCGATTGAATATTTGCACGATAGCTTAGAGCATATGGAATCGCTTTTGACGCTTTTTGATTTGGGTTATATTGATTTGCAAGATAGAAGTAATACAGAAGTGCTTGTGTATTTAATCATTAAAAAAGTGATTAAGATTTTAAAGCACAAAAACCATAGCGATATTATTAGAATCCAAGAGCAGGTGCAAGAGCGGTATTTGCTAAATTGTAGTTTTTTTCAAAGTTTGCCAGATTATTGGGGGCTTATGCAGAATTTTCCAGTGATTCCATTGGATAGATTAAACAAGCGTCCAACAAGAAGTGCAAGCCTTTGGGATATTACTTGTGATAGCGATGGAGAAATTGCTTTTGATAAAAATGCGCCCTTGTTTTTACACGACATTGATGTGAATAAGGAGGAGTATTTTTTAGGATTCTTTTTAGTAGGAGCGTATCAAGAAGTGCTTGGAATGCGCCATAATCTTTTTACGCATCCGACAGAATTTAGTGTGGTTTTTGATGAGGAAGAGGGGGGTTATAGCATTGAAAATCTTTTGGAAGCACAAACGATTTTAGATGTGTTAGATGATTTAGACTATGACACAAAAGAGATTGAGCGTTTCTTAAAGCAACGCTTAGATGAAAGCGAGGAGATTCCAGAGGAGGCAAAAAAGGAGGTTTTGGGGCAATTGTATGTAATGCTTAGTGAAAATGGGTATTTAAGAACGGTGTTTAAAAGCGAAGGGGAAATGCCTTGAAGTATGCAACAACGCTTTTTGGGACAATTAAAGAGGATTGTGCAGTGATTTTAGAAAAAGATCCTGCAATTAATTCTAAAGTGGAGTTATTGTTTAATTATCCCGGGCTTATTGCTTTGGTGCATTATAGAATCGCACATAAATTATATTTGAGAGGTTTTAGGGTTTTAGCAAGGGCGATTATGGGGATTACGCAATGGATGACAAATATTGACATTCATCCAGCTTGTAAGATTGGACATCGCGTGTTTATTGATCACGGGATTGGAGTGGTGATTGGTGAAACAGCAGAAATAGGCAATGAAGTTACGATTTATCAAGGTGTGAGTTTAGGGGGGGTGAGTTTAGAGAGAGTGAAACGCCATCCGACTATTGAGGATTATGTTATTTTGGGGGCAGGAGCAAAAATATTAGGAAATATTGTCATAGGTGCGCATTCAAAGATTGGAGCAAATTCTGTGGTCATCCGTTCTGTTCCACCAAACTCTACTGCTGTTGGGATTCCAGCAAGAAATATTATTAAGGGTATGAGCGATGATTTAAACAAGATTCCAGATGTTTCTTACCAACTCTTTACTTATTTAAAAAAGAGATTGGATTTATTGGAATCGCAAGCACAAAAAACTAGCGAGCATATAGAGGAGTTAAGAAGGCTAGATGAATTGTATAGTGAGTTTTTGAAAGTTAGGAATTAATACAATTGCAAAAAGAGTGATAGTGATTGAAAAGATTCTAAGAGATTTTGTAGTAGAATCCTTGCTCAAATTTAATGTGCGATACGCTTTGTCATCGCAAATAAAGGGATTAAATGTTAGATGAAAAAGAGCTTAGCGCATACACTTTAATGGCTAATTCTTTGCGATTTTTGTGTGCAGATATGGTGCAAAATGCAAATAGCGGGCATCCGGGTGCTCCTATGGGATTAGCAGATATTGCAGTGGTTTTGGGATTCCATATTAGACTAAATCCAAACAATCCGCAATGGATTAATCGCGATAGATTGGTTTTTAGCGGAGGACACGCAAGTGCGCTTGTGTATTCTTTGCTACACTTATGGGGCTTTGATGTGAGTTTGGAGGATTTAAAAGGTTTTAGAAAGCTTGGTTCTAAAACTCCCGGACACCCCGAATACAAGCACACTCCGGGTGTTGAGATTACCACAGGTCCGTTAGGGCAGGGTGTGGCAAATGCAGTGGGCTTTGCGATGGCAGGAAAGCTCTCTTGCAATCTTTTAGGCAAGGATTTAATCAATCATAAGGTGTATTGTTTTTGTGGTGATGGGGATTTGCAAGAGGGGATTTCCTATGAGGCTTGCTCGCTTGCTGGGCATCACAAGCTAGATAATTTGATTGTGATTTATGATTCTAATAATATTACGATTGAAGGTGAATGTGAGATTGCGTGGAGTGAGGATGTTAAAGAGCGTTTTAAAGCGCAAGGTTGGGAAGTTTTAAGTGTTGATGGGCATAATTTTTTAGAGATTGATAGGGCTTTAGAGCAAGCAAAAGCTTCAAGCAAGCCTGTGTTAATCATCGCAAAAACACAGATTGCAAAAGGTGCACAAAGTCTTTGTGGCTCGCACAAAGCGCACGGTGCACCATTAGGAGAAGAAGAGATTGCGCTTTCTAAAGAGAAGTTAGGTTTTAATCCGGAGGCAAAGTTTTTTATCCCAAATGCTTCTGCATTACGCTTTAAAAACACTGCTGAGCTTGGTGTATTAGCAAATCACACTTGGCAAAAAGTACTGGAGCAAAGCGATAAAAAAGAGCTTTTGGAGCAAATGTTAAACCCTGATTTTTCTAAGATTGTGTATCCAAGTTTTGCGCAAGGGACAATGGCAACACGCACAAGCAATGGAATGATTTTAAATGCAATTGCTAAGGCATTGCCCGGATTTATTGGAGGAAGTGCGGATTTAGCACCTTCTAATAATACAGAATTAAAAGATTTGGGCGATTTTCCAAAGGGGCGCAATTTGCATTTTGGAATCCGTGAACACGCAATGGGTGCAATTAGTAATGCGCTAGCAAATTATGGATTGTTTTTACCCTTTTGTGCGACATTTTTTGTCTTTAGCGATTATATGTCGCCTAGCGTGCGCGTAGCAAGCCTTATGCACTCTAAAGTGTTTTATATCTGGACGCACGATAGCATTGGAGTGGGTGAGGATGGGGCAACACACGAGCCTGTTGAGCAGCTTAGTCATTTCCGCGCAATGCCAAATTTGAATGTTTTTCGCCCTTGTGATGCTTTTGAAAACATTGCGTGTTGGCAGGTTGCCTTAGAGTTAGAAATGCCAAGTGCTTTTGTGCTAAGTCGTCAAGATTTGCCACTTTTAGAGCAGGTGGATAAAAATAGCGTGTCAAGGGGGGCGTATGTTAAAAAGGATTCCATTAAAAAGGCGCAACTCACACTACTTGCCACAGGCAGTGAGGTGGCACTTGCATTAAGAAGTGCGGAGGCTTTAGAGAGTGAAGGGATTGCTGTGCGTGTTGTGAGCGTGCCTTGCTATGATTTGTTTTTACAGCAAGATAAAGCGTATAAGGATTCCTTATTGCAAGGCAAGGCGCTAGCTATTGAAGCAGGCAGGGGCTTAGAATGGTATGTCTTTGCGGATTGTGTGCTTGGAATGCAAAGTTTTGGTGCAAGTGGTAAGGGGGATATTCTCTTTAAATATTTTGGTTTTAGCGTGGAAAATGTCGTTAAAGTTGCTAAAGGCTTGCTAGAATAAGTCTTAAAGAATGGAAGTTTTATATTTATTTTCTAGTGTGCGCTCTATGAAGCGTTTTTTTGCGCAAAATTATAGCGATAGTTTTTTGCCTGCTACAAAGAGTGTAGGGGAATTTTTAGACTTTGTGTTGCGTGTTGAGGGCAAGCGTAAGATTCCAAAGTATTTAAGAGGATATTATTTGTATCAAGCAATTTCTGTAACAAATACGCAAAGGCTAGGGGAGTTTGCGAAAAATTTCACGCAGTTTTTGCAAAATTCTAGCTTTTTTTTGAAATTTTATGATGAGTTATGTGCGGAATGTGTAGAGATAAAGGAGTTAGAAAAGCTTGATATTTACGCCTTTTATGACGATCATCTTCAAGTGTTGGAATCCGTTTTTAATGCGTATCAAAAACTTTTAGAAAAGAACCATTTTTTTGATCATTATTTTTTGCAAGATTATGCGATTACTTTTGAACTTTTGTTAGAGTTTTCAAAAATAAAGATGCAAGTAGATGGCTTTTTAACGCAGTTTGAAATTGGTGTTTTTAAAGAAATTTCAAAAAAGATTCCATTTCATTTTTCTATTAAAATTGATAAATTTAATCAGGATTATTATCAAAAAATTTTTAGATTTCTTTTAAAATTTGGTGCATATAATATTATATTAGAGAATGATAATTTTAGAATTATAGATTATAAAGAGATTCCATTAAATGTAAAAAATTTAGAGATTTTAGAGTTTCAAGATAGAATTGCAGAGGTGGGTGGAATCTTTTCTCAAATTGATATTTGGTTAAAGCAAGGAGTGTTGCCAGAGCAAATTAGTGTGATATTGCCTAATGAGAGTTTTGCGGAGTATTTAAGGCTTTTTGATAGGGCAAGGAATTTTAATTATGCTATGGGTGTGCAATTTGGCACACTTAAGATTTATAAAAGAGCGTTGGAATCCCAAGAGGGTTTTAAGGATTTCTTAGATTTTGAAACTTTTTTGATAGAAGAGATGCAAGGCGAGAGTGCTAGCATTTGTCAAATTGCGCAAGAAACTTTGGGTGAATTTAAATTTTCTTTACCTTATTTGCAGGGTTTAGAAGTGCGTGAGCAGATTTTGGTGTTTTTAGAGATGTTAAAGCAGCAAAGTTTAGATGATGTAGGTGGTGGGCGCATTGGTGTTATGGGGATTTTAGAAACGCGTGGTGTGGATTTAGAATATGCCATTATTCCTGAATTTAATGCAAGCAATGTGCCTTTTCTTAGCGATAAGGATATTTTTTTAAATACGAAAATGCGTGAAAGTGTGGGATTGCCAACGCGCAAAAATAGAGAAAATTTACAAAAGCATTATTATGCTGCTTTATTAAGCAACGCTAAAGAATCTAGGATTTTATGTTTGAATAATGCGATGGAAAAGCCCTCACGCTTTTTGCTAGAAGATTCCCTATTTGGTATGCAAAAGCCTAAAAAAACAAGTCCGTCTTATAGTGAGTATTTTGTAAATGGCAAGGCTTTAAACTATAAAGAAGAGCAAATCATCGCACCTTTGAGCATAAATTCTTTTAGCGCAACAAGTTTGGAATGCTTTTTAACTTGCAAGCGCAAATTCTATTACCGCTATGTTTTAGCGTTAAAAGCACAGGAACAAGAGCGTGTGAATATGGGAAATAAGATACACGAAGCCTTAAAGGAAGTGTATGCGCAAGGATTGAATGCAAATGCTCTGTATGGGGAGCTTTGTCGGCGTTTAGATGTGAGTGCTAGTGCAAGAGAGCGGTTTGAGAGTGAGTTGGCTAAGAAATATTTAAGGAATGTATTTGATTTGGAGCAAGAGCGATTAAAAGAGGGTTGGAATCCTATTTTATTTGAGTGTGATTTTAGTTTTACTCTTGAAGGATTTGAATTAAAAGGACGCATTGATAGGATTGATAAAAGGGGCAATGAACTCTTTGTGTTGGATTATAAATATAAGCATTCTTTAAAAATAGATTCCATAAAGAGTTATGAAAAATCTTGTGATTTTCAATTACCCATTTATTCTCTTGCGATTAAAAAGCAAAATCCACATTGCAGTGTGGATGCGGGGTTTTATGATTTGTATGCAGCAAAGATTGTCAAAGAAGCGGATTTGAATGCAAAGGTAAATGCGCTAAAAAGCAAGCTACAAGAGATAAAAAGGGAAGCTAGGGAGATGGATTTCTCCTTGACTCAAAAACGCGATGCCTGTAAATATTGCGATTTTATCTATCTTTGTAACCGTTATCAGCTTTTAAAAGACGCACAATAAAGAGCAAACAAAGGCTTGCCATTAGTGTTTTAAAGACATAAACAGATTGCGTGTGCATCGCATCAAATGTAGCATTTGCCACTGCTTCCTCTCCTAATTTTTGTGCTTCTAAAACATAGGGTGTGTAATACATTGTGAAAAGAAAAATTAAAATGACGCTAATAAAGCCTAATAAGGGAGCGAGTTTTGTGCCGCTAATGCGCAGGGCTAAGATTTCATAAAGAAGAATGAAAATTGCTAAAACATTAAGAAGGGTATTGAGTTTAGTAAAAATACTTGTCATTAAAATCCCTGATTGAAACACGGAAATTTCTAAATTTGGCACGATGCTACTTGCTTGAAAGATTGCAGGTGCGCTAAATGCGCCACTAGCAAGGGTAGCACCAAGACAAACGCCGATGAATAAGAGATACAAAATAAAGCAATAGGGTTGAATTTTAAATAACATTTGCATTCTTTTCCTTTTTAAATGTAAAATGTCAAGAATTATAGCTAAATTTTTGACATTAAGATTATGGGATGAAGGATAAAAAAGTTTTTGAAGTGAATAAGGGCTTGGGACTAAATTTAAGTAGTGCTTTTAATCTTTTTGCTAAAGCCGTGATAAATTGCAATGGGCTGCCTTTTGAGTTAAAATAGAGAACCAAATAATGGAACTGATATTTTGTGTATCTTGGCACGCACGCGCAAATTTTAAATAAGGTAATTTTATTTTTAAAAGGAGTTTAAATGCAAGAAAAGGCAATCCATTGTCCTAATTGTAAAACAGAGATTAATGTGCAATCTGTTGTGTATCAGCAGATTTATATGCAACTTCAACAAGAGCAACAAAAAGAAAAAGAAAAATTTGACAATGAAGTGCAACAAAAGCGTGAGGAGTATCAAAAAGCTTTTAAGGATTTAGAAAATAAAAAGGAATCTTTACAGGCTAATATTGATAAGGGGGTGAAGGAAAGTTTGCAGAAAGAGCGCATTAAAATGCAAGAATCTTTAAAGCAAGAGATTGCAAAGGAATATCAAGAAGCATTAAATATAACACAAAAAGAATTGCAAGAAAAATCTAATCAAGTTAAAGAATTAAATGCAACAAAAATAGAAATTGAGCGTTTAAAGCGTGAAAAGAGTGAGATGGAATCCAAAATTAAAGCCCAAGCGCAAGAGCAGCTTACTTTGCAGATGCAGGCTTTTAAGGAAAAAACACAGCAGGAAATGGAATCCCAACATTTATTGCGGCTCAAAGAAAAGGATAAGCAACTTGAGGATTTGCAAAAGCAACTCCAAGGTGCCCAACGCAAAGCAACGCTAGGCTCACAGCAGCTCCAAGGGGAAGTCCAAGAGCTTGCTATTGAAGAGTATTTGCAAGCACAATTTCCTTTTGATAGTATTACAGAGATTAAAAAGGGGCAAAGTGGGGGGGATTGTGTGCAAATTGTGCATACAAGGGAGATGCAAAATTGCGGAATACTTTATTATGAAAGCAAACGCACAAAGCATTTCCAAAGAGAATGGATTGAAAAGTTAAAAAATGATATGCGCGCAAATGGCGCAGACATAGGTGTTTTGGTAACAGAAACTTTGCCAAAGGAATGGGAGCGAATGGGATTGCTTGATGGGGTTTGGGTGTGCCGTTTTGAAGAGTTTAAAGCCTTAGCGTTGGTTTTAAGGGAGAGTGTGATTAAGGTTTTTTTAGCAAAGAAAACAACGGAAAATAAGCAAGATAAAATGCAAATGCTTTATGGCTATCTTACAAGTTCGGAGTTTAAATTACAAATTGAAGCCATTGTGGAGGGTTTTACGCAAATGCAAGCAGATTTAGAGAAGGAAAAAAATGCAATGCAAAAGCTATGGAAACAGCGTGAGAAGCAAATTCAAAAAGTGTTGGAGAGTTCTATTAATCTTTATGGTGCGCTAAAGGGAATTGCTGGCAATGCGATTTCTAACATTAAGGCTTTAGAATTAGATGGGGATTAATGGCGTTTATGTAGCACTGCTAGGATTCCGCCACAGATAATTAAAAGCATACCAGAGAGGACAAGGGCGTTTGGTGTTTTATCTCCTAGTGCGATTCCTGCAAGAGTTGCTAGAAAAATCGCACTATAAGAGAGTGCACCAATGATGGGTGGATTTCCTATGCTATATGCTTTGGTAAGATAGATTTGTGCGTAGGTAGAAACAAGCCCTAAAGCTAGTATGAGTAAAAATTCTTTTAAGTTTGGCATTACAAAGGGTTCAAAAAGGGCAATGGGATAGCTTGTGTAGGGAACAATTTGTGTCAGAAGTGGCAAGAGTGAGCCAATAAGCATTAAGGAAAGAATAATCACGCGAGAGTCGTAGAGTTTTGCAAGTTTAGCTATGGAGAGATAAGCAAGTGCTGCACCAATCCCGCTATACACTCCAATGCATAAACCTAAAAAAGTTAAATCTGTGCCTTTAGGGTTTGAGATTAACAAGATTCCGCTAAATCCAAGCAGAATTGCAACCCAAGTTTTTAATGTAACTTTATCGCGGATAAAAAGCACGCTAAAGAGTGCTATAAAAATAGGAGAGGTGTAGGAAAAAGCATAAGCAGTTCCAAGTGGCATTACAGAAATGTTGTAAAAATAAGCAAGCATAGCACTTCCTCCAGCAAAACCGCGCAATGCTAACACAAAGGGCTTTCCTCCTGTTTGCTTAGGGGGCTTTAGGAGTAATGCTCCTAAAATCCATATCAGCCCAAAAAGATTCCTAGCAAAAACTACCTCCATAGCAGGCAAGGCAGGCGTTAAAACCTTGACAAATATTCCCATAGCGGTAAAAAGAATTGCTGCAAGAAAAATGGCGATAATTGCTTGTTGATTGCCCATTTGGATTCCTTAAAATGTTTTTGAAATCTTAGAATCTTATCTTTAAAAGTGTGGTTAATTTTATAAGGAATTGATAAATAATCAAGTAAAATATTCCCATATAATCATTAAGGGAGATAATGGATAAAGTGTATGGAAGTATCGCAATTATTGGGCGTCCAAATGCTGGAAAAAGCTCATTATTTAACCGATTTTGTAAGCAACGCATTGCGATTACTTCAGAGATTGCAGGCACAACGCGTGATGTCAAGAAGGCAAGAATCTTATTACAGGATTTACCTTTTTTGCTTTTGGATACGGGTGGTTTAGATGATAAGGACGCATTGTTTCAAAGCGTTTCAAGGCATTCTCAAAGGGCAGGGGAGAGTGCAGATTTAATCTTATACCTTGTAGATGGTAAAACTCCCCCAGAACAAGCGGATAAAGAGATGTTTTACGCCTTAGAAAAAAAGAATCCAAATATTTTTTTAGTGATTAACAAAATAGACAATGACAAAGAGAAGCAAAATGCGTGGGAGTTTGTGGAGTTTGGCGCAAAAAATGTGTTTTACATTTCTGTGGCACATAATCGTGGAATCTTAGAATTAGAAAAAGCTATTGTAAAAGTATTAAAAAAAGAAGAGATAGAGAGTTTGATAAATGTGGAATTTAATGATGAATCTTTAGAGGACTTTTTAGAAAATTGTGAGGGTGTTGTGCGCAATGGTTTAGAGAGAGGAGGAGAGATTATTAATATTGGAATCATAGGGCGTGTGAATGTGGGGAAAAGCTCGCTTTTGAATGCACTTTTAAAAGAGGAGCGTTCTGTAGTGTCCAATGTGGCGGGAACTACCATTGATCCTGTTGATGAAATCGGAGAGATTAAGGGGCAAAGGGTGAATTTTGTGGATACTGCTGGGATTAGAAGGCGTGGAAAGATTGAAGGGCTAGAGAAGTTCGCACTCAATCGCACGCGTGTAATTTTAGAACGCACAGACATTGCGCTTTTAGTTCTTGATGCTTCAAAGCCTTTTGTGGAGCTTGATGAGAAAATTGCCGGATTAATTGATACATTTAAACTTGGCGTGGTTGTGGTTTTGAATAAATGGGATATTGCGCATAAGGATTTTAAGGAAATTATTGAGGATTTTAAAATGCGCTTTAAATTTTTAGAATATGCGCCAATCCTTACAATTTCTGCTAAAAACGGACGCCACATCCAAAAGCTTGAAGAAGAAATTCTAAAGGTGTATGCAAATTTTAGCTTTAGGATTCCAACTGCAAAACTTAATGCTATTCTTAAAGAAGCTACAATGCGCCATCCCTTGCCAAGTGATAAAGGAAAGATTGTGAAAGTTTATTACGCCACACAATTTGAAACTAAGCCACCGCAAATTGCTTTAATAATGAATCGTCCTAATTCTTTGCATTTTAGTTATAAGCGGTATTTAGTGAATGTTTTAAGAGAGAAATTTGATTTTAGCGGAGTGCGTGTGATTTTTATTGCTAGGGGCAAGAATGATTTTGATGCGGAATTATAAATTAAAGCCCTTGCATTAAGAGATTCCAAAGGCTATCTACGCTAGCAGAATCTAAAAATTCTCCTTGAAAGTCTAACCAAGCTAAAATTTGCTCCCTAAGAAAAAGCGTGCCTTCCATACAGCCCTTGTGTCCGCACACTAAGCCACGCCCTAAAACAATGTTATCGTCTAAGGGCTGCTCGCAAATTAAGCAAGTTTGAAGTGTGTTTTTGCGCCCTTCAAAATTTAAGAGTTTTGCATAAAGATTTAAAATACAGCGTTTTGGGTTTTCAATTTCAAGGCGTTTTGCGCCTTCTTCTAAGTGTTCAAAATAAAAGCTATCTAGTGTTGTAATATCCCTTAAATGCGCATTGAGTAAGTGTAAGTATTGCTGCCAAAAGTAGCGGATTTGTGCTTCTTTTTCCCAAGAGAATGCTAAATGCAAAGGCTCTTTTAATTTGCCAATTTCTCTTAAATCTTTTTCAATAGAAAAATCAATCTTATGCCCTAAATGCACCACGCTATGCCTAGCACCATAGAAGCGATAGAACGTGTAAATATGCTTATTTGTTAGAATCCTAACAAGCAAATCTTCATCACGCACGCGTGTTGTGCTTAGAATGTAGCCCTGCAAATGAAACCTTGAAGCTTAAATATTTGTGAAATTTTAGCATAAATAAACACTGCGGACGCTCCGCGCGCATTTTTGCCTCCTTTTATTTCACTCTATCATAATAGAGTATAAGTGGAAAATAAAATTTCACAATTAGAGCTTAGTTTGTTGTTGGGTTATAAGAAGATTCATTTTAATTTAGAGTATTTCTATAAATTGCAAAAATTTTAGCAGTTGATAGGGTAGAATTTTTTAAAGAATGTGGAGCTAAAACTCTACCATCCCAATTGTAGGAGAGCTTGCTGTGGCGTAGGGTTTTTTAGGGATTCTTCCTGCAAGATAGCTTGCTCTGCCTGCACGCACTGCATCACGCATTGCCTGTGCCATTAGAAGGGGGTTTTTAGCCTGTGCTATGGCGGTGTTTGTTAGCACTCCATCGGCTCCCAATTCCATTGCAATAGCTGCATCAGAAGCACAACCCACGCCTGCATCTACAATCACAGGCACTTTGATTGCGTCTTTAATAAAGGCGATGTTGTAGCGATTTTGGATTCCAAGACCGCTACCAATGGGAGCGGCAAGGGGCATCACTGCACTAGCCCCTGCATTTTCAAGTCCTTTTGCAACAATAGGATCATCGCTTGTGTATGCAAGCACACAAAAGCCCTCTTTTGCTAGCACTTCACAAGCTTTTAGTGTTTCAATCACATCAGGATAAAGCGTTTTTTGCGTATCGCCGATGATTTCTAGCTTGATAAAGTTAATCCCTGTTGCTTCTTTAGTTAGCCTAAAAAGCGTGATTGCTTCTTCTGCCTTTGTGCAGCCTGCGGAGTTTGGGAGAAATTGAATGCTGCTATCTTTAAAATAATCTAGCAGATTTTCTTCCTTAGGATTTGTGATATTTACACGGCGCACAGCAACGGTTATCATTTCTGCTTCTGAAGCGATTGTGGCGTCATAAGTGGTTTGAAAATCCTTGTATTTACCACTGCCAACAATTAAACGGCTTTTAAATGTTTTATCGCCGATTTTTAGCGGATTATCAAGAGTTTGCATAGGAATCCTTTTTGAATTTTAAAGCTTAAATGTAGCGGATTTGCTCAATTAAATCAAGGGGGGTTAGCGAAAAATTATTAGAAGTCTTTAAAAAGGCTTTGACACAAAAGCTATGCATTAAAACACCATTGATTGCGGAATCTAGCGGGCTATAACCCTGTGCTAAAAGTCCGCTAATCATTCCTGCAAGCACATCGCCGCTTCCCCCTTTAGCTAGGGCGTTGTCGCCAAAGGGGTTGATGTAAATGCTTGCTTTGTGGGCTATGATTGTGTTTGCGCCTTTTAGAACAAGTATTGCATTAGGATAGGCGCGTGAAAATTCTAGGGCAAAAGGGATTCTGTCTTTTTGTAGATCTTGTGGGGAGATTTTACAGAGATTTAAGGCGTTTAGAATTTGTGTAAATTCCTTTGGGTGTGGGGTTAAAATGCAATTTGAATGCCTTTGTAACAAGTCTTTAAAAGAAGGGTTATAAAAAATATCCGCATCTAAGACTAAGGGTGTGTTTTGAAGTTGCAAGAGATGGTTTTCTAGCTTAAAATCTCTACCCAATCCCATCCCAAGAGCGATAGCAGTTGTGTTATGTGGAATCTTTTCTGTGTGCATTAGCTCAAAAGGGAGATTGCTTTGTGTTTTTCCTAGCGCACTTACAAGTCCGCAACCGCTTCTAAACGCACTTAAGGCGCATAGGATTCCAGCTCCTTGTTTTTCCCCTAAAAGCACGCATAAATGTCCAAAGTCGCCTTTGTTTGTGTTTTGTTTCTCTCTTAAAGGAGGCTTAAAATCACTGCTTTCTAAAAGCTTAATGGGGGATTCTAAAGTAAAAATGTGTTCTTGGATTCCTAGATGAAGCAGATGCACTTCCCCTACAAAATCCTTTGTGTGATCAAGGTATAAAGCAAACTTTAGCGCACCCATTGTAAGTGTGAAATCCGCCTTAAAAGCTAGGTTTGGGATTGTTCCATTGTTTTGGATTCCGCTTGGAATATCACAAGCGATTTTTAAGGCTTCTGTTTGGTTAAGACTTTCTAAAAGGGCGCAAAGTTCTGCATTTAATGCGCCTTTAAATCCTGCACCAAAGAGTCCATCAAGGATAATGTCAAACTCTCCTTCAAGTTGGTTTAAAAAATTAAGTTGCGCAGGATAATCACTGCTAGCAAGTGCTTTTAAGCGTTCTAGTTGTGTGGTGCACAGGGGGCTTTTTGCGCCAAGTGGTAAAAGCACGCTTAAAGGGCAAGTTCCATAAAGCATTCTAGCAAGTGCTAGGCAATCTGCGCCATTATCACCGCTTCCACAAACAAGTAGGATTCTGCTTTTAGAGTTAAGTTTTGGGAGCAAAAACTCTAGCATTCCCCTTGCGGCATTTTCCATTAGAATTTCACTTGAGAGCTTAAATTCTGTGCTTGCGCGCTTATCAAGCGGGCGTGTGTCTAAAAAGAGATTTTTCATAGCAATCCTTATGGGAGTAGAAATTCGTATTCATAGACTTTAGATTCTAGTTTTTTTGCTAAGTCTTTTAAGGCGTAGTTAAGATTACCTAGCTTGTCTTTATAGGCTTCATCTTTTGCTTTTTTGGGTAGGTTCATCTTAGGCTTGCTCTTGCTATTACTGCTAAAGCCTTGAAAATGCGCTTTTATATCATAGAGTGCAGCATTTGCATTGTAGGTTTTAGAATCTTTAGTTTGCGTGTGATAATGCTTGAAAAGAACTTTTCCTGCGTTTAGTACAGCTTGTGCTTCTTTGCTAAAAATGAGTGGTTTTGTGGGGATAAAGTTGGAATCGGTTTTTGCAGGTGGGGTTTGGTTTGAGAAATTTATTGTTGTTTGTTTATGTTGTGTGGTTTTGGATTCCAACTTTTTGTAATTTTGCAATTTTATTTTGCCTTGTATGAAGTCTAGCATAAAGTGTGAGCTAAAGGCTTCTTGTGCGTTGATTTCTAATTCGCTAAAGGGGATAAAGTGATTGATGCCTTCTTTAGCAGTGATTCTATTTTTTCCGTGAAAGAGCATAAAAGCAAGGCAATCATTTTGAAACTCTATATCTTTTTCCCATTTTTTATTTGGGCGGTAAAACTGGTCGCCATTATTTATCCAAGTGGCTTTGATACAATAGCGGACGGAGAAATAGATAGCCATAGGGATTAGATTGTTTGGCGTTAGATAGAAGCCCGTGCTGTGTGCGGTGATGATGAAATCTTGGCTTTTTATGTTTATGTATTGTTGGTTTTGAAAATCATTACCCCTTGTGTCAAGCAATCCTGTCCTGAAATTACTCTTATCATCATATCGCTTAATCCATTGGTTAATACTTTTCTTATTATCAAGCGTTGTGTAGAATTTCTTTTTCCCTAAACTCTCCCCTTTTTCATTAAAAATATCTAAGGTTATGCTCTTTTTCATTTAGTTTCCATTTTGTTTGAATTTTAGCGAAATTTTATATTTCATTCCTTTTGGCTTAAATCCCATATTAAAAAGCCTATGGGGAAGTTTCCATTGACATTATCAAAGGTGAAAGCTGGAGCGATAAAGCCTTTGAGAAACTTTGCTTGAAAAGTTTCCCTAAATTTTATAAAGTTGCTAGAATTGACATATTTCAGCGTTGAAAAGCCTGCTAGAATACAATGTGGAATCTCTTTGTAGATTCTAAAGAAAAATTGTGCGAAAAGTTCATTGCTAGCTTTTCCCATAGAATCTTTATAGCGTTCATAGGTGGCGTTGCCTGTGCTAACTGCTGCTTTGTTTTCACCTGTGCCTGCTGGTGTTGTAGCAGTTGTGGCTTCTGCGTAGGGTGGATTAATAAAGA
The DNA here is from genome assembly GCF_022770205.1 of Helicobacter sp. Classification (GTDB taxonomy): domain Bacteria; phylum Campylobacterota; class Campylobacteria; order Campylobacterales; family Helicobacteraceae; genus Helicobacter_D. The sequence continues at coordinate 14,843 of NZ_JALEIK010000030.1, read as the reverse complement.
TGATTAGCTTTTTGCATTTTGCTTCATCTTTTAGAATCTCTTGTAGAGATTTTGGTAATTTAGATTTTTGGCAGTTTTGACATTCGGAATCTAATCCACCTTTTTTGTGAGTATTACAAGGTTTATCAAATAAATTATCATTTAAAAAATCAAATTGAAAAATATGATTCTGCATTGAAAAACTTGTTTGCATATCTGCTACATCTTGTGGATTAAGTGTGGAAGCATAGATTTTAGCTGGGTTTATGCTTAAGCCTTTGAGTAGATTGCCTGTGCCTGCTGCACAATCCCATATGCAGTAATCTTCGTAAAACTCTTTTCCTAGTGCTTGTTCTAGGTAATTTTGGGCTTTTCTTACCCAAATATCTGGGGTGAAAAACTCTCCCTTTCTCTCCCGTATGTTGCTTGGCACTAGTAAATCTCTACGCCCTGTAAAAAAGCTCCAATACTCTTTTTTCGGCGGTCTTTCATAGAGATTCCAAAAGGCTGTGTGGGCTTTTTGCTTATCGTTAAAGCGGAATTTATAGTAGAAGTCTTCTAGTTGTTCTTGTGTTGTTGCTAGTTTTGCTTCATAGAAATTGTTTTGTAAAAGCACTCTTAGGTTTTCTCTAATGGATTCTGTATGATTATTTTCACTGAGTAAATCCGCTAAGAAAAAATCTGCATTTAAAAAATTTTTTTCCCATTTATGCCATTGTATATCAATACTTGGTGCAACTTCATTTAACCATCGGTAATAAATGTGGATAAAATTTGTCTGCTCTACTTGGACTTTGTGTAGTTTTGTGTTAGCGAGTGTGAAATTTTCTTGGATAAAACTTTGTAAAGCTTTGCAATCTTCTTTGAATCTAAATTGCAATTTTTTGGATTCTAAAAGTTCTTTTGTTTTAGTGTAGAGTTGTTTAAATTCTTTTGTGTTGTGGTTACTTGGTGTAACATTCCAATTAAAATCTGTTTGTCTTTCAATAATATCTGCTACTTCTCCATAATAAATAAAGGCGATTTTCTCACAATCAAACGCACCTAAGAAAAGGGGCTTATCGGCTAAAATGTTTTGCTTTTTAATCGTAAAAATGAGCTGGATAAAAGATTCTATAATATCGTTTGTATTGCCCTTTTTAGCTTCAGCCCATAGGAAGTTTATAGGCTGAAAAAGTGTTTTTGAATCATAACTTACACAAAAATCAATGCGCCCTATAATCTGCGTGGAATCTAGGTTTTTTAAAATGGCTTTTTGTGCTTTGTCTAGCTTGATGTTTTCATTTTGTGGATTTGAGCTGAAAAAGTCTTCTTTAACTTTTGCTTTTAACTCTTCTTCAGATATGTTTGGAGAATACATTTGCCCCCCTTTTGTTTTAGCCCTTTTTTGTGCTTTGTAATATAACTTAAAAATCCTGAAAATTAAGAAATAAGAAATTTACACGATTCTTTAAGTAAGTTTTTATTAGAATTTCAGACTTTAAGTATTGTTGCAATAAAGGCGAAGTAAATGGCAAGGCGCATTTTAGTTAAGTATTCAGGAGAGGCGTTGGCTGGTCAGAGTGGCTTTGGAATTGAAAGTAAGATTTTAGATTATTTAGCAAGTGAGGTTAAAATACTTACAGAGAATAAAGTTGAAGTTGGAATCGTAATTGGAGGTGGCAATTTTGTGCGTGGAGTGAGCGCATCAAAAGACGGATTGATTCGGCGCACAAGTGGCGACCATATGGGAATGTTAGCTACGGTGATTAATGGCGTGGCAATGCAAGAGGCTTTAGAGTATTATGGCGTTGATGTGCGTGTGCAAAGTGCATTGGAGATTAAGGAAGTGTGTGAAACTTATATTAACCGCCGTGCAATTCGGCATTTAGAGAAAGGGCGCGTTGTGATTTTTGTGGCAGGCACGGGGAATCCGTTTTTTACAACAGATACAGCAGCAACATTGCGTGCTATTGAGATTGGCGCAGAGATGATTATTAAGGCAACTAAAGTTGATGGTGTGTATGATAAAGATCCGACAAAGTTTAGCGATGCGGTAATGCTAGAGAAAATTAGCTATGAGCAAGCATTACAAGATAATATTCAGGTAATGGATGACACTTCTATTGCTCTTGCAAAGGATAATCATCTGCCCATTGTGGTGTGCAATATGTTGCGTAAAGGGAATTTGCTCAAAGTGATTGCAGGTGATTGTGATGCAGTGTGTTCAAAAGTGCTTGGTGAATAACATTAAAAAAGGAAAAAGATGAGAATTGAACAAATTACTTCAGTAGCGTTAGAAAGAGTCAATGGCGATAAATATTTATTGTCAAATATTTTATTTACAAGAATTGATGAGTTAAGTCGTGGTGCAAAGCCGCTTGTTAATAAAGATGTTAAAATCAATAAGCTTTCTGATATTGCATTGCTTGAAGTGGCAGAAGGAAAAATTGGTTTGGACAAGATTGAAGAAATACAGACTAAGGATTTTTAAAAATTTAAAAATAGAGTAAGGTAGAGTGAAGTTTTTAGAACAAATTGCGCAAATTTCTAGTCCGAAAGTGGCATTGGAGTTATTGTATTCTATGGTGGAGATGACGCCAAATATCCAAAATGCCATTGCTTTTGCTACAGAAGCCCATAAGCTACAAAAGCGCAAGAGTGGAGAGCCTTATATTGTGCATCCTTTGCTTGTGGCGTGTATTGTTTTGCATTTTGGTGGTGATGAGGTGATGGTGTGTGCGGCGTTGTTGCACGATGTGGTGGAGGATACGGATTATACGCTTGAAGATGTGGTGCGTGATTATGGTGAAGATGTGGCGTCTTTAGTGGATGGGCTTACAAAGATTGTGGCAATCCGAGCAGAAGAGTTTCCTGCTTCACATTCTAATGAAAAATTAGTTGTAGCAGCTTTAAGTTTTAGAAAAATGCTCATTACTTCTGTTAAAGATGTGCGTGTGCTTGTTGTAAAGCTTTGTGATAGGCTGCATAATATGTTAACGCTTGATGCGCTTGCTCCTAATAAACAACGCAGAATCTCTGAGGAAACACTTGTGGTGTATGCACCAATTGCTCATAGGCTTGGGATTTCTTCGCTTAAAAATGAGTTGGAGGATAGGAGCTTTTATTATATTTTTCCCCAAGATTATCGTAAGATTGATACATATTTTCAAAGCCATAAACAGACAATTCAACTAAAACTTAACGCTTTCATTCAAAAAGCAAAAAAGAGCTTGATTCAAGGGGGTATTCCAGAGGGAGATTTTACAATTGCTAGCCGTGTAAAAAGGCATTATTCTATTTATTTAAAAATGCAGCGCAAGGGGATTTCTATTGATGAGGTATTGGATTTGTTAGCCATTCGTGTGATTGTCAAAACACATCTTGATTGTTACCGCGCACTTGGGATTTTGCATTTGCGCTTCAAACCTATTATGTCGCGTTTTAAAGATTATATTGCACTGCCTAAAGAGAATGGTTACCAAACAATCCATAGTACGCTTTTTGATGATTCTGCAATTTTTGAAGTGCAAATTCGTACAGAGGATATGCACAAAAGTGCAGAATATGGAATCGCTGCGCATTGGAAGTATAAAACAGGTGGAAATAGTGGTCCAAGTCTTGATTGGCTTAATAAATTGCAGTTTCATAACAATTCTATTGAAGAGTTTTATGAGCTTGTTAAAAATGATTTGTATAGAGAGGATATTGTAGTGTTTTCCCCAGATGGGGATAATTATTCCTTGCCTATTGGTGCTGTGGTGCTTGATTTTGCCTATGCAGTGCATACAGAAGTTGGGAATCGTGCAAAAGAAGCCTATGTGAATAATCAAAAAACTTCGCTTTTAACTACGCTTAAGAGTGGTGATATTGTGAAAATCATTACCGCAAAGGACACGATTTTGCGTTGTTCTTGGATGGATGCTGTGAAAACTTCACGCGCAAAAAGTCAATTAAAGATGAATTGTGCAAGCAGAATTAAGGAGATTGAGCGCAAAAGTGCGATTAATATTATCGCTACAATTTTTGGTAAAAGTGCAGAAGAAATTGAGAATTATATTGTGCAAAATAATCTTGAAGATATGGTGTATCGTGCAACGACGGATATTAATTATCTTAAGGATATTAAGAATCGTATTAAGAATAACTATCGTAAAAATGCTGGATTTTTAGAACAGATTAAAATTAGAATTTTAAAGTTAAAAGAGTTGCATTTTGATAATCTTGTGATTCAAACAAATCATACGATAAATCAGGCAGTGTTTGATTATTGTTGCCATCCAAAATTTGGCGATTCCATCATTGCTTTTAAAAGTGGTTCTAAAGCCTTTGTGCATCATAAGCTTTGCGATAGAGCATATTTAGAGATTCAAAAAGGCGTGAAAATGCTTTATGTGGATTGGTTAGAGGATAAATTGCAGACTTATAAGCTAATTGTGGCATTAGAGAATCAAAAAGGTGTGCTTGCAAATTTCTTAACTTTTCTTGCAAAGCAGGATATTAATGTGTTAGGTGTGGAGCTTGGTTCGCAAAAAAGCACTTATGCAACGCATTGTGAAGTGCGTTTTGAGAGTAGTGTTTCGGAGTTAAAGGTTATTAGAAGCTTGTTGGGAAATAATTATAAAATCATTGATGTGTATGCGCTAAAAGATGCGTATGCGGACTAAGGAGAAAAGATGAGTGTGGAATCCCAAGTTCAAGATGCTCTTATAGAGCTTGAACGCGGAGTGCAGGAGATTATTGGTTTTGATTCTATTAAAGAGCTTGTAACAAAGTATTTAAAAGAGGGCAAAACTTACACGATTAAAGCAGGATTTGATCCAACAGCACCGGATTTACATTTAGGACACGCTGTGCTTTTGCAAAAACTAGCAACTTTTCAAAAATATGGCGCAAAGGTGTTTTTTCTCATTGGAGATTTTACAGGAATGATAGGTGATCCCTCAGGTAAAAGCGAGACAAGAAAGCCGCTAAGTAAAGAGCAAGTTTTACAAAATGCAAAGACTTATGCAGAGCAGGTTTATAAGGTGCTAGATGCGTCTAAAATGGAGATTGTGTTTAATTCTAAATGGTTAGACTCTTTAGGGACGCGTGGAATGCTTGAGCTTGCAGCGAAGTTTTCTGTCGCTAGAATGTTAGAGCGTGATGATTTTGAAAAACGCTTTAAGAATCAAAATCCCATTAGCATTGTGGAATTTTTTTATCCGCTTTTGCAGGGTTATGATTCTGTGGCATTAAATTGTGATATTGAATTTGGTGGCACGGATCAGAAGTTTAATTTGCTTATGGGGCGACACTTACAGCGTGCTTATGGGTTAGAGAAGGAGCAATCTGTCGTAATGGTGCCCCTATTAGAAGGCTTAGATGGTGTGCAAAAAATGAGTAAGAGCTTAGGGAATTATGTGGGAATCACGCAAGAACCAAAGGAGATGTTTGGGAGGCTTTTAAGCATTTCAGATTCCTTAATGTGGCGGTATTATGTGCTTTTAAGCACAAAGAGCTTGCAAGAAATTGCAGGATTAAAACAAGGTGTTGAAAAAGGGGAGTTACACCCAAAGGTTGTAAAAGAGAATTTAGCCCTAGAAATTATTACGCGTTATTATGATGAAAAAGTGGCAAATGCAGCAAAAGAGGAGTTTGTAAGAGTATTTAGCAAAGAGGAGCTGCCAAGTGATATGCCAACTTTTACAAAGCAAAAGGGGATTTGGATAGCACAATTGGCACAAGATTGCGGATTGTGCGTTTCTAATTCCGAAGCATTGCGTGCGATACAACAAGGTGCTTTAAAGCTTAATAGCAAGAAGGTAGAGGACTCTAAGTTGCATTTGCAAGAGGGTGAGTATATTTTGCAGATTGGAAAGCGCAAATTTGCAAAAGTGATTATTAAATAAAGGAAATTTATGCCAAAGACAACGCTAAAACCCATAAAAATCGGTAAATATACAATTGAGATTCCTATTTTTCAAGGAGGAATGGGAGTTGGGATTAGCTGGGATAAACTTGCAGGAAGCGTTTCAAAAACGGGTGCAATGGGGATTATATCGTGCGTGGGAACTGGGTATTACCAAAAAAGTGCATTTATCCAAAAGGCAATCAAAAGTCGCCCCTTTGATACGCTAAATTTTTACTCTAAGGAATCTTTGTTTGAGATTTTTAAAAATGCTAGAAAAATTTGTGGAGAAAACCCTTTGGGGGCAAATATTCTTTATGCGATTAATGAGTATGGGCGTGTGGTAAGAGATGCGTGTGAAGCGGGTGCAAATATGATAATCACGGGGGCTGGATTACCAACTAATATGCCAGAATTTACAAGCAATTTTCCAAATGTTGCCTTAATCCCCATTGTTTCATCGGCTAAGGCATTAAAGATTTTGTGTAAGCGATGGGAGGGGAGATATAAAAGAATCCCTGATGCAGTGATTGTAGAGGGTCCTTTAAGTGGAGGGCATCAAGGGGTTAGCTATGAAGATTGTTTTAAGCCAGAGCATCAATTAGAAGCGATTGTTCCTGAGGTTTTAGAGGAAAGTAAGAAGTGGGGAGAGATTCCGCTTGTTGCTGCTGGGGGAATTTGGGATAGGAAAGATATTGATAATATTATGCAGCTTGGCGCAAGTGGTGTGCAAATGGGGACGAGATTTTTAGGTGCTAAGGAATGCGATGCTAGTTATTATAATGTCTTAATGCCAAAGGTTAAAAAAGAGGATATTGAGCTAATCAAATCTCCTGTGGGTTATCCTGCGCGTGCAATTGTTACAGGAGTGATTAAGCGTTTAAGAGAGGGGGGGGCTCCTAAGGTTGCTTGCATTAGCAATTGTGTTGCACCTTGTAATAGGGGAGAAGAGGCAAAGAAAGTTGGCTATTGCATTGCAGATGGTTTGGGCGATGGATATTTGGGGGATGCAGAAAATGGTTTGTATTTTACCGGAGCAAATGGGTAGAGAATAGAAAAAATCCAAAGCGTGCAAGAAATCATTAACGAATTAAGCCAATGATGCGTCTAATTGTTGCATTGTGTTTATTTTCTGCCTTGCTTTTAGCAGATTTAAAAATTACAGCTGCAAAACAGCTAGAAGATGGAATCGCACTAGATTTTAATGCGAATGTGAAGGAGGGTGCTTTTAAATCTTTTGTGTTAGAAAATAAGGGCGTGGTGCGTTATGTGTATGATATTAATGCGGAGTTGTTAGGCTCTGCTAGGGTATTTGATTTTCAAGATGGTGTGAATATTAAAGTTGCGCAGAATTCTAAGGAAAAGGTTCGCCTTGTGATTGCGCTTCCAAAGAATGCTAAGATTGATTTGGATATTAAGAATAAGCGGGCAAGTTTTAGGATTCCAAATTTAAAGAAGCAAACAGAGAGTATTTCCATTGCAGCACTTTTTGATGGGAAAATGGTGCAAAAAAATGCAGTTGTGGGTAAGGAGATAGGCAAGGGTAGGATTGTTGTTGTGGATCCCGGACATGGTGGCAAGGATTGTGGGGCAGTTAGTGTTGAGAAGGTTTGTGAGAAGGTGATAGCGTTGCATATTGCTAAATATTTACGAGATGAGCTTAAAAAGCGTGGTTACAAGGTTTATATGACGCGTGAAAATGATGTGTTTATTGGATTGCGAGAGCGAACAACTTTTGCAAATAATAAGAATGCGGATTTATTTATTTCAGTCCACGCAAATGCAATCGCTCAAAATAAGGAGAAGTTAGAGGGTGTGGAAAGTTATTTTTTATCCACTGCTAGAAGTGAGCGTGCTAAGAAAGTTGCTGCGATAGAAAACAAAGACGATACGGGGGTTATGAATTATTTTTCTAAACAATCTTTTTTAAACACATTAAATAAACAAAGGATTGTGGCTTCTAATAAACTTGCGATTGACATTCAATATGGAATGCTGCAAGGGCTACGCCAAAAGTATAAGGGGGTTGTTGATGGAGGAGTGCGTGAAGGTCCTTTTTGGGTGCTTGTGGGCGCATTGATGCCTTCTGTTTTGTTAGAAGTTGGGTATCTTACACATCCAAAAGAGGGCAAGCGCATTAATCAAGGTGCTTACCAAAAAGCTCTTGCTTTAGGGATTGCTGATGGTGTGGATGGATATTTTCAAAAGAATCCTTAAGGGTTAAAAATGCGTAAGATTACCATTCCTTATCTCGTGTTTGCTTCGCTTTATTTTGTGTTCGCACTTTTTACGATTCTAATGTTGGTTTTAGCGAGTTATTTTGATGAGTTTGGGCAAATGTTTCGTTTGACAACGCAACCTAGTGGAGTGTATTTTAATATTGGAATTATTTTGCTAATTTGTGGTGTTATTGTGGCAATTTTTAATATTGTGCGTATTGCTATTGGTCCTTTGCCAAAATTGTATAGTTTTGCAATCGGAATTGTGCTATGCGTGTTTTTATTTCTGCTTTATAGTGAGATATTTTTATTGGAGCGCACATTTTTAGATGTTTTTCATTGGAGGATTCCATAGTTTTAAGTAGAAATGATATCTTTAATAAAAATGTTTATCAAATCATCACAGATTATGTGTTTTATTGTCTTTTTATGCTACTTCCTTCTGTTGCCTATTTGACAAATCTAAGTTTTGATAAAAGTACTATTGGAAAGCTTTTGCAATTAATGCAACCAAATTTTAGTGTTATGATTTGTGTGCTTTTTGGGTTTGCAATGGTGCCATTTTTTAAAATTGGAATCTATGGTTATGTGGATTTAGGACTTCTTTGTTTTGGGCTTTGTTTTGTGGGATATTATTGCTTTAAGCGTTATGGAGCTGTGGATTCTTATGAATATTTTAATATTTTTTTATTGTTTGTGGTGTGTTTTGTAATGCTTTTTGGGAATTTTAAGTTTGTCAATGGAGAATCGTATTTTGAAGTGCGTAAAGTGTTTTATATCTTGGCATTGTTTGGTTGGAGTAATGGTTGGATGATGAAGCTAACAATAAAGAAAAAAGTATAAAAGGAGAGAAAATGCAAAAAAAGCCTTATTTAAAGGAATTTCCAAATACGGAGGGATTTTTTGGGCGTTTTGGTGGGAGTTTTGTCCCAGATGTAGTAAAAAAGGCAATGGAAGAAATTAATGTAGCCTATGATTTAATTGCGCAAAATAGTGATTTTATTGCAGAGTTGCGTAAGATTAGAAAGCATTTTCAAGGGCGTCCGACGCCAATTTATTATGCGCATAATTTGACAAGAAAATATGGTGGGGCAGGGATTTATTTAAAAAGAGAGGATTTAAACCACACAGGAGCGCATAAGTTAAATCATTGTATGGGTGAGGCACTCTTGGCAAAATTTATGGGTAAAAAGAAACTCATTGCAGAAACGGGAGCAGGACAGCACGGAGTGGCGCTTGCAACGGCTGCAGCGTATTTTGGGCTAGAGTGTGAAATTCATATGGGTGAAGTGGATATTGCAAAAGAGCATCCTAATGTGATTAGAATGAAAATTTTAGGCGCAAAGGTGATTCCTGTTAGCTTTGGTGCAAAAACATTAAAAGAGGCTGTGGATTCTGCATTTGAAGCATATTTGAAGGATTTGGATCATTCTATGTATGCCATTGGTTCTGTGGTTGGTCCCCATCCTTTTCCTAAGATGGTGCGTGATTTTCAAGCAATTGTTGGAGTGGAATCCAGAGAGCAATTTTTGGAGATGACAGGAGAGTTGCCAGATATTGTAGTGGCTTGTGTGGGTGGCGGTAGTAATGCAATGGGAATTTTTAGTGGTTTTATTGAAGATTATGTGGAACTTATAGGGGTTGAACCCTTAGGATTAGGTAGTAAGTTAGGGCAGCACGCAGCAAGTCTTACTTATGGAAGTGAAGGTGTAATGCACGGATTTAATTCTATAATGCTAAAAGATGAAAATGGTAATCCCGCACCTGTGCATAGTGTAGCAAGTGGGCTTGATTATCCCAGTGTTGGACCTGAGCACGCATATTTAAACAGCATTGCGCGCACCAAAACAGAAACTATTTTAGATAAAGAAGCCATTAGTGCATTTTTTGAATTAAGTAAAAATGAAGGGATTATTCCAGCAATTGAATCTAGCCACGCTGTTGCTTACGCACTAAAAATTGCTTCAGAATTAAAGGGTAAGAAGATTTTAGTCAATCTTAGCGGAAGAGGCGATAAGGATATTGATTTTGTTGTAGAAAAATATGGGTATGGTGAAGGTTAAAAAAGGCTAAAAGCCTTTTAGTCTAATAAGAATAACTCAAGGGGATATTTTTTGCCTAAGTTTTTTAAATCCAAATATGCACGCACTTTTAATAGTTCATTATCCGGGTGCATTTTTAATCGCTCTTTTGCCTCTTCTAGCATTTCAAGTTCTAGTAATACATAAAAATACGCAAGTTCAGCATTTTCATCTTGATTTGCTAACTCTTCAAATAAACTTATCCAGCTTGTAGGCTCATAACATTCTTTCATTTTTTGGGCAAGCAAGAGATAATCTTGTTTGCTATACCCAACCTCTGAGCAAAGTTGTGCAATTTCTGTATTGCTAAAGTCCATTTTTCTAGCATAGCACATTCCAAGAATAGTGTTTGCTAAGTCTTTGTTGAACTTTACTTCTCCAACGAAACGCTTGATATCTTTTAGATTATCTCCATCAAGAAGTTTTTTAAAGGCTGCGCGCTTGTATGTTTCATCAAAGTTCGTGCACTTTAGCACTTCTGTGGCGAATTTTTCATCGTGTTGGATTTGGTTAAGTGTATTTTGGCGAACAAAAGGGGATTTGTCATTGGGATTAAATTTTTTTAAATGCACATATTCTCCACGCTTTAAATTTCCTAAAAGCTCAATGAGTTCATCCATTCTAGCTTCACCGCTTTTTAGTGCGATTCCTTCTTTAACATCAAGAGTTAGATTGCTGAGTAAGATGGATAGGGATTTGTAGCGGTTCATTGTGGGTTGTAGTGTGGAATCCTTTCCTAAAAGTTGATTTTCTAGCTGTTCAAGCAATATTTTGTAGTCATTTTTGTATTTTGTGCGTTTGCGCCACATTCTATATGCGCCGCCCACTTCTAAAAACACGACAACAATGAAAAATGCAACAACAGGCAAAACATACCAAACCGCCACAGGTAAAGTGATGCTTTTTGTGCTAAATGGGAACACAAAAGTATAACTTTCTCCGCTTAAGCTATAAACATAAAGACCTAAAAGCACGATAAAAATGAAGAGTGCGCTAATGTAATATTTAAATTTCATACTAATCCTTTAAGCTTTTTTCTACAATTTCTCTGCATACTATACAATATTTTGCATGTGGTTTTGCTTTTAGTCGCTCTTTTGCGATGGGTTCATCGCACATTTCACAGATTCCATAAACGCCTTGTTCAATCTTTGTAAGTGCGGAATCAATGTATTTAAGCTCTGTGTTATGGCGCGTAAAAATTGAACCATCCAATGTGTTTTTCATATGCATTGCAACTTGATCGGCTTCATCAAGGGATAAATCATAATTCTCCATTGATTTGCGGTGCTCTAAGTTATTGTCTAAAATTGCTTGACGCTTTTGTAGTAGTATCTTTTTAAAATTATCCAATTCCTCTTGTCGCATTTTTCCTCTTTTTATTTGTGATAGGGATGATTATTAAGTAGGCAAAAAGCACGATATATCTGTTCGCTTAAAACGATTTTGGCAACTTTATGACTAAAAGTTAGCGGTGAGAGTGAGAATTGTGCATTGCAATTTTGGATAAAGCAATTTTCAAGCCCATAAGCCCCGCCAATAAAAAATGCAATCTGCCCTCTATCTTGCAAATTTTTTGCAAAAGTAAAGGAATCCAAAGTTTTAGCATTAGGCGTGAGTGCAATTTTGTAAGCGTTTGGGTTTAAGACTTTTAAAAAGGCTTGTGTGTAGGATTTTTGCGCTTCATACACTGCTTGTTTTTGCCCTTCTTTGATTTGTTTAGAGAAGAGATTGATGAATTCTAACTTGACTCCAAAAGTTCCACAAAGTGCGACAAATTCATCGCAAAGTGTATCGCTTAAGCTTTTGTTGTTTTTGGCGATAGAATAAATATTGATTTTTATCATAGGATTTTAGACTTGCGCTGTAAAATACTCCAAGATTTGCGCAATGGTTTTTTTCATATCCCTGCGTTGGACAATCATATCAATTAGCCCGTGCTCAAGTAGGAATTCTGCAGTTTGGAATCCTTGTGGCAAATCTGTGCCGATAGTTTGCTTAATTACTCTTGCTCCTGCAAAGCCAATCATAGCACCCGGCTCTGCCATAATGATATCACCTAAAAATGCAAAGGATGCGCTAACTCCCCCCATAGTAGGATCGCTTAACACGGAAATGAAAGGTAATCCCGCTTGACTGAGTGCATTAAGTGCAGCAGAAGTCTTTGCCATTTGCATTAAAGAATAAGTGGATTCTTGCATTCTAGCACCACCACTAGCACTAACGATGATAAGCCCTTGTTTTTTTTCTATGGCTCTTGCAATAGAGCGCACAATCTTTTCACCCTCCACAGAAGCAAGCGAGCCACCCATAAAATTAAAATCAAAAAGGGCGATTTGCGCTTTTATGCCATTAATTGTGCATTCTCCGCTTATAATGGAGCTTGGACGCCCGCATTTGCTAGCATACTCTTCAATGCGTTTTTTATAACTTTTTTTATCCACGAAATCTAAGGGATCGTTTGGACTTAATGTTTTATCGTATTCTACAAAGCTATCTTCATCGCACATCAATGCGATTCTATCTTGCAGTCCTATGCGCATATGAAAATTGCATTTTGGACAGGTGTGGTGTTGGGCTATGATTTCTTTGTAATACATTAGTGCATTACAGCTTGGACATTTCACCCAATGGCTTGGAGCTTCCTTTGGCAAGGCTCTTTCTTCTTTAGTAAAGTTCTTAAAAAAATCTGCAAACCCCATTGCACTCCCTCGTATAAGCAACTATCCTAATCTAATGCTTTTGGATGATTTTGTAAAACGGCTAAATATTGTATAAAATTATCCATTAATTTTCACTAAAAAAGACAAAAAATGCAGATTCTCACAAAAGATGCAAGCATAACGCTTTATAGTGCGTATTTTAATGAAGCGTATCATAGTATTAATGATGGTGCATTACAAGAAACACTCCATAAGCATATTTTACCGGCGGTTGCTTTGAAGTTAGATTCCAAAAAGTTGGAATCCAAAATGTTAAATGTGCTTGATATTTGCTTTGGGCTTGGGTTTAACACGCTAAGTTTGTATTCTGTGCTTAAAAAGCGTGGATTTAACGGAGTGGTGTGCGTGGATTCCCCGGAGTTAGAGCTTTTAGAAAACTTAAAAGAACATCCATATCCTAAAGAATTAGCAAGCGCGAAAGAAGTGCTATGCGCTTTAGAAAAGAAGCGTGCATTTAAAAAGGGGAATTTTAGCATTAAGTTGCACTTAGGCGATGCAAGGGAGATTTTAAAAGGTTTTTTAGCAGAGATTCAAAAGAGTAGTAAAGAGAAGTTTAATGTGGTGTTTCAAGATCCCTTTAGCCCACTTAAAAATCATTATCTATGGACTTATGAATACTTTAAAATGCTCTATGCGCTAAGCAGTGATGATGTGGTGGTAACAACTTATAGCTGTAACTCTTGTATGCTATATTCTGCGTTTTTAGCGGGATTTTATGCGTTTAAAGTGGTGCAAAAAAATGTGCGTGATTCTGTGGTTTTAACAAAAACGAAAGACACACCAAGGCTTGATTTAGAGTTTGTAGAAAAAGTCGTTAAGATTGACATAGAGCATAAGATTAGAGTAAATTCTAAACTAAAAGGCTTGTATGATTAAAGTTTTATGGCTGCATTAATTTTGGTTTTTATTACATCTATAAGTGAGACTCCAAAGTCTTTTGGGGCTTTGAGTAGTGCTTGTAATAAATCTGCACTCTGTTCTATATGAAGTTTTTTCTTAATTTCTTTAATCAACTCTTGGATTTTATTTTTTAGTTTTTCATCATTGAGTTGATTTTGTGTGGAATCTAGCATTACCATAAAAGCGACAACAGAAACTTCTACGCTTTCTCTATTTAAGTTATATTCAAACCCTTCTCCTGCGTAAACTTTCAGTTTGGATTCCAACATAGATTGCATACTTGGATTTTCTAAGGTTATTTTAATTTTACCATTGGAATAGCGTAAAATATTTTTATGAAAAATCTCTCTGATAAATTGTTCAAAAATATTTTCATATTCTTCATCATTCATAAATTGCACAGAAATATTCTTTTTTGCATTTTTTATTTTACTAGCTGTTATTTTTAATAAACGCTCATTTTGTGCATTTGTATTGTTGTCAAAAAAGTGATTCTCATCGTATTTATTAAGTAAATACAAAAGATAATCGTAAAGATGATTTTTATTCATTGCATACAAGCCGCCCTCTGCAATTTTTTCACAAAGGGTATCTTAGGCATCACAACGTCGGCAAATGTTGTAGCCGTCATTATAAATTATGTAAGGAGGTTGAAAAATGAATCTACTAAATAAGTGGATATACGCAATTAAGCGTATTGCAAGGCTTTCAAAAAATAAAGCAGAGTTTCAAGAAAAAATGTTAATCGGGCTTAAAGGTTATTATTCCGTTCGTAAATACAGCGCAAACGTCCGCTAAATAAAACAAAGGGCTGTTAAACATTTAATAGGTTTATTCCTATAGATATAGGAAAAATATTTCCTATGTATAGTTAAAATTTTTTTCTTTGAAGCTTGTGCTCTAATAGCTCTATCTGAAATAATATTTCTTTGCAAACTCTTTGCTGCTTACCCATTTTCCCATTATTGCACTTCTTTAAAGATTTTAGTTGGATAGCCTTGTTCTTCTATCTCCTTAGAGTTTTCTTGTGCTTCTTCCAAGCTATCGCAAAAGATAACATCATCTTGCCCAA
>NZ_JALEIK010000028.1 GCF_022770205.1 Helicobacter sp. | reverse complement strand
TTCAAACATTCATTTTCCTTAAACCTTATAAATTTCAATTTTGTCAAAAAGTCGCTTATACTACAAAAAATATTTTTGTTTGTCAATAAAAATTATTAAATACACTCTAACAATCCACGATTCCATTAATGCCTTAATTGTAGCATTCAATAGGATTTAAGCTTTTCATTCAAGGCTTTAATATCATCAGCAAACTTTAAAAATTCTTGTAGTTTAGATTCAAACTCTGTCAATAATATATCAAACTCATAACGCCATTTTGTATCTTTATTACGATAAAGCCACCAGCTTGGTTTATTGCCCCCCTGCCCTAAAAATGTTTGAATGTCTTTTAGTCTTGGGTCGCCTGCATTGAAAGTTAAATCTTTGTGAAAAATCCGCACACCATAGAAACTATATCTATTTTCTTGCATGTAATATTCTACACAAAAGGCGTAATAATACTCGCCACAATCTTTAGGCTTAATGATAAAAGGATAGCTTAAATCATGGTGTTTCCATTTACCCAATTTATCCTTATTTTTGTCTGTCTTAACAATCTCAAAGTCTTTGCTTTCAATTTGTTCTTTATGCCCTTCTATAACTTTTCCTACAAATTTTTCGTGATAGGTTTCTATAATATTCTCCCTATTTTTTAGAATCTCATAGACCATTTTCATATTCTCTTCCATATTATTATCTGTCAAAAAATGCTCTATACTCATTGTGTTCTCCTTTGTTTTTGTAATGATTTGCACGACATCTTTATAAAAGAGCAATGCGGCATTTAGGTTTGTGATGCACCCAACTTTTGCTTGTGAGTTTTCTATCCATTTTAGAATCTCTTTTTCATAAGTGATAGCCTTAAATCTCACTTGATTATCTCCATTTACAAGATAATCCCCTTGTATTTCCCATTCACCCAAACTATCTTTTGAAGGATTTCGTTTATAAGGGGCTAGGTAAAGCACAGCGATATTTTCATAAGATACGCTTTGCTCCTTGCTTTCTCCTTTTGCTATTTTCTCAATATACCGCTCAATTTGTTGCGGCTGATCTCCTGCTTTAATCTTATTTTCTATAATGATATGCCTATTTCCATTAGTGATAAAAATATCGATAGAAATATCAATGATTTTATACTCCTTATACACTCTAGCATTATTTGTATCACCAAACCACGCTTTAAGCCCAACAGATTCTAAAAATGTTTCCAAAAACACATCGCCTTGATAGTGTTCGCCTAGTGGATTTAAAAACCCACAAATTAACGCACTATGAAGTTTTACTTCATTACTTTCACTCCACATTTCAAGGTAGGGATTAAAGTCATTGTTCCCACTCCTTTTGTGAATCTCTGCTTGTTTTAAAAAGCCCTTTACGCTTTTAAAAAATTCTTGATACTCCAAAATTGCTCCTTTACAAAAATTTAAAATTAGCAAATTTGGATTCCAACTTTTGAAGGCACTAGGCACTAAGCACACTAAAACTCAAGCGTCACATATTCTTTTGGGACTTTGATAACCACTTTTTTAATTAATGTCGGCTTAGAATCCGTTGCGATGCCACCTGCATGCACATCAATGGTTTCAAAAACAGCAAGGTTTCCCCTAAACATCTGCACACTAGAAATAAATGCGCTTGGATAGTATTCAATCAAATCTTTTGTGGAATCTAAAGGCGTTTTAACTGCACATAAAGAATTTGGCGCAACAAAAAAGATTTCCTTGCCCTCTACTACCATTTGAAAATCCACCATTTGACTATGGCTTTCATAAAAGGCTTCTTTTGGGATTTTTGTATGATAAGCTTGTGCAATCGCCTTTGCACCACCATCAAAAGGCACTTCAAATTGCTCTCCATCTTTCAAAGAGCAAATGCGCTTATGCACTTCACTTTCTGTATCAAGTGCGTCAAAAAGATAGCCAAAAACCTGACTTAAAATTTCATTTTTCTTAAATTTACTCGCACAATCTGGCAAATATCCTAAAAACATTTCACACCCTCAAAAGTTAGTAAGCCCTACCAACACCCAATTGTTTTCATTCTCGCGTTCAAGCTCTACCATACAACCTTTACTAACGCGCAAATTCAGCATTCCTTTTGCACAAATCAAACGCACAAATTGACTAATGGCAGGTTCGTGTGCGACAACAATAAGCGTCTGCCAATCCTCTTCTAACTTGTCTTGATTGCGCAAAAATCCCGCCACTCCCTCTTCTGGATTGATTTTTGGTGTAAGAAGAAAAGTGCAATTCTTCTGCTCTTTAATAATATGCTTTGCCGTATCACACGCACGCAGTGCTAAGGATGAAACTACTGCATCCGCATTAGGATATTTTTTGGCAATGTATTTTGCAATTTTCCTTGCTTGCTTCACACCCTTTTTTGTCAAGGGACGCTTCAAATCATCCTTATCAACCCATTTTTCCCTATCTTTAGCCTTTGCGTGACGCACTAAAACTAGACGCATAGCAAATTCCTTTTATAGTTTTTCTATCATCTTAATCACAAGCGAAGCACTAACCCTAGCACTTGATTCTAAAAACTCTTCATAGCTTACCAACGCCTCATCGCCTGCATTATCAGAAATTGCCCTAATGACACAAATGGGCGTGTTAAGATTGTCGCACACCACTGCAACACTTGCCCCTTCCATTTCAATCGCATCAGCGTTAAACTCTTTTTTAATCCATTCTTTTTTTTCTTTTGAGCTAATAAACTGATCCCCTGTTGCAATCACACCTTCATATAAATGAATGCCACTTTCCTTTGCCACAGCTTTTGCGATTCCATTTAACACGGAATCTGATTCCGTGAAAACCTTACCTTCAGAAAAATACCCAAAGGGATGTCCAAAAATCGTAATATCCACATCGTGTTGGCAAAGTTTGCTTGCAAGCACTAAATCCCCGATTTTATAATTAGGATTAATCCCCCCTGCAACACCATTAAAAATGATTTTTTCACAACCAAAATGCAAAATCATCGTGCTAGCAGTTAGAGCTGAATGCACCTTACCAATGCGACTACAAGCGATAATTAGCGTTTTGCTTCCTAATGCTACCTTATAAAAAGTATTGCCCCCAAATACAACTTCTTCATATTCTTTATAATGCTCTAAAAGTGGCGTGATTTCTTCACGCATTGCCCCTATGATTCCAATTATCATTTTAATCCTTTTGTAAAAAATCTTGAATCTCAGCATAAGTCTGCAAAGAGAAGGTATTTTTTTGACTTAAACGCTTATTTAAGCCCTTTAGCACACTTCCGCCACATTCTACAAATCCGCTAATTGCGCCATCATTTTCGCAAATAGATTGCTTATAAAGCACAGGTTTTACAAGTTGATTTGCAAGCAACTCAAGTGCTTGTGCTTTTGTGTCATAAGGCTTTGCATTGACATTAGAGATGACAGGAAAAATAAAGGAATCGCAAAGCACTTCTTCTAATAAAGCTTTAAAATCCCCGCACATACCCTCTAGCAATGGACAATGGCTTGCCACAGAGATAGGAAGAAGCAATGCCCTCTTTGCTCCAAGCCCTTTTAGCTCCACTTCTAAGCTTTGTAAATCTTCCTTACTCCCGCCAAGCACCATTTGTCCATCACCATTATAATTTGCACACCATACACTCAAACCAAGATTCCGTTTCTTTTGACAAAACTCTTCTAGCACTGCATCGTCTAAACCAAGCACAACCATCATTCCAGCCGCCTTTGCTTTACACACATCTTCCATTAAGATTCCGCGTTGATGCACAAGCGCAATCGCTTGCGCAAAACTCAATGCACCACTAGCGCATAATGCACTAAATTCCCCTAAAGAATGCCCAAGCCCAAAAGCGATTCCATCTTTTTGTAACTTCTCTTTAACTAGCATAAACACACTATAACTCACAAGCAAAATTGCAGGCTGTGTGTATTGCGTGAGATTAAGTTTTGCATTTTCCTCAAAGCAGAGCCTTTGCATATCTTCTTTTAAAATCTCACTTGCCTGCTCAAAAAGCTCCCTAACTGCTACACTATTTTCAAACAAATCCTTACCCATACCAACGCTTTGACTGCCTTGACCCGGGAAAATTACTGCCTTACTCAAAAACTCTCCTTACACATTTCTACATACTTACTTTTGCTTTAACGCCCAACAAATCTAATCCTAAGGCAATAGAATGCGCCACCACAACAAGCACTTTTAAAATCTGCTCTTCTTGCTCTGTATTTAAAATCTTTGTTGCGTTATAAAAATGATGAAAATCCGAAGCCAACGCATATAAATAATCCACCACCTTATTGACCAAGCGTTGAGAAAACGCATCGCTTAAAACCTTTTCAATCCCAAGTGCCAAAACTAATAAATCACACAAATCCCCTTGCAAATCCCACGCCTTGTATTGCTCTAGGGGGAGCACCTTAAAAGATTCCATTTTAAATTTTGATTTAGAAAACAGCGTGTGGATTCTAGCGTGTGCGTAATTGATATAATACACAGGATTGCTAGAATCTTGCTTTTTTAGCAATTCCACATCAAATTCTAAATGCGTGTCTAATTTTTTGCTCAAAAACATAAGGCGCAATGCGTCAGCTCCTACATCATCTACAACATCTTTCATTAAGATAAAATTCCCCGCACGCTTGCTCATTTTATAAGGGATTCCATCTTTTAAGAGTGCCACCATTTGTGCCAATAGCACTTCTAATTTCTCCGCATCAAAGCCTAAAAATGCAATTGCCGCCTTAACCCTAGCAATATAGCCGTGATGATCCGCTCCCCAAATGTTAATGCAGTGTGAAAAATGACGCTCAAATTTATTTCTATGGTAAATAATATCACCCGCTAAATAAGTTGGCTCACCACTTTGACGCACAATCACGCGGTCTTTCTCATCACCAAACTCTTTAGATTTTAACCAAGTCTTTGCATCCTCTACATACACACCATTATGCGTCTTTAGCGACTCTAGTGTGGAATCCCATTGAGAAAAAAGCTCTTTTTCACTCACATAGGAGTCAAACACGATTCCAGCTTGTGCTAGATTGCTTTGTATTTCTGCTAGCATTTTATCCTTACCAAAAACACTAAGCTTCTCTAAAGATTCCAAGCTCTCAAAAACACTCTTTCCAAACTCCACTCTAGCACTCTTAGCCAATTCAAAAACATACTCTCCCTGATAGCACTCTTGTGGTAACTCTTCACTTTCACCAAAGGCTAAAGCACGCCCCGCATAATAAATAGACTTCCCAAGCTTTTCAATTTGCACACCTGCATCATTAATGTAATATTCTGTGTGGATTGCATAGCCTAAAAAGCGTCCAATGCGCGCTAAACTATCACCAAACACAGCCCCGCGCGCGTGTCCTATGTGCAAAGGACCTGTGGGATTGGCACTGACATACTCTAATAAAATTTTCTCATCTTTGGAATCCGCCTTTTTAGATTCCTTAGAATCCCCTTGTAAAAACTCCCACGCACACTGCCCTAAGAACGCATTACTTAAACTAAAATTAACATAACCATTTATAGCATTGACACTTGCAATTTGTGGAAGCGATTCTAACTTTTTTGCAAACTCTTGCGCGATGATTTGTGGAGATTTGCGCAACTCTTTTGCAAAACTAAAAGTTGGCAAGGCAAAATGCCCTAACCCCTTATTGCGTGGTTTCTCTAAGATTATAGAAACGCCAAGAGTAGAATGAACAACTTCTTTTATAGCGTGATACATCCATCACACTTTTGCAGTTTCATTAGGTTTAGAATCTGTTTGCGTTGTAGCTGCCGCAGTTTTATCTTGTTCAATCTTCGTGTTTTGCGCAACTTCCTCCTCATCTTCCTTGACAGCTTTTTTGAAATTTTTAATCCCAGAACCCAAACCCTTTGCTAAATCTGGAATCTTTTTTGCCCCAAAAAGCACAACAATAATCAACAAAATAATAAGCAACTGCTGAACACTTGGCATCATCACGGAATCCTTATGTTAGAATTGAATTTATGCAGATTATAGCACAAATCCGCTTACATACAAATTTAGCCATTTTACACAGCAACCAAAATCCTTTGAATAATGTCAAAATTCTCAATACTCCTAAAGCAATAATTCTTACCTTTATAGCAAAATTGCAAGCCATAAGCGTGGAGCATTAAACGCTTCGCCCCAAAGTATTCTAAGCGTTTTTCGTCGCTTAATGCGCTGTTAGATTCCGTGTTTTTAGAAATGAACTCACCATCTAAATACTCCCTGCTGTGTGCATCCTTTACCCCATAGAGTGGATCGCCTAAAATTGGAATCCCTAAGGCTTGCAAATGCAAGCGGATTTGGTGTGTGCGCCCTGTTTTTGGTAGCACTTTAAAAAGCAAAAATTTAGAATTTTCATTAATCTTAACTTCAGTTAATTTATCCATTTTTTCATCATTAAAATCTACAATTCCTAGCACTTCAAAATCACTTTGTGCGTCTTTAAAATTTAACATCTTGTATGCTTGTGTATGCCCAGCTTTCCAATACACAGAACGCACACATAAGTCCCCTCCTTTTTCCTGTGTAGCAAGAGGCAAAGACAGACTGAAGCTTGTTTTTACATTTTGGATTCCATTCTTAACATTTGTTAAGGCAAGATACTCTTTCTTAATGGCATTGTTTAAAAACATTAATCCAAATTCAGATATACTTTTTTTATGCTTACCAACAAGCACTAAACCACTTGTTTCCTTATCAATCCTATGCGTAAGATTTGCTCCCTCTCCTAAATGCGTGCGCACCTCATCCATAAAACTATGGTGCGCAAATCTCCCTTTTGGGTGGATTAGCATTTTAGAAGGCTTATTAAAAATGGCAAAATCTTCATTTTCAAAAAGTGGTTTTAGCCCTATGGATTCAGGCTTAAACACCAACACTTCTACTCTGTTGTATAAAATTTTATTCTTCTCTTGCAAAATGCCTCCCCCATAAAAACACCTTGCCTTTATCAATCAATCTTTGCGCCTCTGAAACACTCACACCAAGCACCCTTTTTAAACATAAAAAAGCAGGCATTGCATAAGGGAGTATGAAAGATTGTTTCACATAGGGCATTTTTGACCTTGAATTAGGGATTTCTAAAAATTTTTAAGGTTTAGAAAGGCTTCAAATTTATTATATTATAATCCGATAGAAAACGCTAGATACAAAGAATCGCACAATGAAAATCCTTTACATTCTTTTGAATCTCTTATGTCTTATTATATTTACTGCCTGTGGCGGAGGCAACATACTTTCCCTAACCTTTCCAAGCAAACCAATTTATACTAATCCAAGCCCAAAACCTACAACTCCTAAGCCTACAACCCCCCCAAACCTAAATCAACCAAGCCCTAGCACTCCAAACTCACCGCCTACACCCCCGATTATAACCACATCTGCAATCCCTTTACAACACCTTATAGCTACTAAATTCCCTATTGCAAATCGCCAGTCTATAACAATACCTCCCCCAACAATACCTTCTGCAACAATTTTTGATGAAAACACACTTAAACACATCGGCGTGATTGATGGGGGGTTTGGCGACCTTGCAGCGCAATATTTTAATGACAGCAAAGTAACCTTTATAGGTAGACAACTTCCTTTAAAGGATAGAACCCACGGCACAAATGTTTCTAATATCATTATAAGAAATGCAAAGAATACAACAAATCTTTATGTTCTTGAAGCAGGTGATACCACCGATCCTACTCGTAAAAATCTTTTAACAGGTTTTGGACATTATCGTGCAATTTATAATCAAGGCGTTAGAATCTTTAATAACTCCTTTGGGACAAACCCCACAGATAATTTAGATTCAATAAAAAACATTTTTTATAATCTTTATGATAACTTAAAAGATTTAGCTTCAAAGGAAGGAGCAATTTTTGTTTGGGCAACAGGAAATGAAAGCCAAGATCTTGCTTCAGACCAAGCTTCTCTACCTGAACTTTATAATGCCGCCAAAAAAGGTTGGATAGCAGTTACTGCGCTAGACACTTCTAATAAACTTGCAAGCTATGCAAATCAACTTGGCAGAGCAAAAGACTGGGGAATCGCCGCACTTGGAACACTCAATAATGATGGAACTGGAGCAGAAGGCACTTCCTATGCCGCCCCTAGAGTAACTGCTGCTGTTTCTAAAGTGTGGGAGCAGTTTCCTTGGATGGATAATCATTTAGTTACACAAACCATTCTTAGCACCGCTAATGCTTGTGAAAAGGGAAATTGTAATCAAGGAGACAAGCCCACAACAGGACCAAATAATGAAGTAGGATGGGGAGCTTTAAATGTAGAGAGAGCCTTAAAAGGACCAGCACGCTTTGATAAACGCTTATTGCTACAAGGGCAAGAGCAAGTAGAAGTCAATTTTAGCTATCGCAACTACACAGATAGAAATAAACTCACTTGGAGTAATGATATTGCAGGGGATGCAGGGTTAAAAAAGGAAGGCACTGGCACGCTTTATCTCTCAGGCAACAACACTTATAGCGGAAAAACAGATATAAATGGTGGCGCACTTGTGCTAACAGGGGACGGAATTACACAATCTCCTATCACCATAGGACAAGATGGAATCTTACAAGCAAACAACGCAAAGACAATCACAACCGCTGGAAAAGGACTTACTAACAATGGAATCTTTGAAGTCTATGGCAAAGGCGCAAAAATTGCAGGAAATTACAAGGGGGGGGGGCAACACTCCAAAATCTACATTAACCCTGATTCACAACTCCAAGTAGAAGGCACTATGGATTTAGCAAATAGCAAATTTATCGTGCATATCCCAAACATAACCACCCTTCAATCTAGCGCAAATCATTCTGTGATTCAAGCACATAACATTCAATATGATGGCTCATACTATCTCACAGAAAATTCAAACCGCTATGCAAATATTCAAAAAGTTACATACTCCTCTCAAGAAATCAAAGTGCAATACCAAAGAAACACCACCGCACAAGTGCTACGAACTGCTAGTTATGCGAACACAAACACCCTAAACACTGCGCAAAACTTTGACACTCTGCTAAACACCATAGAGAGCAAAAACATAAACGAAGACGCCCCTGTGTATGTTGCCGCTCTAAGCGTGCTAAATGCAGAAAATTTCACAAGAGCCATTGATAGCCTATCAGGTGAAATCCACGCTTCTAGTCAAAATCTCCTCATCCAACAAAACACTCTTGTCAATGCACATCTAAATCAGCGCGTAGCACTAATGCAAGAAGAAAAAGAGAGTGGATTTTTTATGCAAGCCTTTGGTTCGCACTCTAAGTTAGCGCAAAAAGACTATGCAAGTGCTAATGTTAATCTCTATGCCACACTTTTAGGGAGCGATTTTAGAAAAGACAGCACCACCTTAGGATTTGCGCTTTTACTAGGCAATGCAAAGGCGGATTTTAATCAATATGCAGGCAATGTAGAGATTCTAAACCGACACATTTCTTTGTATGGAACACAGCATTTTGAGCATTTTTACATCACTGCTAGAGTAGGAATTGGCTTTATCAAAAATGCAGTCAAAAGAGAAATCAACACAGAACAAACACAAAGCGCGCATAAGGATATCGCCTATAATCTCTATGGTGAAGTGGGAAAGATTGTCCCTATATCTTTTGCTAAAATCAATGCTTTTCTTGGGCTAGAAAAGGATTATTTGCTAAGGGGAGAGTTTAATGAAAATCATCCCTTAGGGCTTGTAGCAGATAAACAAAAGCAGCATTCAAATGCTCTGTCCATTGGAGTTAGAATCGCATTAGAGAAAGGGAATTGGCGATTTAATACTGCATTAAGCCATAGACATCTTTTAAGCCCTGATGATTTTAGCTTTGAAGCAAGAAGCGTTGGAAGTGATTCTAAAGTTAGGATTCAAGGGATAAAGCAAGCACAAAACATCACAACTCTTAATGTTGGAGGAATGCTCTCTATCCGCGAAGATTTACTATTAGATGTGCAATATAACTTTAGCTTACAAAACCTAACTTCCAACTACAACCAATCCATTGGAATAGGATTGCGCTACAACTATTAAAGGAGCATTATGGTAGAGAGATACGCAAGAGAAGAGATGAAAAGGCTATGGGATATGAATGCAAAGTATTCTGCTTGGCTTAAAGTGGAAAAGGCATTAGTACGTGGCTGGAATACGCTAGGGCTAATCCCTGATAGCGATTGTGAAAAGATATGCAAAAATGCGACATTTGACATCGCTAGGATTGATGAGATTGAATCTGTTACCAAGCACGATTTAATCGCCTTTACCACTTCTGTGGCGGAGAGCTTGGGAGAGGAGAGCCGCTGGGTGCATTATGGGATCACTTCTAGTGATTGCATAGATACCGCAGTAGCATTGCAAATGCGTGATTCTCTAAAGATTATCTTAGATGATATAAGACAAGTGAGAGAAGCGATAAAGGTGCGTGCATATCAGCATAAAGACACGCTAATGGTGGGGCGAAGCCACGGGATCCACGGAGAGCCTATCACCTTTGGACTCGTTTTGGCGATTTGGCACGATGAGCTAGGGCGGCATTTGAAAGCCCTAGAATCCACGCTTGAAGTCATCTCTGTGGGACAACTTAGTGGGGCGATGGGCAATCTCGCCCACACACCTATGGAGTTAGAAGAGCTAGTTTGCAAAGAGCTTGGACTTACACCTGCACCCGTGAGTAATCAAGTGATACAGAGAGATAGATACGCTAGGCTTATGAGTGATTTAGCCCTTTTGGCAAGTAGCTGTGAGAAAATCGCCGTAGAAGTGCGACACCTGCAACGCACAGAAGTCTATGAAGCAGAAGAGTATTTTGAAAGCGGACAAAAGGGAAGCTCGGCTATGCCGCATAAGCGAAATCCAATTTTAAGTGAGAACATCACAGGGCTTTGCAGAATGATCCGCTCTTATGCAATGCCGGCAATGGAGAATGTCGCATTGTGGCACGAGCGGGATATTAGCCATAGTAGCGTGGAGCGATTTATTTTACCTGATAGCTTTATCACCACAGATTTTATGCTAATGCGTTTAAAGGG
The DNA here is from genome assembly GCF_022770205.1 of Helicobacter sp. GTDB lineage: Bacteria > Campylobacterota > Campylobacteria > Campylobacterales > Helicobacteraceae > Helicobacter_D. The sequence continues at coordinate 491 of NZ_JALEIK010000028.1, read as the reverse complement.
GCTGCTTGAAAAGCTTGTGGTGTATCCTAAAAATATGATGAAAAATCTCAACCTTACAGGCGGGCTTGTGTTTTCCCAGCGCATACTTTTAGAGCTTCCAAAACAAGGCATATCGCGCGAAGATGCCTATAAAATCGTGCAAAAAAATGCGATGAAGGTTTGGGGCGATTTGCAAAATGGCGAGAGTGCGCTAAACGATAAAGGCGAATCGCTTTATTTACAATATCTTTTAGCAGATAGCGAACTCGTGGGACTTATCGGCGAAGTTGCGATTAGAGAGTGCTTTGAGTTTAGCTACTACACAAAAAATGTCGATGCGATTTTTCAAAGAGTGTTTGGAGAATAATCTGCACGAAAAACAATGAAACAGGAAAAACATTATGAAGCCCTATGAAAAAATATCCATAAACTTTAAGAATTTCTTAGAAGCCAAAGGGCAGGAAGCATATAAAAATCTTAAAATATTTTTTGATGCACAAAAGCAAGAGTTT
>NZ_JALEIK010000017.1 GCF_022770205.1 Helicobacter sp. | reverse complement strand
CCTTTTAAAAATAATCTTAGCAACTGCATTAAAGATTCTCTCTAAAACATTCCGCCCCCTTAGTAGCTTTCTAAAAGCCTTATTGCTTAACTCCGCTAGCATTTCATCCACACTGCTTAGCGCATACATTTCTTTAAGATGTTTCTCTTTGCTAAAGCTTTCAAAGAGTGTATGGATTTCTTTAACCCCTTCTCTTTGCAAGGGAGTTAAATCTTTTGGACTCGTATGTATTGCCCTATTGCTTACGCTGTGGATTAATTCGTGTAGAATAGTCTCTGCTTCTTTTTCCCCTTTTGTAAAGACTTTTGCCGTGTTTGTCTTTGGATTAAAATGCCCTAACTCACCTTTTAAACTTGTGCCTTTATTGTCAAATTTCACACCTAGTTGTTGTGCGACAACAAGTACTTTATCAAAAAGCTTTGCATTCTCTTTGTCTTTATTTGTTAAGGCAAAACGCACTCTAGCTTCCCTTAAGCTATACTCTAAATGATTTAATCTTGTTTCATCCGCGATTCTTGGCGCAACTTTATCTAAGCTTTGCATTAATTGCGATTCTTTTGGTGCGTCTTGTAATTTAAAGTGAATGCTAGATGGGTTATCTTTTTCTTTGATTTTTGCTTCTTGTGTTGTTTGTGGTATAATGTCCTTATCGCCACTAGCACCAGTCTCGCTTGAAGTGTTAGTATTATGCTTAACTTGGTGCGAATACGCTGGGTTAAGGGCGTCATCTTTGTCTTTATTACTTTTAATCTGACTTTGACTTAAAATCTCTTTTGCGCTAGAATTATTTTTGCCCCTTAGGGATAGATTGTTTCCATTCCCTAGCTCTTTTGAGTTCGTAACTTGGTCGAAATTCTGTGCGTTGGGGCTCTTTTTTTGTGTGGTTTGTGGTATAATCTGATTAGAGTTTAAAGGCAGAGTCTCGCCTTTTGTAATTGCGGAAGACGCATATAAACTTTCCGCACTCTCTCTAGGTTCATAAGTTGTTATAATCCACTTATTTGTCGGCGTTCCGTGCCAATTATCCTTAATTCCCAAAATTTGATTATCTAGCTCAATTCTCAATCTGCCCTTTTTATCTTTTACAACCTTTCCATCGCTTACGATATTGGGGATATTGCGTATTAGTTCCAACGCCTTTGCTTCCGCTTCTGCTTTGCTTAATCCTTGTTCCATAAACTCAGCTATTCTTTTATCTAAAATATGCGCTAATCCATAGCCTTTATGCGCTTGTGCGTCTGTTACTTCACCCCACACTAAATCAATATCGCCTAACTCCTCCCTGTAAAATGCTCCTGCGACTTGTCCTTTAAAAGGTTCTTTTCCCTTATGCGCTTGTGCTTCATTCATTAACTTTACAATTCCACCTTTTCCATCGTGGTAATATTCTGCATAGTTTGTTCCAAATTCTTTTGTAGGGTTAATGTTAAAAAAGTTTTCTAATTTTGCTCTATAAATCGCAAAAGCATCGCCATAATAATGCCAACTTTGCTTATCAATCTCTGCATTTCTTAGCAGTAAAAATTTACCCGCTAAATCCTCATCCATTAAATAAGTTTGCTTTATGGTTTGTATTTTCTTATTCCATATTTGGAATTGCATTTGACTGGATTTATTAAATGCATCTTTGTATTCCTTGCTTTGTTGAAAATCCTCTAGCTTCTTTTTAGCCACATTATATTTTTTAGCTATCGCTAGTAACTTTGCCTTTGGTGCGTTTTCATCGCTTGCCCTTTCCCACTCTTTGTGTATTGCATCTACTTTTTGTTGGAGTTTTTCCCTTTGTTGAAAAATATGCTGGACGCTTTGTGTGAAGTTTAAAAACTCATTTTCAAGCTTTTTTATATCCTTGTTCTCAAAGTTTTTAAGCCTAGCATTTAAGCCCTTAGCATATTTTTGTTGCTCTATTGCGTCTTCTATGTTTGCGCGTTTGGTGTATGTATGTAATAAATCGTTGTGTAGCTTTTCGTATTCTTGTGCAAGCTTGTATCCTTGTTGGTATGTAAGAGGGCTTGTGCGCGCGATTTCAAATTCTAAAAAATTACCCAATGTTTCATCCATAACACTCTCTGGAGTTTTAAGGAATAGCGTTTGCACTGCATCTCTAACACGCAAAATATCAGGGAAACCCTCAGAAATCCTATTCCATTTTAGCCTTTCTACGTCTTTTATAAGGGCGTGAAAATCTTTGTTCGCATTCAAAAAGTCTTGTATGCTTTGTTGTTTAATCTCTACATCCTTTTGCGCATTTTGATACTCTATTTGCATTTTTTCTAAAGCATTTTTTGGTAGAATTGCGTCTTGGTTAAGTGAAGTAACAGGGCTTTGCTTTGCGTTAGTTCCAATGTTTTCACTTGTTTTAGACTCAATCAAATTAAGGCTTTGCAATTCTTTTTTATTTCCACTATCATTTTGTAGTATAATCTCACCATCGGTTTTAGCAATATTAGCGTTTGGGCGCACAACATCTCGGGTTACTTGAGCTTCAACCGCTACTCCTGCTTGTGTGTGCGGCGAGCTTTTGGGAGTAGGACTCAAGCTTTCTAGCTCTATGCTATAAATCTTATTTTTAGTTTGGTTTGGTATAATGCCATTATGTTGAGTTGTAAAAGAATAATTCTCTTTACTTGGCGTAATGCTACTAGCAGAGTTGATTCCCTTGCTAGTCTCAGCTTTTTTGCTTTGTAAAGGATTGTTTTGTGATATACTTTCATTTGCGCTTTCAAGGTTTTGAGTTTCTTTAGAAACTAGGGCGGTGTGGGCTTGGTCTCCTTGTTGCCTCCACACTACTTTTTCTGCGTTTTTGATTTGATTTATCACATCTTTTATTTTTGTAATAGGATAACCCGTAACATTTATCGTGTCCTTATCCTTTGTAATTGCTATATAATACAAATCGTGCGTATCTTTATGCTGGTAAGCCTTGATATATTCTTGTCTTAGCTCATTTTCACGCTTTACCTCTAAAACAATGTGCGGATTTTCCTTAGTATCGTTAAATAACTTCGCATAAAACTCCCTTTGCGCCTTATCTTGCTTAGAATTAAAATGCTTAAGTATATTTTCTAAATTATCCTTGCTTATCTCATCGGGCATTATACCTGGCTTTATGCTTTTAAGGCTTAAAATAGCTTCTTGCTTATCTTTGCTTAAAGCCTTAAACGCATCACTTTTAGCATAAGAATCTATCTTTTCTATTGTTTTTTGCTTGTGTTTGTCAATCGTTTGCAAGTTTAAATTGTCGTTTTGGGATTGACTTATTTCTTTATGCTCTTGTAATTCTTTATTCTTTTGTGCCTGTTCTTTTGCATTCACTCCTAAATCCCGCGCTTGTTTAATTCTCTCTTTTGTGCTAAGATTTTGTTGTGCGTGAAAGTCTAAGGAGTTACTTGGATTGACTCTAAGGGATTGTGCGTTATGAATTCTCTCTTGCATAAACTCTAGCATTTTCCTTGT
>NZ_JALEIK010000016.1 GCF_022770205.1 Helicobacter sp. | reverse complement strand
GCCTTAAACTCCTTGGATTCCAACCATTCTAAAATCATCTCTTTATGCTGTAAGATTAACCCCAAACGCTCTAGTGGAAAACCATCGCCTAATATCTCTAAAAGTTTCTTTGTTTGCTCTGCTAAATTCATACCCTTCCTTTAATATGGCTTAAAAAATCCTGTAATCTCTCACTTTTAGGATTATCAAAAAACTCTTTAGGCGGAGAATCCTCTAAAATATTCCCACCTTCCATAAACAAAACACGCGTGGCAACCTCCCTTGCAAAGCCCATTTCGTGCGTTACACAAACCATACTCATTCCCTCATTTGCTACACTTTTCATTAATTCTAAAACACCCCCTACCATCTCAATATCTAACGCGCTTGTTGGCTCATCAAAAAGTATGACTTCAGGCTTCATCGCTAAAGCCCTTGCAATCGCAATTCTTTGCTTCTGCCCACCGCTTAAGCGCACAGGATATTCGTGCGCCTTATCAGACAAACCCACACGCGCTAAAAGTGCTAGGGCTAACTCTTTTGCTTCACTTTGCGTTGCACGCTTTAAGCGCACAGGCGCAAGCGTAATGTTTTCTAAAACGCTTAAATTATTAAATAAATTAAAATGCTGGAACACCATTCCCATTTTAGCACGCGCCAAATTTATATCAATGCGATGCTTTTTATCATATTCTAAAATCGCCTTTTTTAACGCCCTGCCCTTAAGTTTTAAAAGCTCAGGATACAATCCAACACTTAAAGCAGAAATCCTTTTATTATCTAGCCAAATCTCACCACCATCTGGCTTTTCTAAAAGATTTAAACAGCGCAAAAAGGTGCTTTTTCCACTCCCACTAGGTCCAACAATGACAACCTTTTCCCCAGGCTTAAACTCCACATTTAAGCCATTTAGCACGATTTTCTCTTGCCTACCTGCCTTTGTGTAATCCTCATATTTTTTAAAAAGATTTCTAACGCTTATCACTTCTTCTTAACTTCCCTTCATATTGCTTGACTATAAAACTAGCCACCATTACAAGCACCAAATAACACAACGCCAAACAAAAATAAGGAATCATATATTCATAGCCTGCACTTCCAATCGTCTTAAACGCATAGGTTAAGTCGTGCACTGTTACATAATTTGCCACTGAAGTCTCTTTAAGGAGCGTGATAAATTCATTGCCTAAATTTGGGAGAGCGTTTTTAAGAGCCTGTGGAAACACGACAAAGCGCATACTCTGCCTAGAATTAAGCCCTAACGCCCTTGCTGCTTCATTTTGCCCACTATCCACACTTAAGATTCCACCGCGGATAATCTCACTGACATACGCACCGCTATTTAAGCCAAAAATCACCACTGCTACAAGCAACGCACTGCTTCCTGCAAGCCCAAAAAGTGGCAAAATCACAAAGTAGATAAAGAGTAATTGCACAACAATGGGCGTCCCGCGAAAGAATCCAACATATAACTTTGCGATTCCAACTAACACGGACTCAAATGCGTTTTTCTCATCTTTTGTTAGCAAAATGGCTAGCAAAGTGCCAATCACAATGCCTATTAGCAAGCCAAGCACAGCGAGCAAAAGCGTTACACCAACGCCTTCTAATACAAGCGCATAGCCACCCTTTGTGATAAACTGATTGTAAAAAACTTCTAATTTATCCATAGATTAAAAGTAGTTTTGCATAATTTTATCAAATGTCCCATCTTCTCGCATTGCATCTAATACACTATTTATAGAATCTAAAAGCTCTTTATTGCCCTTTTTAACTGCAATTCCATATTCTTCTTGTGTTAAAGCTGCCTCTAGCACTTCTGTTCCCGCATTCCCCTTAGAAATCAAGCGCGCTGGAGCTTCATCTAAAATCACTATATCCACTTGCCCATTCACTAATGCACTAACAGCAAGCGAGCCATTCACAAAGCTTTTAACCTCTGCTTTTGGAAATCCTGCAAAACCCCATTCCTCATCTCCTTTAGCAAAAAATGCACCCGTTGTGCCTGCCTGCACACCAATTTTAATTCCATCTTTTTGAGAAATTGCCATAGCCAATGCTTCTGCATCATTACCAACTGCTTTGAGTGCAACATTTTCACTTTTGACAATCACCACTTGATTTGCATTATAATAAGGTTTTGTAAAATCTGCTACCTTTAAGCGCGTTTCATTAATCGTAAGCCCACTTGCTGCAAAATCCGCATTCCCACTACTTACAGCACTCATCACAGCATCAAATTCCATATCCTTTATTTCAAGCTCTTTGCCCAAACGCTTTGCAATCTCACGGGATATCTCCATATCCACGCCTTTATATTCCAAACCTTCCTTAAACTCAAAGGGCGGAAACTCCGCCGCCGTTGCGACAACTAATTTCTTATCATCTTTACAACCACTCACACCAAACGCCACAAAAACCGCCAAAATGCTAGATAAAACCAAACGATACACGACCATTCTCCTTAGAATAAAAATAAGCAAGGATTATAGCAAAATTTTAATTTTGACTGCACACTTTGGCATTTATTTTTGCTTTTTAAACTTCACACACAAGGCAAAATACTTGCTTAAGTTTTCCCTACTCTTGTGCGTAAAGAATAAATGAAAGTTTTAAGGCTTAGATTTTTTTCTTATTTGCGTCTTTTAAAATTGCTTTTGCAATCTCAGAAACACTTTGACAAATCTCAGAACTTGTATTTGCAATGCCTACATTTTCCTGTGTTGCAGATTCTAAACTTGAAATTGTGTCATTAATCTGTGTAATTCCTGTGGTTTGCTCTTTAATGGATTCCGCCATATCATTAATGCTTTGCACTAATAAATTTACATTTGCTTCAATTTCACCTAGAGATTTCCCTGTTCGCTCCGCTAATTTTCTCACTTCATCAGCAACAACAGCAAACCCCCTTCCGTGTTCTCCTGCTCTTGCTGCTTCAATGGCAGCATTTAAAGCCAACAAATTCGTTTGATCTGCAATATCCCTAATGATTCCAATGACACTCTTAATATCTTCAGTCTGCTGAATGACTTCTTGCGTTCTACCGCTTACACTTTGCATTGATGAAGTGATTTCTTCTACCGCCGATGCAGTTTGTTGCAACGAAGAAGCTTGGGAGCTAGAAGACTGCATTAAAGAATTGACTGCTTCTTCAAGCTTATCGCTTTGTTCATTTAAGGAATTTGCAAACTCTAAAGAAGTTCTAAGCATTTTACGAATCTCTTCCCCTAATGTATTTGTTACAATCTCCACACGCCCTTCCGCATTTGCCACTTGCGTGCTAAAATCAAGTTTCACAAAGCTATCAAACACACGATTTAATTCAGGCAAATTGTTACTAACTGCTGTAACAAGCAATTTCAATAGATTATTTACTGCATCGCGTAAATTATTTAATTGTGGGTTTGCCCCTTCTAAATCAATCAAAAATTCCACATGACCCCCATGTGCTATTTCAATAACCTCTAGGGCTTGCTTAACAAGGGCTTCATCCTTTTGTAATCCGTCCCTTGTCTTTTCTATATTGACATTAATCGCCTGCGCCATCATACCAATCTCATCTTGACTTTTAATTTCAAGTGCTTTAGGTGCAACTTTACTTTCGTGGTTAAGATATTTGAAAAATTCAATAAGCGTTGTTTTAATTACATTGATAGGATTTGTAAAATAACGGATGATAAATAATAAAATAACTACACCAATAATAATCATTACAACTGCTAAGACAATTGTTTTAATTAAATTTCTATTAACCGCTAGCGTATAATCGCTCTTATCTGCGGAAGAAACAATTGTCCAACCAAAAGGAAACTGCTTATAAAATCCAAACTTATCAATGGTTTGCCCATTCCCTAAATCCAAACTATAATCAATTTGCCCTTCTTTAGAACCAGACTTCAAAGCATTCTGCAATGCAGCTTCCGCTCCTTTAGTCGCATTATTCTTCACTAAATCCATATTTTTATGGGAAAATATCACTCCATTAGAATCCGCAATAAATACGCTCGCAGAAGGAAGCTCAGAATTCTTAAAGGCATCAAAACGCTCTTGGAATTCATCAACTCTAATATCCATTCCAATTACACCAATAAACTTACCATTTTTTATAAGGGGCATAGTTGCCGTTGCAAAATAATCACCTTTATACTTACCAGCAACACTTTGATACACAGGAGTGATAACGCCTTGATTCTTTTGCTTGGTCTGCACATACCAATCGCGTTGGCGCAAATCCAAGCTACCAAAATCATCCCAATCTGCACTGAATCGTGTATCGCCATCACCATTATAATTTTGCAAAATCGCTTTTCCATCATCATCGTAAACAATAAACATCACAGGATATTCCGCAAGAGACAATGCCGTATCCAATACAACACGCTGTTGCACAACACTCTCTTTATCAACCCTAGAAATATCCCTAGCAATCACACGCAAATCCTCTTGCACTTCATCAACTACAGAAATAAAAATGCTTTTATAAGCAGACTCCAATGTTTGCTTTTGGATTCCACGATAAAGCTTCTGAACATCTCCTGAAGTATTTTGAAAATTAAATGCACTAATCACAATAATAATTACCACAAAAACCGAAACCGCACTTGCTGTGAGCTTTCCACCCAATGAACGGAACATACTTTTTTCCTTTCTAAAAAATCTAAATTTACTTAAAATTATTCTATAAATTTTTATATTAATTCAATATTAAATTTTAAAAACTTTAAACTAATATTAATTATATCTTTTAAAAGCAATCAAATCTTAATAACCCAATTATTCCATCCAATCGCCAAATTGCAATGCTTTACCAAACTCTAAATCTTTGCTAGCACACTTTCCTAACACATCTTTTAAATATTTTGGTGCGATTCCATATCCCGGACGCACAGATTTTATTGCATTTTCTTGTATGACTTCACCTTTTTTAATGGTTTTTGTAACATACAAAGAACGCATAAAAACACGCCCCTCTTTTGACTTTTCACTGAGCGCATAAGTAGAATCCCCAAGCAACTCCTCTGTTTCCCTAACTGCCTGTGCCATTTGCGCAAACTCTTTAGGCTCTAAACTGAATGCACTATCTACACCCCCAAAAGAGCGTTTTAAAATAAAATGCTTTTCAATCACTCTTGCTCCAAGTGATGCTGCAACAATAGGGGCTGTAATACCTAGCGTATGGTCAGATAAGCCAATGGCAACACTAAAGTCTTTTTGAAGTCGTGGAATCAACGATAAATTTGCACTATTTAAGGGAGCTGGATAAGAGCTTGTGCATTGCAAAAGCGTAATGGAATCATTCCCAACCTCCTTGCAAGCCTTAATCGCTTCTTCTATCTCCTCTTTTGTCGCAATCCCTTTTGATAAAATCATAGGTTTGCCTAAGCGCGCCATATACTTTATTAGCTCTAAATCTACAATTTCAAAAGAGGCAACTTTATAAATAGGATTCCCTAAGGTTTCTAAAAAATCCACCGCCTCTTTACTAAAAGGGCTTGAAAAGCACATAAGCCCAAGTTCTTTTGCATAATCAAACAATTCTTTATGCCACTCCCAAGGCGTCATCGCCTCTTTATAAAGCGCATAAAAATTCTTACCCTCCCACAGCGTGCCTTTAATTTTAAAATCCTCTAAATCACAATCTAGCGTTAAACAATCTGGCGTGTAAGTTTGTAGCTTTATCGCATCAGCACCTGAATCCTTAGCAGCTTTTATTGTTTTAAAGGCTAAATTTTTATCTTGATTATGATTTGCAGAAAGCTCAGCAACTAAGAAAATTTTATTCTTTTGCATTTAATATCCAAAGTTCTCTATTTTTAACATTGCTTTTTTATGAATCCTCCAAACTTTCTTACTTAACACATCACTCCCTTTCATTCCATCTCTCCACCCATTCGCAATTCCAAACTCTTCTCTAAACCCTCTTTATGCGCAACTTCTGCAATCTCATTTAATGCTGTCTTTAAACACTCCATTTCCTTTTCCCACTCTTTCCAAAGTCCATTTTTCTGACTTTTTGCAATAGATTCCAACTTTTCTAAATCCTTTAATGTTTTCTCCTCACTTAAATCAAAATACTGCACCACAGCATAGCCATCACGCACCACTTCTGCATTCAAAAGATTCCCGCCTTTTTGCAAAAAACACCAGCCATTCTTATAGCCTAAGCGAAACTGCTGCTCTAACTTAATCTTATTTTGCGCATACTGCATTGCAAAATGACGCATTTCTCTAAGTGTCTGTGGCGCAATCTCACATCCTTCCCATTGAAAACTCTTACTAACTCCTGCCACACCATAAAGCTGACAATATAAGATTCCATAATCCTTGCTATACACACTAAAAAGCGTGGGGGAAAAAATATGCTGCATTAAAACTTGCACACTAACAGGTGGGATACTAAACCCAAAACTTTGTGTGCTTAAAATTCCAATTAATAACAAAATTTTTAATCTTAGCACTTTAAGTCCTTACCATATGTCTAAAGCCCAGATTCAAACTTCTTTTTATCCCAGCCCCCGCCAAAAGCCTTATAAACACTAATGGCTGCACTTAGGGATTCTAACTTTGCCGCTTCTTGTTGCAACTCTGCTGCAAACAATGCACTTTGTGTATTTAACACTTCAAGATAATTTGTATAGCCTTCTGCATAGCGTAAATTTGCAAGCTCTAATGTGCGCCTTAATGCACTAACTTGTTCATTAAGACTCTTTAAACGCTCATTTGTGATTTGCGCATTAAATAAACTCTCCCTAACTTCGCCAAATGCCACACGCAAAGTCTGCCCATAAGTTAAAAGCATTTCTCTATATTGCGACTTTGCTAAATCTACATTAGCACTTGTCCTACCAAAATCTAAAATATTTCCTATAAAGTTTCCTCCAAAATTCCAAGTAGAATTTGAGCTTTTAATTAATGCATCCAACTGCGGACTTGCATAGCCCAAAAGCCCCGTTAAAGAAATGGTCGGAAAATATGCACTCCGCGCAACACCAATAGAAAAGTTTGCTGCCTTTAGATTCTGCTCTGCTGCTTCAATATCTGGGCGTTTTTGCAAAATGCTTGATGGCAAGCCTGCCTGTATGCTTGGTGCATTAACCAAAGTTTGTGGTAGAGTTGGAATCGCATTTTCAAATACTCCCTTGCCATCGCGTCCTAAAAGGATTAAAAACGCACTTTGTGCAGAATTTTGCTCCCTTAAAAGATTCTGTAATTGCGCCCTCACACTTTCCACTTGAGATTTTGCTTGTTGCATATCTAGTTCTGAAATCTTACCTGCTTCAAATTCTTTTTTGCGATATTGATAGTTTTCTTCACGGCTTTTTAGAGTATTTTGAGAGATTTGCACTTGATTGTTAAGTGCTAAAACTCCAAAATAACCCTGCATCACATTTGCAATCAAACTCAAGCGCACAATATCTCCGCTTGCCTTCACTGCTAAAAGTTTTGCTAATGCACTTCTATCTGCATCTCTAACCCTTCCCCACAAATCAAGTTCAAAGCTTAACACAGCACCTAGAGAAAAATTATTGTAATTTTCCCTTTGGTTTAAATTTTTACGATTCCGTGTTGCTTCACCTTGCACTCTTAAACTAGGATAACGATCGCTTCTTGCATAGCCCCATTGCGCTTGTGCTTGCTCTATGCGCTCCATTGCCACTAACAAATCATAGTTATTTCCCAAAGCTTCTTGAACAAAAGCATTTAACTGCACATCGCCAAAATCCTCCCACCATCTCTCTTTAATGTCCATTTCTTGCGCACTCTCTAATGCTTCCTTAGAATCTAAAAGATTTGTCATAGGCACAGAATACTTAGGCGATAAAGAACAACCACCTAAGGCTAAAATTATAAGAAAACTTAAGCAGAAAATTTTAGGACTCATTTTTGCTCCTTAAATTTGCAATAAACTCACTAAAACGCGCAAAGTAAGTGTAAAACAATGGGATAAAAAATATTGCAATAAAAGTTGCAGCAAGCATTCCACCAATCACCCCTGTGCCTATTGCGTGCCTACTTGCCGCCCCTGCCCCTGTGCTAAGAGCAAGCGGTAAAACGCCAATAGTAAAGGCTAAAGAAGTCATTACAATAGGACGGAATCTAAGCCTTGCTGCTTCAATAGCGGAATCATAAATGCTTTTACCCTCCACTTCCCTTGCTTGCATTGCAAATTCAATGATTAAAATCGCATTTTTTGCAGAAAGAGCAATGAGCATCACAAGTCCAATGTTAAAATAAATGTCTGCGTTTAGCCCCCTAAGCCAAGTTGCCAAAATCGCACCAAAAACCGCAAAAGGCACTGCTGTTAAAACCGCCATAGGCATAAGCCACCGCTCATATTGCGCTGCTAAAATCAAAAATACAAACACTAAACCAAAAATAAAAGCAAGTGCACCTGTATTACTGCTTGCTTTTTCTTGGTAAGAAGTTCCCGACCAAGCAATCGTATAGCCTTCTGGTAAAACCTCCTCTGCTACCTCTTCAATAGCCCTTAGCGCATCTCCTGAAGAATAACCTGCCGCTGCATCTCCTATTAACTTTGCTGCTGGGAAGAGATTAAAACGCTCTAAAATATCTGGAGCAACGATTCTTTTAAAAGTTACCAATGCACTAATTGGCACTAACTCTCCACTATTTGAACGCACATAAACATTGCGTAAATCCTCTGGACTCTCTCTAAAAGCACCATCGGATTGAATATTAACCTTATAAGTTCTACCAAAAAGATTAAAATCATTTACATAATAAGAACCAAAAGTTGCTTGTAAGGTTGCAAAAACATCATTAATATTAACCCCTAAAGATTTAGCTTTTTGTCTATCAAGTTGCACATTGTATTGTGGCACATCAGCACTTAGCGTTGTTCTTACACCTCTTAGCTCTTGCCTTTGTGCTGCTTTTTGCAAAATTTCTTGCGTGTATTTTTGTAAGTTTTCAATAAAACCACCTGTTCTATCTTGCACATACATCTCAAAGCCGTCTGTTAAACTAAGCCCTACAATAGGTGGTGGATTAAGCGCAAAAATAATTGCATTAGGATTTTGCATTAATTGTCCAGTTAGCGCATTGGCAATTGCTTGTGAGTGTTGGGAATCCTCTTTGCGTAAATCCCAATCCTTTAACTTCACAAAGGCTGCCCCACCAAATGTTCTAACAGCCCCTGAGAGCAAATCGTATCCTGCAAGCGCCATAATCGCCTCAGTATCTGGATGATGCCTAACAACTTGCTCCATAAAAGCAGCAACATCTGTTGTTTTACTCAATGCTGTTGCAGGAGGAAGCTTCATAGAAATTAGCAATACCCCCTTGTCTTCAGAAGGCACAAGCCCACTTGGCACACGCGTAAATAATCCATAAGTGATTCCAATAAGCCCCACAAACAAAACCACATATAATGTTCCACGCCGAATTGCGTGTGCAACCTTCTGTGTAAATTGATGCGTCAGCCAATCAAAAAAAAGATTAAACTTTTTCACAATCCAAAAAGGCTCAGGCGTTTTTGTTTTAAGCAAGGACACACAAAGGGCGGGGGTGAGCGTTAATGCTACAAATCCAGAAATAATAACAGAAATCACAATAGTAATGGCAAACTGCTTGTAAATCTCTCCGGCAAATCCTCCAATAAATGCCACAGGAATAAACACAGCTGAAAGCACTAAAACAATCGCAATTACAGGACCTGCAATCTCTTCCATCGCCTTTGTTGTCGCTTCTTTTACAGAAAGTTTTTCTTTGTGGATTAACCGCTCCACATTTTCAATCACAATAATCGCATCATCAACAACAATTCCAATGGCTAAAATCAGCCCAAAAAGCGTTAAAAGATTAATAGAAAAGCCTAAAAGATACATCCCTGCAAATGCACCAATGATTGACACAGGCACAGCTAAAACCGGAATAATTGTAGCCCTAAAATTTTGTAAAAAGAAGTAAATCACAATCACAACTAAAACAATTGCTTCAATGAAGGTTTTAACCACTTCTTTAATGGAAACATCCACAAACTCTGTTGTGTCATAAGGAATCGCATATTCTAAACCATCAGGAAAATTTTTAGACAATTCCTCTAGCGTTGCACTCACGCTCTCTGCCACATTAAGCGCATTTGCTCCGGGTTGTAAAAACACTCCAAAAGCAACAGCTGGCTTGCCATTATAAAAGGCATTAACACTATAATCTTCTGCGCCCAATTCAATTCTCGCCACATCCTTTAAATACAAAGAAGAACCATCAGCATTTGTGCGGATTAAAATCCCTCCAAACTCTTCAACACTGCTAAAGCGTCCCTGCGTTGTTACAGAATAAGTGAAATCTAAATCCTTTCTAATAGGCTCTTGTCCAAATGCACCCACTGCAAATTGTGAGTTTTGCTCTTGGACTGCCTTAATCACTTCAGCAGGTGTTAGATGGTATTTAGCAAGCTTATCTGGCATCAGCCAAAGACGCATTGAATATTCTGAGCGGCTAAATAAAGCAGCATCACCAACTCCCGGAATCCTTTTTAACGCATCTAAAATATTAATGGTTGCATAATTTGCAATAAAAACCGCATCGTGGCTTGGTGTGCTTGAAGAGAGAGAATACACGGCTAAAATTGTAGAAGAACGCTTATTAACAGTTACACCTGCTCTTTGCACCTCTTGGGGTAAGCGACTTAAAACTCCTTGCACTCTATTATTAACATCAATGGTTGCTTGATCAGGATTGGTTTCATTGGTAAAATAAATATTAATGGATAGCACACCATTTGAAGTTGCAGAAGACTGCATATACAACATTCCTTCAACACCATTAATACTATTCTCCAAAACACTTGCCACACCGCTTGAAATCACTTCTGCACTAGCACCCGGATAAGTTGCTTGCACAACAACTTGTGGCGGAGTAACTTGCGGATATTCTTCAATGGCAAGCGAAAAAATTGACAACGAACCTGCAATAACAATGATAATAGACATTACCATCGCCAAAACAGGACGATTAATAAAGAATTTTGAAAACATTGCGATTCCTTATTTTTGTTGCATTGGTACTACTGGTGTGCCTAGACGCAGTTTAATAAGCTGGCTTGTAATCACCTCATCATCATCGCTCAAACCGCTTTTAACCACAATGCTATTGCCTATTATGTGTCCAATGGTAATGTAAGTAGGTTGCGCTTTACCCTCTACAATTTTGAACACATAGCTTCCTTTAGAATCTTGCATCAGAGCATTTTGTGGAATGATAATGGAATCCTCTAAGATAAAGCCTTCTAATCTAATGCGCGAAAACTCTCCTGGTATCAATAAATGCTCAGGATTTTCAACCAATGCGCGCGCCTTAATTGTTGCCGTATTAACATCAAGCACGCTATCAATAAAATCAATTTTACCCTCTTTATTGTATTGACTGCCATCTGGCAAAATATAATGCACCCTTACATTTTCTTGATGAAGTGTGCGCACAAAATAATAATCGCTACTTGGAATGGAAAACTCTGCGTGAATGGGATCAAGTTGCGTAATAGTTACTAGCACATTATCCCCTCCTACCTTGCCAACTAAATCGCCAATATCATAACGCTTCATACCGATTTTTCCGCTTGCAGTTGCCCTCACATCAGTATAACCCAAATCAATCTTAGCAATGTCTAAACTAGCCTTTGCATTGGCAACTGCTGCATTTGCACTTTCATATGCAGATTGGGCAGAATCGTATTCTCTAGGGCTTAACGCATTTTCTTCAAACAATCTTTGTGCGCGCTTCCAATCACGACTTGCAGCTTCAAAAGTTGCTTGCGCAGAAAGAAGTTGTGCTTGCGCAATATTCAAAGAAGCTTGATATTTAGAAGGATCAATCTTAAAAAGCTTATCTCCCTCTTTCACAAAGCCTCCCTCCACAAAATTCTGCTCTAGCAATATCCCTTCCACACGCGCATAAACATTCACACTCTGCAAGCTCTCAAGCTTTGCAGGAAACTCAAAACTCACAGGAATGTCTGCTGTTTTAACTCTATAAGTGTTAACTGGAATTGCAAAATTTTGTTGCTGTGTTGCTTGCGTATTTTCATTTTCTTTAAAACAGCCTACAAAAAGCAATCCCCCGCAAACTAAGCCCAAAAGCATTTTAGAAAATGTTATTTTTGTTTTTTTCATTCTTTTCCTTATCTGAAAATCAATCTTTGAAACGATTATTATAAAATTGTAATTAAAATTACACATTAAATTTCGGATTCTAACTAATATTTGCTTAAAACCATACTTAAAACTAATGACTTAATGGTAGTTCCACTTTAAATTCTACACCATCTTTTTCATTAATAAATGAAATTCTACCTTGCATAGAATCCAAAAACATTTGCACCATAGATAAGCCAATACCAGTACCACTTTGCTTTGTGGTGAAAAATTTATCAAATACTTTTCTTGCAATATCTGCACGAATCCCACCTCCATTATCTTTAATATAAACTACACACATTGGTATTCCTGCAATATTCTCCCCTAGTGCGCAACGGATTGTAATTTTTCCTTTTTTAATTTCCTTTTTCTTTAAGCGATCCCCAATTGCTTCAATCGCATTATCCATTAAAATGATTATTATATTTTGAAATTCACTTTTAATCGCATTGATTCTAAGAGATTTTTCATCTTTACAAAATGGAAATTTTATAAAAATATTATTATCTAAAATGCTATAAAATAAATCAAGAGTATTTTGAATCGCTGTGCAAATCTCAAATTCTTCTTTTTCTTTAGAAGGAATATAAAATGAACGAAATGCCTCAATTGTGTTTGACATAAATTTAATTTGATCCGTCATTATCTGCAAATATTTTTCAAATTCCACATCATCAAGCACCCCCAAAGAACGCATTTCTTTTAAATTCTGACACACAAGATAAAGTGCATTTAATGGCTGCTTCCACTGATGCGCTACATTACCAAGCATTCTTCCCATTTCTTCATCTTTTGTTTTTTGCGCAAGCATTAAATGCTTATTTTGCAATTCTTCTTCTAATTTTGCCACATCAGAAATATCAATAAAAGTAAAATATAATGTCGTTTTTTGCGCAAATTCTAAAAAATTAATGGACACCATAACAGGAATTGTTATATCCCTAGTTTGCAAGCGTATCCGAAAATTTTGACATTGCTTGCTACGCTTTAATTGATCAATTTTTTCTAAAACAAAACGCTTACACTCCACATCTTGAAATAATTCTAAAGCGTTATAATTTAACATCTCAACCCCAAAAAGAGCAAAGGCAGGACCATTATATTGAATGATTTTTAAATCCTCATATTGCGCAATCACAATCGCATTAAGACTGCTTTCAAACAAATAATTATGGGTATAATCACTCTTTAAACGCTGTGCAACTTCCTGTTCAATCTGATTAGCAAGCTCTCTGCTTAAAATCTCAACTGCTTCTCTTTGACCTTGAAGCTCCTCTACTAATTCTTTAGCATTCTTTAATTCTCTGCTTAATCGCCTATGTTGCCCCATTAAATAAAACACCACCCAGATTAAGCCAATAAAAATCCCAAAAAGCAACACGCCAGGCAAATCATCATTCCAATGTATCAGCCATTCCATCTGATAAACCCCCTACTTTTAGCTAAAATTATACAACAGCAAATGCAGTTTTAAACCGCTTTTAGAGTTTTTTAGCTTTTGTTTTGTTACAATTGCGAGATTTTTTAAAAGGCAACAATAAATGACAACTGCTTTACAAACTAGTCCACTCTTACTAGAGATTGGCACAGAAGAGCTACCAGCGATTCCGCTTTTAGCAGAATTACCAAATCTCAAAAATAAATTCCAAAAAATCTTAGAAGCAAAGCGTTTAGATTGTGCGTTTGACTTTTATTACACACCGCGTCGCTTGGTTATCATTGCAAAAGAATTTCCAAAATTCCAAAGCCCAAAAACTTTAGAATTTTTTGGACCCCCCTTAAACATCGCCTATAAAGATGGCACACTAACACCAGCGGCATTAGGATTTTTTAAAAAATGTGGCATTGAGGCTACAAATGTGCAAACCACACAAAAAGATGGAAAAGAAGTCCTCTATTGCCAAAAAAATGCAGAGCAGCTACCTTCTGACATTTTACTAGAAACAATTATCAAGGGTTTTTTAGAATCCCTAAACTTTGGCAAAACAATGCGTTGGGGAAACTTAAAGGAATCCTTTATCCGTCCAATTTCTTGGATTTTATGCCTTTTAGATTCTAAACCTATCCCATTAAAACTTTATGGAGTGGAGGCAAAAGCACAAACCTATGTGCATCGCAATATCAGTTTTGAGCCTTTTGATGTGATTTCTTTAGAATCGTATTTACAAACTCTAGAAAATAATGGTGTAATTTTAGATCAAGATAAGCGCAAAAGTAGAATCCTAAGTGCAATGGCACAGATTGAAAATGCACAAAATATCAAAGTAGAAATTGATGAAAAATTGTTAGATGAAATAGTAGCAATCACTGAATATCCCACCGCACTTTTTGGAGAATTTAGCGTGCGTTTTTTAGAGCTCCCACCACCTTGCATTATCACTTCAATGAAAGTCAATCAACGCTATTTTGCCACCTACAAAGATAAGCATTTGCACAATGGATTTGTGCTAGTTTCAAACAGCTTAAGCAAAAATCCCAAAAAAATCATTAACGGAAATGTCAAAGTCTTACGCGCGCGTTTAGAGGATGCATTATTCTTCTACCATAATGACTTAAAAAATGGCTTTATACCAGAGAAACTAAAAGAAATTACTTTTGTAGAAGGCTTAGGCTCTATGTGGGATAAAACAGAGCGAGAATGCTTAATTGTTCGCACTTTAGGTAATCTATTTAAAGTCAATTTAGAAATTTTAAATCAAGCTTGCCTGCTTAGCAAAGCAGATTTAATGAGTGAGATGGTGTATGAATTTACAGAACTGCAAGGCATTATGGGATACTACTATGCAAAAGCATTACATTATGATGATAAAGTCGCCCTAGCAATTAAAGAGCAATATCTACCCAATGCAGAAGAAAGTGCCTTACCCTCCAATCTCATTAGTGCAATCATTTCTCTAGCTTATAAACTTGATAATCTTTTAGGACTCTTTAGCATAGGCAAGATTCCAAGTGGCTCTAAAGATCCTTTTGCTTTACGCCGTGCTGCAAATGGCGTCATTAAAATCATTTTGCATTTTAACCTACCCTTTAATCTCAAAGAAGTTTTAGAAGTCCTCAAAATCCATTACAAGGATTTTAATGTAAAAATCCTAGAATCCTTTATTTTAGAGCGTTTAGATTCCTTATTAGAATTTAACCCCTCGCTTTTGCGTGCTGTTTTAGCAACAAATGAGCGTGATTTAATGCGAATTTTTCAAAAATTAAATGCTCTAAACTCTGCTCTTAAAAACCAAGATAAACAACTTCTAACGCAGACTTTCAAACGCCTAGCAAACATCACAAAAGAAGTGGATTTAAACAGCACACTTCCTATTGATGAAAGCAAACTTCTAGCAAGCGAAGAAATAGAGCTTTACCATAGTTTTAAGCAATGCGCATTAAACGCTAATGATTACACAAAGCATTTAGAATCTCTACTTGATTTAAGCCCCATTTTAGAACGCTTCTTTGACAAAGTGCTTGTTAATGCTCCAGATATTGCCTTTAAAAACAACCGAAAACACCTAATTGCAAGAATCTATAAAGAATTTTTAAGCATTGCAGACATTAA
Source organism: Helicobacter sp. (assembly GCF_022770205.1). Taxonomy (GTDB): domain Bacteria; phylum Campylobacterota; class Campylobacteria; order Campylobacterales; family Helicobacteraceae; genus Helicobacter_D. The sequence continues at coordinate 106,540 of NZ_JALEIK010000016.1, read as the reverse complement.
AGAGATTAGTTTTTAGGATTTTACTTGCAAGATTTTAAGGGTTTAAACATTGCTCAGATTAAAAGCGCAATTGAAACAAAAAAACAAAGCTTTGATGCACAATGGCTTGGAAAAAGCCTTGCCTATACTCCCTATCAGCCCCGCCCTTTAGATTTAAAGCGCAATGAATCATTAAATTCTATCCACACACTGCCCAACGATAAAGACTTTTTACTACAAGCAAAAGAGCTTGAAAAAAATACACAAGCCTTTATTGTGGAGTCCTTAGAACTTGCAAGCTATCTTAGACGCTATGTTTATACGCCACTGATTTATGATTTTTTAATTTTGGATTCCTATCAACTTTTAGAAGCCCTTGTCTATGGAGTTGATAGCATAATGCTCTATCCAAAATACTTAGAACAAAAGCAATTAAAAGAGCTTAGCGATTATGCTTTAAAAACAGGACTAGAGCGAGTATTTTGCGTGGAATCCAAAGAAGATTTAACCAAAGCAATTTTTGCTAAAGCAGACATTTTAAATCTTTGCGGACAATTCTCACTCATCCCTCTAATCCCTAAACAAAAAATCCTCATTTCCCCCACATCTGAAAATACCACAAAAGATTCCATCAATCCATACATTGACGCACTTGATGCACACATTATTTAGAAAAAGATACTTTTAAGCATTAATTTAGAATCTTTTAGTTAAAAGCTACATTCCATTTTAACTCAGGAGTTTTTTATGTCTTTAATGATTAATGAAGAATGTATTGCGTGCGACGCTTGTCGCGAAGAATGTCCAAATGAAGCCATTGAAGAAGGTGATCCCTATTATATCATTGATCCTGAGCGATGCACAGAATGTTTTGGATTCTATGATGAGCCTGCTTGCCTCTCTGTATGTCCAGTAGATGCGATTATTCCAGACCCTGATAATGTAGAAACATTTGAGGAATTAAAATTCAAACATTCACAAATGCAACAAGAAGATTAAAAGTATATTAAAAGATGGCAAAAATCACTGCAATCATTGACATTGGTTCAAACTCTGCACGGATGGCAATTTTTGAAAAAACAAGCCATTTAGGATTCCATCTACTCCATGAAACCAAAAGCAAAGTCAGAATTTCAGAATCCACTTATGCACACAATGGTTATTTACAGCCTGCTCCAATGGAGCGTGCAATTTCTGCACTAAAGGATTTCCTAAGGATTGCAAAATCCCACAAAGCGCGAAAAATCCTATGTGTCGCAACTTCAGCAGTGCGCGATGCCCCCAATAAATCAGATTTTCTAAAACTTGCACGCAAAATTGGCTTAAATATCAAAGTCATTAGCGGAGAACAAGAAGCTTATTTTGGAGCATTAAGTGCGTTAAATCTCTTACCCTATGCAAGCGGAATCAGCATTGACATAGGTGGCGGAAGCACTGAATGCGCACTCATTGAAAACCATAAAATCATTGATAAAGCCTCATTGGATATTGGCACAATCCGTCTAAAAGAACTCTTTTTTGATAAAAACGATTTAATAGGGGCAAAGGATTTTGTGCAAAATGCACTCTATAAGCTCCCAAGCCATTTCCACCATAAGCGTATTTTTGGAATCGGAGGCACTGCAAGAGCACTGAGTAAAACCATCCAAAAACGCATTCAATACCCTATTAACACACTCCACGCCTTTGAATATGACTTTTTTGCTCACGCAGAATTTTTCCGCACAATCTATTGCACAAAACCAAGCGAACTTCCAAAGCTAGGCATTAAAGAAGATCGCATAGATTCCATACAAGGCGGTGCATTGATTTTTCACTTAAGCCTATTGCATTTTGGGGCAGAAAATGTTGTTACAAGCGGTGTTGGCATCAGGGAGGGCGTGTTTTTAAATGATTTACTGCGCAATGAAAACGGACATTTTCCTCCAAACTTTAACCCTAGCGTGCGTAATCTAAAAGATAGATTCCAAAAAAACACCGCACAATCAAATGCGCAAAAACTCCTAGCTATGCGCCTTTTTAGCACTCAAGAAAATCTAGCCCTTATTCCGCCAACCTACAAAAAGCATCTAAGCATCAGTGCTGAACTTTGCAATATTGGAATCGCTCTTAATTTCTATGAAAAAAGCTACCATAGTGACTATATTTTATTAAATGCTCTAAGCTATGGACTAACGCACCAAGAGCGTCTGCTTATTGCCACCCTTGTGCGTTATGCATCAAAAAAGATTCCAGAATCTTTACCCTATTTAGAATTGCTTCCAAACCTAAAAACTCTACAAATCTTAAGCTTCTTTGTAGGCTTAAGTGAAATCCTAAGCCAAAATGAAAATCCACACGACTTCCATTTTATCCTATTTAGCGGATTAAATGGTTACACACTGCAAATCACGCATCCAAGCATTTCCTATCTTGTGCAAGAGAAACTAAAAAAACTTACTTTACCAAGCCTTTTTTCACAGCTTGCACTACAAAGTTTGCATGAGTGCAACCCTTACTAAAAATTGCAATTGTGCGTTTAAGCGCAATGGGAGATATTATCCATAGTGCAAGCATTTTGCCGCCACTAATAGAATCCCTTAAGAAAAACTATGCAGTAAAGATTTATTGGTATGTGGATTCTAATTTTAGTGAAATCTTGCAAGACTCCCCCTATGTGGATACCCTTATTGCTTTACCCCTTAAAAAAGCCCTAAAAGCAAAAGATTTTAAAACGCTCTTTAGCATTTATAAAACTTTAAGGGAGGAATCTTTTGATGTGGCACTGGATATGCAAAGCATTCTTAAATCAGCGATTCTTAATAGGTGCTTGCGTGCGAAACAAACTTTTGGATTCCAAAGTCCGCGCGAACCACTAGCGAAGCTTTTTTATCCTATTCAAATCCCCATTCCCTATATGGCACACATTCTTTTGCGCAACGCCACGCTAGCCTTTAGTGCCTTTGATTTAGAGATTCCAAGCTTAGAATCACTTAAATCTTGTAAATCTTTTTTGGGCTACACACCTATGGAGTTTCCTTTTTTACAAAAGGGTAAAAATATCCTTTGTGTGCTTGAAACTTCAAAACCCAACAAAACCTATCCGCTAGAAAAATTTTTAGAGCTTGCAAAACTACTTAATGCTAAAGGATACACGCCAATATTTTTATCAAAAGACCCTATCGCAATTCCTAACACAGCTAATTTTTACCACGCACATAGCCTAGAGCTTAAACAGGTAAAAAGTCTTATTGCAAAAATCGATTTAGTCATTGGAGGAGATACGGGAATCACGCATTTAGCTTGGGCTTTTAAGCGTCCTTCCATCACACTTTTTGGCGCAACACCACAACAGCGCATTAATCTCCACACAGATTATAATCTCTCTTTAAGCGCAAATCCTAATGCAAAAGATGAAAAAAACGATTTTAGTATCAAAACCCTTGCACCAACTGCGATTTTAGAGCTTACAGAGAAGCTTTTAGAAAGGGAAGTGTAATGCTAAAAACATTTAAGCAAAAACTTCTTTTTTTATTTTTAAATGGCGTAGGTTATTTCTTTTTATATCTTCCACATTTTTTGCGCTTCAATTTTGCAAAAGGAATCGCTTTTGTTCTTTATATTTTGGATTCCAAACGCAAATTTGACTTACTAAATAACCTAGATTTTGCCTACAACAACTCACTCTCTAAAGAAAAAAAACAAGAGATTTTAAAAACAAATTATTTGAATTTAGTTTATAATAGTATCAATTTTTTTATGCTTGCAGTAAGTAGCAAACAAAGATTTTTAGAAACTATCAGTATTGATAAACCAGAGATTATTACTAAACTTTTACAAGACAAAGAAAAGATTATTTTTGTAACCGCACATTTTGGAAATTGGGAATACACAACCCCTGCTTTTACCTGCACTTTTAATCATAAAATCACCGCTGTTGCTAGAATGACATCAAGCGCACTAGTTAATGCCTATCTTAAAAAAGTGCGCCAGCGTTTTGAAATTACAATTTTAGATAAAAAGGGTGCAACAAGCGGTTTAATCCGCACATTAAAGCAAACAGGAGTTATTGGAATCGTAACTGATCAAAACACAACTGATAATGAAGGATTGCTTGTAAAATTCTTTGGCAAAGATGTCCGCCACACGCCAATTGCCTCACTGCTTGCATTAAAATATGATGCAAAGATTGTGCATTTTATTGCAGAATACTCTAAAGATTATCGTAAAATCAACATTAAAGTGCTCCCACCACTAGAGTTTCAAAAAACACAAGATTTACAAAAAGATATACAAATTTTAACACAAATGCAAAGCAATATTTTAGAACAAATTATCAGAGAAAATCCAAAAGAATGGTTATGGTTTCACAAAAAATTTAAAAATAAATATCCACAAATTTACAAATATTAGGAAGCGTTATGGAAAAAATTTCTGCTGTGATTTTAACAAAAAATTCAAGTCGCCTTTTAAGAGAAGTTTTAGAAGCCTTAGAATCACTTGATGAAGTTGTGATTTTGGATAATGGCTCAAGCGATTCCACACTAGAAATTGCAAAAAGTTTTAAAAATACCAGCATTCACCACCACACATTTATTGGTTTTGGAGCGATGAAAAAGCTAGGGGCAAATTTAGCCAAAAATGATTGGATTTTAACTCTTGATAGCGATGAAATTGCTTCTAAAGAACTCATAGACGAGATTGCAAGCCTAAAATTAAATCCCAATTATTGCTACACCTATGATGTGAAAAATTATTTTAACGGAAAGCATATTTATAGTTGTGGTTGGGGTAATGACCGCTGCATAGGACTATATCACAAATGCTATTTTAATTTTAACACAGAACTTGTGCACGAAAGCATCATTCCATTAAGCAATCGCCCTATACAAACCTTTGATTTAAAAGGATACATCACGCATTATCCTTATGAAAACCTAGAAAGCTTCTTAGATAAAATGCAAAAATATTCCACCCTTTTTGCCAAAGAAAAATGCGGCAAAAAGCAATCTAGCATCTTTAAAGCAATTACGCATAGCACTTGGTGCTTTGTTAAAAACTATTTTTTACAAAAAGGAATCCTACAAGGCTATGAAGGTTTTGTGATTGCAAGCTATAACGCACAAACTGCTTTTTGGAAATATTTAAAACTCTATGAAAACAACAAAAAACTATGAAAATCCTAATCATTAAACTTAATAAAATCGGCGATGTTTTGCTCACTAGCCCTCTCTTTACAAATTTAAAAGCACATTTTGGCGAAAACTGCCAAATAGATATGCTAGTAAATGCAGGCACTGAAGGCTTATTGGAAACCACATTATTACAGGCAGTGCATTTATTAAAGCGCCCCAATGGAATCTTTAAGAAATTACAATCTAATATTGCTTTGCTTTTTACTCTAAGGGCGCAAAAATATAATATTGTTCTAGGGCTTGGAAGTAATGAGCGCACCGCTTTTACTGCATTTATTACGGGAGCTAAAGTGCGCGTTGGAATCCCACCGCATAGCTTTTGGGCAAAACATATCTACACGCATAAAATCCCCTATAAAGCACAGCATAACATAGAATCCAATCTTGATGCACTGCGCTTGCTTAAGATTCCAATCCTAGATAAATCTGTTCGCGCGAAAGTTGCTAAAAATTCCACAATCCTAGAAAATCTACCACCAAAATTTGTGCATTGCCATTTTTTTAGCGATTGGCTGTTTAAATGTTTAGATGATAATTTTTGTGTCAAAATTGTAGATTTTATCACCCAAACCTATCAAATCCCGTGCGTTTTAACTGCTGCACCCAATGATTCCCATAGACTAAAAACTCTACAAACTTTAACGCAAAGTCAAATTTTTCCCATTAGCAATTTTCTTTTAGAAGAAATTGCTTTGCTAAACACTAAGGCTAAAGCATTTGTTGGTGTAGATACCTCCATTATGCACCTAAGTGCTGCAAATGGGATTCCAACCTTTGCATTTTTTGGACCAAGCTTTACACAAGTTTGGGGACCATGGGATAATGCTTTGCAAAACTCCACTTACAAAAACCAAAAAGGTGGAATCCAAAATATGGGCAAACACTACATCTACCAAGAACCATTAGCCTGTATGCCTTGTGGCAAAGCAGGCTGTGAAAATAGTCAAAAAAGCGATTGCTTATCAAACAAGCTCAACCAAAAATCCGCCCTAAAAGCATTAAAAAATTTTTTAGACCCCTTACTTGCAAAACAATAACGCTTTACATCAAAATGTATTTAATAAATTTCAATGCATTAAGCAAAAAAATGCGAACTATAAAAAAGCTAGGACGATAAAGATTTCAACTACCATAACCAATAAAGGAAACAAAGAAATCAGAATTTTCTTTATAAAACCTAATCTTTTTATAAAAATAAAAACCCAACTTCCAAGCAATGCTATGATGTAGGTTCCTAGAATAATCACCTCTTGTTGATTATAATCCTCTCCAAAAAGCCAAGACACGAAAATACCAATAACAGCATTAAGGATTTGTGTGATAATAATCACACTGCTTTTAAAAATTCTAATTTCTTTTTACCCCAATAAAGACTAATTTTTTCTAAACTTTTTTACCACCCTTTTTAGCACAGGAGGTATGAAAACCACACAAAAAGCCAATGCAAGAAATACAGGAGCAATCTGTCCGCTCCACAATATACTAAAATCCCCACTACTAATGGATAAAGCTCTTCTTAAATTTACTTCCAAATGCTCACCTAAAACAAATCCTAATATTAAAGGAGCCATAGGAAACTCAAGCTTACGCAAAACAAAACCTATAATGCCGATAAAAAATATCATAAACAAATCCCAAGTTGTGCTATTGATAGAATAAATTCCAATCGCTGAAACAACTGCTATAATAGGTGCAAGAACCCACAAAGGAATGCTTAAAATTTTTACAAAAACTCCAATTAAAGGAATGTTTAAAATCACAAGCAAAATATTTGCTATCAGTAAAGCCGCAATTAACCCCCAAACAAGATCTGCTTGTTCAACAAACATTGTAGGACCGGGATTAATATTATAAAGCGTTAAAGCTCCAATCATAACAGCAGTTGTTCCAGAGCCAGGCAATCCTAATGTAAGCATAGGGATAAAAGAGCCACAAGCTGAAGCATTATTTGCCGCTTCTGGTGCTGCCACGCCCTTTAAATCCCCTTTACCAAATTTTCCTTTCTCTCCTGCTATCTTTTTTTCACTCATATAAGTGATAGCACTAGCTATTGTTGCTCCAGCACCCGGCAAAACTCCTACAAAAAATCCTATAACAGAGGAACGTAACATTGTCCAAAACGCATAAAGAAATTCTTTAAAACTAATTAGTAATTTACCTGTTTTTGTGATGAATTTTTGACTTGTGTGTGTATTTTCAAGTATAAGAAAAATCTCACTAATAGAAAACAAACCTATAACTAAAATAACAAAAGATATTCCATCAAATAAATGCGGATTATCAAAAGTGAAACGATACACTCCTGTGTTACCATCAACCCCTATTGTAGTTAAAAATAAACCAATCAAAGCCGCAAGAAATGAGCGTATAGGCTTTTTTGCCATCATAGAACCTAAAGTGGCCAAAGCAAAAACAATCAGCGCAAAATATTCAGTCGGACCAAAACTCAAAGCCCATTTTGCAAGCAAAGGCGAAAAAAGGATAATCCCACCAATTGCTATTAAAGAGCCCACAAAAGAGCTAATAGCAGAAATACAAAGAGCCTTCCCTGCCTGTCCTTGTTTAGCGAGGGGATGTCCATCTAATGTTGTCATAATAGCAGCTGCATCGCCGGGTATTCCTAAAAGTATTGAAGAGATTCTACCTCCGTATTCACAACCCATATAAACCGTCGCCAATAAAATAATAGCCGATTCTGCAGACAAATTCATTGCAAATGCTAGTGGTAAAAGTATAGCAACACCATTAATTGGACCCAGTCCAGGAAGCATACCCACCATCGTCCCAATCAAACAGCCTATCAAAGCTATTGTTAAATTAGTAGGCTCTAAGGCGACACTAAAACCCTGCATTAAATACATTAATGTATCCATTAGTTTTCCTTAATATTTATTGAAAAATTAAACCAAAAGGCAGAGTGATTTGCAATAAATTTTCAAAGACATAATAAAATGCAAAACCACAAAATATAGCCAAAATAAAAGATTGTATAATTTTTGCTCCAAATAAAATCGCCATTATAAACACCAAAAAAATTGTAGCTATAATAAAACCAAAATATTCAAAAATTCCAGCAAAAATAAACATAGCAGCTAACAAAATGCAGATTTTTTTCCATAGCGATGTCTGCCCCCAACTCGCCTTTGTATCTTCGGCAAAGAAGTAAAGCAATATCGCACAAACAATAATCAAAAATAAGCTAATAAGCGGAAAAGGACGCGGTCCTAATGGCTCATAGCTATACTCCGTACTAATCCCCAAAGCATTATAAAATAAAAAAATGCTAAGAAAAAATAAGAATGCTGAAAAAACGCGCGTGCTTAACATTGTTATTTTACTAAATTATATTCTTTAGCCAACTGCCTAAATGTCTTAACCTGTTCTTTTACAAAAGCATCAAGCTCAGCACCATTTTTATTAAATTCAAACAAGCCTCTAACATCTCTTTGTTCTTGAAAATCTTTAGTCTCTTGAAGCTTGGTAAAAGTATCTAACCACCACTGATAAGCAGCATCAGGAGTGTTTGGAGCCATATAAAATCCCCGTATGGTAGGCCACACCACATTATAACCTTGCTCCTTTGCAGTCAATACATCAGCAGCCTTTCCTTCCACTTTTAATCGCTCATCAGCAAAAACAGCTAAAACTCTTACTGTTCCTGCTTCTAAATGAGGAATTGTTTCTGACATACCTTGCGAAATCACATCAATATGCCCCCCAAGAAGCGATGTCAATGCTTCTCCTCCCCCCTCAAATGCTACATAACGCGCTTGAGAAATATCCACACCCGCAGCTTTAGCTAATAATGCTGTTTGCATCCAGTCTTGACCCCCCACAGAACCAGCTGCACCAAAACTAATCGCCTTAGGATCTTTTTTAAGTGCTTCTAGTAAATCTTGCAAATTCTTATAAGGAGAATCAGACTTAACAGCAACAATACCATAATCCACTCCAACAGAAGTAAGCCATTTCACATCATTTTCATCATATTTACCGTGCTTTCCAGTTGCAATATTAAGTAAAGTTCCACTAGAAAAAGCAACGATGGCATTAGGATCTTTCGATTTTGAAGTGTTCATTGTTGTGTAAGCAGTAACTCCTAAACCACCCGGCATATAAGTTGTCCGCATAGGCTTAGATAATAATTTAGTATCTTTAAGACTCACTTGAGCAAGCTTACAGGTTAAGTCAAAACCTCCACCTGGTTTAGCCGGTGCTATACACTCTGGACGATTAGGCTCTTTAGCCAAAGCCAACGAAGCTAATAAAACAAGAGATAAAAGTTTCAGTTTCATTACAAAATTCTCCTTAACAATTTATTTTTTGAGCAATAATACATAACAACATTTAAAAAATTTTAAAAATAAAAATAAAAAGTCATTTCATACAAAATTATGTAACAAATTTACTCATAAATCTCAATTTTAAACCATTTAATATAAACCTTAAATCAAGCAATATTGCTACTTGATACAGATTAATCTTATAAAAACTCTGCATCATACTATGATCCATATGAAACACAACAAAATAATCTAAATAACCAACAAGATATTGCATTTGTGAAATATGGTAACAGATAAAACTTAATACAGAGAATATTTCCTTAGCATTAAGATAATTTAGCAAATTATGCTACAATGACTATGCTTTTTCACACGAAGATATATCAGATTTGGCTTATTTTAGTATAAAAGATAGCCTTGTGTGTAAATATGTAAATCAATAAATTTTTTTAAGGAGTTTTTATGAAAAACAATGTTGATTTAAATAGCGACATGGGTGAATGTTTTGGTCCTTGGATAATAGGGGATGGTGTTGATGATGAAATTATGCCTCTTATTAGCAGTTGCAACATTGCAGCAGGATTCCACGCAAGCGATCCAAACATTATGCACCATTCTGTAAAGCACGCCATTAAAAATAATGTAGAAATTGGTGTGCATCCTGGCTTTCGTGATTTAGTTGGTTTTGGAAGAAGACTTATTATTGCAAAACCAGAAGAACTTGTCAATGATTGCATTTACCAATTAGGAGCTTTGCGTGAATTTGTAAATATTGAAGGAGGAAAGATGCATCACTTCAAGCCTCACGGATATCTTTACATACACGCCTCCAAAGATAGAAATTTTTCCTATCAACTCATTAGTGCTTTGCAAAAAATAGATAAAAATCTTCCTATCTATTGTATGCAAGGCACTATAACTTATGAAGTTGCAAAAGAGCTTAAACAGCCCTATGTGCGTGAGTTTTATGGCGATAGAGACTATGGTGATGATGGACAATTAGTTATGGTGCGTAGAGCTAGAGCATATACCCCTGATGAAGTTGCGCAAAAAGTTTTACAAGCCTGCAAGGAAGGAACTGTTCAAACTGTAACAGGCAAAACCATAGAAGTGGATTTCGATTCCGTGTGTATACATAGCGATACAGCCGGAGCATTAGAGCTTATAAGAGCAACAAGAAAACTTTTAGAAGAAAATGGGATTACAATCCAAAAACCCATTATTCATCAATAACTAAGGAGATATTATGGAAAAAGTTTTAAGTCCGATACCGGGAACATTTTACAGAAAGCCAAGCCCAGATAAACCACCCTATGTGGAAGTCGGTAGCGAAGTAACAGAAGATACTGTTGTTTGCCTTGTGGAAGTTATGAAAACTTTTAATGAAGTAAAGGCTGGAGTAAAAGGCAAAATTACTGAGATTAAAGTTGAAAATGAGGCATTTGTTAGCGCAGGCGATGTTTTATTTGTTATAGAATAGGAGTTTAGATATGCCTTATAAACCACAGAATATCAAAAAAGTGCTTGTAGCAAACCGCGGAGAAATTGCAGTAAGAATTATACAAGCAGCCCACGAACTGAATATGCAAGCTGTATCTTTATACACAGATGCAGACAAAGGAAATCTTGCCTCTCAACTTGCTGATGAAGCCGTGTATATTGGTGAGAATTTAGCACACAAAAGCTATTTAGATATGGATAAGGTAATTGCAGCAGCAAAATCTGTAAATGCTGATGCCATTCATCCGGGCTATGGATTCTTAAGTGAAAATGCCACATTTGCACAAAAGGTTATAGATGCGGGTATGATTTTTGTTGGACCAAGTAGCGAAATTATAAAAACTATGGGGGATAAAGCACAAGCCATACTCAAAGCAAAAGAGGCAAATGTGCCTACCATACCGGGAAGCCCAGTACTTAAAGATCTTGATGAAGCAAAAAAATATGCACAGCAATTGGGCTATCCTCTCGCACTTAAAGCAATAGCTGGCGGAGGCGGTAAAGGCATAAGAATTGTGCAAAATGAAGAGGAATTAACACAGCAATATGAAATTGCAATTGCTGAAGCTAAAGCAGCTTTTGGTAATGGAGGGGTTTATTTAGAAGTCTATCTGCCACAAGCAAAGCATATTGAAGTGCAGGTTTTAGGGGATGGAAAAGATGTCATCCATCTTTATGAAAGAGAATGTTCCTTGCAAAGAAGAAGGCAAAAAATTGTTGAGGAAGCTCCAAGCCCTAGTTTAGATTCTAAAACACGCCAAAGGCTTTGTGATAGCGCTCTAAACCTTGCGCGTCTTGTGCATTACAAAGGAGCTGGCACACTTGAATTTTTATACGATGAAGAAAGAGATGGTTTTTATTTCCTTGAAATGAACACAAGAATACAAGTAGAACACGCCATTACAGAAATGGTAACAGGTGTTGATATTGTGCGGGAAATGTTGCGCATTGCCGACGGAGAACCTTTAAGGTTTAAACAAGAAGATATAAAACTTAGAGGTAGTTCCATAGAAATTAGAATCAACGCTGAAGACCCAGCAAACAATTTCTTCCCTCATCCTGGTGTTGTCAGTGAAGTGCATTATCCAACAGGTGCAGGCATTAGAGTGGATTCTATGCTTTTTAATGGCAGAAATATACCGCCATTTTACGATTCTTTAATTGCAAAACTCATTATTTACGACGAAAGCCGCCCTTTAGCTGTTTCTCGTATGAACAGAGCATTAAGACAAATGAGCATTAAAGGAATCAAAACGACTATTCCGCTCTTTGTGGATTTATTTAAAGATGAGAATATTATTCGGGGCAATTACCATATCAATTTCTTGGAAAGTTGGATGCAAAAGACAAATGAGAATTAATATCTAAGGAGTATTTATGTTTAATTATACCTTTGGTGGAGATGAATTTCTCTATGTAGAAGTTGATGAAAAAGGAATGAGTTTAGAAGCATTTTTTCAAGCTATGGCAATTTGCTCTAAGCTGAAAGAAATGCACATAAATGGAATCACAGAAATTTGTGCTGCTAATGCTTCTTATATGATCCGCTTTGATCCTGATGTGATACATTATCAAAAAGTTTTATCCCTTTTAAAAGATCTTGAAAAAGAAATCACCATCAATAATGCTGAGTTACAAACGCGTGTGATTGAATTTCCAGTTTTTTATCAAGATCCTTACACATATGAAACACTAATGAGATTTCGGGATCATCATCAGGTTATGGCTGAAGATTCCACATTTAACAAAAACACAACAGACATAGAATATGCAGCCGCTATTAATGGCTATAAGAATGTTGAAGATTTTATTGAGGCACATTCTCAAAATCCTTGGTTTGTGAGTATGATAGGCTTTGTTGCTGGGCTTCCTTGGTTGTATCAACTTGTTGATAGACAAAAACAAATTGAAGTTCCAAAATATCTTAAAGCAAGAATTGACACACCAAAGCTTACCATAGGACACGGGGGTTGTTTTGGTTGTATCTATGCTGTGCGCGGTGGCGGTGGTTATCAGATGATGGGCATCACTCCAGCTCCTGTATGGGACCCAGAACAAAAGTTAGAATATTTTAAAGATTCTATGGTATTCCTAAATCCAGGCGATATTATTAAATTTACACCTTGCACAAAAGAACAATATGAAAATTTTGTAAAGCAAGTTGAAGATGGTACATTTAAACTTAAAATTAGAAATGCAAATTTCTCTTTAGCAGAATGGAAAAAAGACTACAAAGCATACAATAAACAAATTTTGGAGGTGCTTAATGGCTAGCATAAAAGTTATTCAACCGGGTCTTGCAACTTATGTAGAGGACAAAGGGAGATATGGATATTATCATTTAGGGATTCCACCAGGTGGCGCCTTGGATCAGCTTTCTTTTTGTGCAGGAAATTTGTTGCTTGGCAATGATGAAAATGCCGCTGCACTAGAAGTTTCATTAATGGGTCCCGTCTTACATTTTCCTGAGGGAGGTTTTGTCGCCATTACAGGAGCTGAGATGACACCAATTGTAAACGGAGAGAAGAAACCCACGCATACCGCCATAGAATTACCCAAAAATGCGGAGCTTAAATTTGACTTTTTGCGCAATGGGGCAAGAGCTTATATTTGTGTGAAAGGGGGTATTGATGTTCCCGTGGTTATGGGCTCACGCTCTACCTATCCACTTGGAGGCATTGGTGGATATAAGGGTAGAAAGCTTGAAGCAGGAGATGAACTTCCTATAGGCGCATCTAATAATTCCCAAGTTCAAGTTGGCAAAACCCTTGATGATACATTTAAACTTCACATTAAGGACATTGAAACTTTGCGCGTGATTATGGGCTTACAAGATTATAAGCTCACTGAAGAAACCCTTCATAATCTCTTTGAAGATGTGTTTACTATTTCAAGTTCAGCAGATAGAACAGGATATAGATTCAAAGACGGAAGAAAATTCCAATATAAAAATCTTCCTCAACCCTTTGGAGCAGGTAGTGACCCAAGCAATATTCCCGATGCTTGCTATCCAGTAGGTTCTATGCAAGCACCAGGAGGCAATGAACCTATTGTGCTTTTAAGAGATGCGCCAAGCGGAGGTGGTTTTGCTATGTATTGCACCGTAATTAGTTGCGATTTAGACAGAATGGGACAACTCCCTCCAAATCACAAAGTAAAATTCAAAAAAGTAGATATGGAAGAAGCTTTGAAAGCAAGAGCTGAATACAAACAAAAATTTGCACAGCTAAGAGAGAGTTTGCTAGCTGTATAAATAAACTAAACCAAAAATATTACTTATTGTTACGCCCAAGTTCTCTTGGGCGCCATCTATCAATATCAATCTCTGACTATCTCGCACCCATATATAGCATTAACTCTGTATTTATCTTTGATTAATCATAATTTTACTTTTTATAACTTTCTTTTAAATGAATTTTTAGATAGAATGGTTAAATTTTTTACAAAAGAAGGATTGTTGATGCTTAAAGTTTTTTTATGTTTGCTGAGTTGTATTTCTTTTGGATTTGCCACGCAAATTGTAGGCGCTTGGCCTTCCAATGCAGGAAAGATTAATCCCCATCTTTATTCCCCTAATGAATTATATGCACAGATTATGGTTTATCAATCTTTAGTGCGCTATGAAAAAGGTGAAGCAAAACCACAAGTTGCTGAAAAATGGGAGATTTCTCCAGATGGCAAAATCTACACTTTCACCATTAAAGAGAATTTAAAATTTTCTGATGGTTCTCCTCTTGATGCCTATGCTATTGAAAAAAATTTTGATGCAATTTTAGAAAACAAAGAAGAGCATTCTTGGCTTGGGATTACCAATAAAATTGTAAGCGCAAAAGCAAAGGATTCCAAAACATTTATCTTAGTCTTAAATAGTCCTTACATCGCAACATTAAATGAGTTAAGCCTGCCACGACCTTATCGCTTCATTTCTCCTAATGCGATGATTAATGGAAGCACAAAAGATGGAATCCTAGCTCCAATTGGCAGTGGTGTGTGGAAGCTAGAAAAAAGCATTTTAGGAGTTCAAGATGAGTTTATATTAAACTCTCACTACACAGGCAAAAAACCGGAAATCTCTAAATTTATTATGAAAGTATTGCCCGATGCAAATGCTCGCGTTTTAGCATTAAAGGGTGGTAGTGTAGATATTCTAGTGGGCAAAGATGCTGTTTCAAGAGAGAATTATAAGCATTTCTCACAGAATCCAAAATTCGCAGTTGTGGCTTCAAAACCCCAAGGGACATTTCACATTGCCATCAATGCTTCAAAGGATAGAACCACACAAGACATAAATTTGCGCGAAACAATTATTTACGGAGTAGATAGAGATAAAATTTGGGAGAGAATTCTATTAAAAATTGACAAACAAGCCTTTACTTTATTTGATGCAGATGTTCCTTACTGCAATGTTGATTTATCTCCTAGAAAATACGACAGACAAAAAGCAAAAGAAATTCTCCCTAGCGATGTTAAAGAGCTAGAATTTGTTTATATCGCAAACGATCCTTTACAAAAGGCAGTTGCAGAAGTTGTTCAGAGTGATTTATCAAAAGTTGGAATCCCTATTAAATTAAATGCGACAGAATCAATTTCTTTTTACAATAAACAAACAAATGGAGATTTTGATTTAATCTTTAATGAAACTTGGGGAAGCCCCTTTGATCCGCATTCCTTTATTTCCTCAATGCTGATTCCTACGCACGCTGATTATGCAATACAAAAAGATTTAGAACAAAAGCCAGCAATCAATCAAGCAATCCGCACAATTTTAGATTCCGCAGATACACAAATCATTCAAGAAAATTACAAAATACTTTTAGAGACTTTAGAAAAAGGAGCGGTTTATCTGCCAATTAGCTATGGTTCTGTCCTTGGAATCTATAATAAAGAAAAAATTAAATCCTATTCTCTAGGAGAAATGGAATGGGAATTCCTCTTTGAAGAGATGGAACTCCCTTAATGCTTCCATTTATTTTTCAGAGACTTTTATTTTGCATCCTCCTTTTATGCATCGTTTCTTTTTGTGTTTTTGCAATTTTACGGCTAGGACCTGTTGATCCAGCCTTCGCCTATCTTTTGCAATCACAAATCCCCCCCACACAAGAAGCATTAGAACTAGCACGCATTAAGCTTGGCTTAAATCTCCCATTTTTAGAACAATATTGGATATGGTTTAAAAATCTTTTGCATTTTGATTTTGGAATTTCTTATGTAACAAAACGCTCTGTATTAGAAGATATTCTTTACTACTTACCCACAACTTTAAATCTAGCCTTTCTCTCAATGCTCTTTGTAATAGTATTTGGTGTGTTATTTGGAGTTTTAGCAGCTATCAAAAAGGACACTTTTACCGATAGGGCATTAGGGGGTTTTGCATTTTTTGCAGTTTCTACTCCTAGCTTTTGGTTAGGATTCTTTTTAATTTATGTTTTCTCAGTTTATTTTGGAATCCTATCTCCTTATGCGCAAATTTCTTGGAAAAGCTACATTCTACCAATCATTACTTTAAGTTTAATGTCTCTTGCAATTAATATGCGCCTAGTGCGTGTAAGCTTTTTAGAGCATCAAAATAAAAGGAGTGTTTTATACGCATATGCTAGAGGATTACCAAAAGCTGTTGTCCGAGGGCATATTTTTAAAAATTCTCTTCTGCCCATCATCACTTCTTTTGGTATGCATTTTGGAGAATTACTAGGAGGTGCTGTCGTGGTAGAAATTTTATTTGGACTTCCGGGTTTTGGACGCTATGCAGTGAGTGCAATTTATAATCACGATTATCCTGTAGTTCAAGCCTTTATGTTGATTATGGTTGCAGTCTTTGTTGTCTTAAACTTAATAGTTGATATTATACTTGCTTATTTAAATCCAAAGATTCGCTATAAACAGGTATAAAGGAAGGGTATGCGCTTAAGAATTTCTGCTTTTCTTGCCATTTCTATACTTCTAGTTGCTATTTTTGCTCCATTTATTTTTCCCTATGATCCAAGCTCTGGAGATTTAGATATGAAGCTATTGCCCCCTAGCTTTGAGCATTGGTTAGGCACTGATCATTTAGGAAGAGATATTTTAAGCCGCTTGGGTTATGGTGCTAGGACTTCGTTTTTTAGTCTTTTTGCAATCTTTGCATTAATTCTTGTAACATCCTTTAGTGTAGGAATGTTTGCAGGATACAAAGGGGGTAGCATAGATAGTATTCTGATGAGAATTTGTGATGTGTTTTTGACATTTCCCACATTTGTGCTTTCTTTATTTTTAATTGCATTCTTAGGCGTTGGATTAGAAAATGTTATTTTAGCCATTGCTTTAACGCATTGGGCTTGGTATGCAAGAATGGTAAGAAGCATTGTCTTAGAATTAAGAACACAAAAATACATACAAGCAGCAAAAGTTTTAGGTGTTAGCGAAATTAAGATTTTACTACGCTATATCCTGCCAAATGTTTTTGTGCAAATGGTAATTTTAATTACCCTTGATTTTGGACATATGCTATTGCATATTGCTAGTTTATCATTTCTTGGACTTGGCGTGCAAGCCCCTACTCCAGAATGGGGAGTGATGATTCAAGATTTTTCCCCTTATGTAATGGAGCACCCCTATTTAATGGTGTATCCAGGTCTTTGCATTCTTATTTCTGTTGCGATATTTAACACTCTAGGGGAAGCATTAAGAGATAAATATTCCTTAGATTCCTTAAAGGTTAAAAATGATTAAAGTGCAAAATTTATCTCTTGCTAGTGAAGATAGGGTGATTTTAAATAACATTACATTAGAGATTAAAAAGGGAGAAAGGGTTGCTTTAATTGGCGAGAGTGGAAGCGGAAAAAGCCTTTTAATGCGAAGCATTTTAAATCTATTACCACAGAATCTAAAAATCACACAAGGAACAATCAAAGTCAATGAAGAAAAGATAGGAGTTATCCTACAAAACCCTGCAAGTTGTTTTGATGAAATCTATACAATAAAAGAGCATTTTTTAGAAACTTTTAGAGCAAGAAACATTAAAGAAGAAAAATTTTATTTAGAAGAAGTGGAATTGACACAAGATATTCTTAGTATGTATCCCTTTGAATTAAGCGGAGGAATGCTCCAAAGAATAATGATTGCCCTTGCTCTTAGCATTCAACCGCAGATGATTTTTGCTGATGAGATGACAAGCGATTTGGATAGCATTGGCGTGTGGAAAGTTATCAATTTGCTTTTAAATCTACAAAAGCAATTAGGGTTTGGATTATTTTTTATCACACACGACTTATTAATGGCTGCAAAAATTGCGGATAGAGTCATTGTTTTAGATAGTGGAAAGATTATTGAAACAGGTTCCCTCAAAGAAGTTTTAAAACAGCCAAAAATGGCAAAAACAAAAGAAATCTTAGAAGAAAATCAAAAACTCTACAAAACATTATGGGGAGATTTTAGTGCAGGAATTAATTAAAGTGCAAAATGTATCACAATGTTACCAGAAAGGAAATTTTTTCTCTAAGAAAAAGCACACTGCTTTAGAAAACATTAGCTTCTCTCTTAAAAAGGATAGAAACCTAGGAATTTTAGGAAAAAATGGAGCGGGCAAATCAACTTTAGCGCGTCTTTTATTAGGTTTAGAAAAGCCAAAAACAGGACGCATAGAAATTTTTGGCACAGAGCATTACAATCCCTTAATAAAAAAAAATATTCAAGCAATTTTTCAAGATCCTCAAAGCTCTTTAAATCCTAGATTTAGCGCAAAAGAATGTCTGCTTGAAGGCATTAGAAATTTTGAAACACTTAAGGATTCCAATCAAGCAAGCAAAAACTTAGCGCAAATGGTGCGACTGCGCTTAGAGTATTTAGACAAAAGAAGTGCATTTTTTAGCGGGGGAGAACAACAAAGAATCGCAATTGCAAGAAGCATTGCTTTAAAACCAAAAGTTTTAATCTTAGATGAAGCATTATCTAATTTAGACACACATCTACAAATGCAAATTATCACAGAATTAAGAGAATTGCAAAAAAAGCTTGGAATGACTTTCATTGTAATTTCACACGATATACGGATTATTTTGCAATTTTGCCAAGAAATTATTGTGTTACACCAAGGAAAAATAGTCTTTAAAACAGATATAGAAGAAGGCTTACAAAATGCTATTTTGCGTGATAAAAATGGGTTTTTTAAAGAAATCTGTAACGCAAATTTATTCCATCAATTCTAAATTCTTAGTGCATAAAATTTGCCATCACACTCCCTTTAATTTAACTAGCACTGCTTCAAGCTTGTTTAATGCTCTTGCATTTTCTAAAAATAATCTAAACCGCTTTGGAATCCTAAGCTTGCGATATTTTTCTTTAAATTCTTTTGGAATCGCAACTGCACGCACATTAAAAGGTGCAATAAAAATTCTATCCCAAAACTTTTCTATGCTAATTCTACCCTGTAACACCACAGAAAATTCTCCCCCTAAGCGGGCTTTTAAATCCAATCTCTGTGTGCGTGATAACAAGATTCCACACATTTTACACGCCCTATCAATTTGTTCCACACTTCCATTTCTAAAGACATAAAAAGGCTCTAAAGAGGGAATCCTAAATGGCTTTACATCTACAATTTCATTCTCTAATTGCTCCAAGCTAAAAGCGATTCCATCTTTAAAGCTCTCTAATAATGGATTGCTAAACCTACTCCTAAAAGCATTGCGCAAAAACTTGGAATCTAAATTGCTAAAATCTTCAAAATAAAAAATTCTCTGCTTTCTTAAATACTCTAAAATTTCCTGCCTTGAAATTTTAAGCAGCGGTCTAACCACCCTATAATCCACAATCCCCTGCCTTTCATAGCAGCCCTGCATTGTAAGCAAACTTGAACCCTTGCAAAACTGCATTAAAAACCATTCAAAAGCGTCATTTAACTGATGCGCTAAAATCAAATTGCAATAATCCTGCTCTTTGATAATTTCTTCAAAAAAAGCATAGCGCACCTTGCGTGCTGTGTGTTCAAAATCCTTTAAAATCGGCTCTGCAACCTTCACAAAGCACTGCCTCTTGTCCCAAAAACAAAGCGTTTTAGCCCTCTCTACTTCAAGCCTAGATTGCTTCCTTATCCCATAATCCACAATCGCCACATCAAAAGAAATTCCACGCTCACGCAACAAAAAATACAATGCGCTAGAATCCACCCCTGCTGAAAAGGCTAAAAGATTCCGCCCATCCCTTAAAAATTCTAAAAATTCAAGCCTAAGCACGCGCAATCACACGCCCAAGCACATTTTCCCCCACCACTTCTGTAATCTTAACCCTGTAATACCCCGCTTCAAGCGCACCTTCAAGCAAGGAATCATTGATTAAAATCTCCCCATCTATGCTAGGAGCAAAGCGCACATCCCTTGCGCTATAAAAATATTCTGACTCTTCTGACTTTCCTTCAATAATTGCTACAATCTCTCTGCCTTCAAGCGCCTTTAAATCCGCTTGATACTGCTTGGTAAAAATCGCATTCACCACCTTTAAACGCGCATTAATAGTCTTTTGTGGAATCTGCTCCATTTCCGCACTTTTTGTGCCTTCTTCTTTAGAAAAGGCAAAAAGATTCATTCTATCAAAAGGAAATGCTTTAATAAACGCACAAAGCTCATCAAAATCACTCTCACTCTCGCCGGGGTGTCCAAGGATAAAACTTGTGCGTATAAAGCTATTTGGAGTTTTGCGCATAGCTTTTAATAAATCTTTAAAATGATGGCTTCTTCCCATAGTTTTTAACACACTAGGACTTGCGTGCTGTAAGGGCATATCAAAATAATTAACAAAGACTTTAGAATCACAAATGGCTTGAATTAATTCCTTTGAAGTAGTAGAAGGATAGAGATATAAAATCCTAGCACTTCTAAGCTCTAAGCCATTTTCAACGAGCTTATCAATCCCCTTAATCAACGCAACAAGTCCATCTTTAACGCCTAAATCGCGCATATAAGAGCTAGAATCTTGGGAGATGAAGCTAAAATCTCTAAAGCCTTGTTTGACTAAATTTTGCACTTCTTTAAGCGTGGATTCTAGTGTGCGTGAGTGCAATTTGCCTTTAAAACTTGGAATCGCACAAAAACTGCATTTTTGATTACAGCCTTCTGAGAGCTTAATGTATGCGTGGATTTTTGAGCCGCTAATCACGCGCTTAGTTGTTTCATCGGCTAAAAACACGCCATTTTGACTTTGACAAATCTCTTCACCCCTTTTGCGCGATTCAATCATCACATCAATCTTATCATAATCCCCAACGCCTGTGATAATATCAATCTCTGGAATCTCTTGCTTTAACTCCTTTGCATAACGCTCACTTAAACAGCCACTTGCCACTAAAATCGCTCCATCTTTTTTAGCTTCTAGGGCGTTTAATAGCGTTTGGATACTCTCTTGTTTTGCTGCTTCAATAAAACCGCAGGTATTAACGATTACAACATCAGCTTCACTTACATCTTGCGTGTTTTCATAAGTGCTTAAACGCCCAAGCATCACTTCGCTATCCACTAAATTTTTCGTGCAACCTAAAGAAATTAAATGCAATTTTTTACTCATTTTTATCCTAAATTATAATGTTTGCAAGCGTTTTAAAGCCGCCTTTACCATTGCGCCTACTTCATCATTCTCTAATCCCTTCGTCGCCTTTGCTATCGCATCATTTTTATAGCCTAAAGACTCTAGGGCTAAAACCACTTGTTGCAAGTTGGAATCCTTTGACACACTTAAGCTATCCCCTTGCACTAAATCTAGCGACCACCCAGAGAGCTCCACTAAGATTCTCCCAGCTCCCTTTTGTCCAATACCCGGCACGCGTTGCATTGATTTTATATCATTGCTCTCTACTACTTTTGCAAAGGTTTGGGGCGTGTAAGTAGAGAGAATTGCCATTGCAACTTTTGGTCCCACTCCATTGATTTTAATCAAGCGTTCAAACAAATTTTTTTCTAGCAATTCTACAAAACCAAAAAGCATTTGTGCATCTTCGCGGATAATTTGCGTGGTGTGCAAAGTTAACTTTTCTCCTATGTTCTGCTGCATTTGATGAGACGCCTGAAGAGAAACAAAGACTTCATATACAACCCCAGCACACTTTAATCCAATGCGCGTGGGTTCTTTAAAAAAAATCTCTCCTTCTAATGCAATAATCATCATCCTTCCTTATAAGATTAATTCTATTTTATTATTTGTATAAACAACCTTTGAAGGCTCACCGGGCTTTGGAATGCAAAGCAATTCTCTGCTTGGCGCATAAAAGGTATAATGCACCTCATTATATCCTACCCACCCACTCTCAATGCTAATAGTCGCATTCTCTGTTTGCTTATCTAGCTTAACTAATGCATCGCGCGCATTTTTAAAACCTTCGCTTAAGCGGTTAATCTTTTCTCTTTTTTCGCGCAACGCCACAATGCGTTTGTGATAGGTTTCAAACTTCTCTAGCAGATGGCTTGGGGGTTTTGTTTGTGTATCTTTGTATTGGATTAAAATCTTACGCACTTCCTCAGCAGTTTCCTTAAGTTTGATTAATTCTAAACTCTCCAACTTCAATTCTTTTGTTAAACGAATCGCTTCCTTAATGGAATCGTTTTTTTGTGCTAGAAGGGTATTGTATTGCTCTTTATGGCTAGGGCTATAATTTGCTGCTAGAAAAAACTTATTCTCACCCTTTTGCATACACACAATACGAATGCTCTTTGTAGCATACAAAAACGCATTGGAATGCAAAGTTTGAATCACAATTTCTTCTGCATAAATCTTGCCTCCATACATTTCCTCCACTTCTACTTTTTTACCTTCAATAATCCCTGCTTCTAGCATTGCAACTTGAATATTCCTGCCCTTAATGTATCCCTTATGCGTTGCAACCTCAACATCATCTGCATAAATCTTTGCGCTTTGATGTGTTAATCCCCCAACACGCACTTTTTTAGAATGCACAATCGCATCAGGTCCCACATTGCCTTCAATATTAACTTCCCCCGCTTGGATTTTCATTCCCTGCCCTAGGGCTTCTTTCATTCTATTTGTTTCTACAATATCAATAATCGTCCCGCTATCAATTGTTCCTATTAAAGAACCAGTCGTCTTAAAAGAAACCTCTTGTGTCCTTAGAGTGTCTTCAATGCTTAAAAATTCATCTTCATATTTTAAGATTCCACCAATTGCGCTCTTAAAAGAAATCTTACAGGGATATTCCACAGGAATAATGCTGGCTCTATCATATTTTAAACTACAAATCTGCCCTTCTGTTTTAGGAGTTTGCGGCACAACATACTCTCCGCGGATATTTCTGCCGGGCTTTCCCTCTAATGGCTTTTGATACTCGCAAATGACTTCATTTTTTGATATTGTCTGGAATTGCAAACTAATGTCTTTCTTAAACTCCAATGCCGCTTCAACACTCGCAAGCAAATTGATTCCACGCACCAATAAATAACGCACTTCTTCCTTAAGGGGATATACTAATGTTGCTAAAAATTCCCTTAGTGCTTTTTTTTCTCTTTGTTCATCAAAACACAGAATTTTATTCCATACTTTTGCTTTTTTAATTTGCGCATAGAGATTTTCAAACTCTTCTTTATTATAAGTAAAACCACAATGAAAATACAAAAACGCTTCACTAAAGCCTTTATCCGCACTTAAATGGAATCGCTTTTCCTTGCACTCTCTTTTTTTTATCAAAATGCAATAACGCTGAGAAACAATTAGGTTTGGCTCCAACATATTGTCATATCTTTGCAAAAACACATCAACAGCATCCCTATCAATTTGCTCTAATGTATAGCCATAAAGATTTTTTTTATAAGTTGTGATTGCTTGAAGTTCAAAGTCAAAAGAATCTGCATCACACTTATACTGCGAAGCCACTTGCTTGATAGCAAATTTAATGTCTTCACATGCATTAATAGAATAAGGTTTAAATAGATGCAAACCCTTTTTTAACATATCTCTAAAACCTTTTATGTAAAAATAAACATCTAATTTTAGCCAAATCTTGCTATAAGTTTAATTTAAATTTTTGATTTTCATCACAAAAAAGAGAATGCGCAATGTTTCTAAAAGGCTTTTTCACCAACTCTAGCGGAATCCTAACTTCTAGGATTCTAGGCTTCTTCCGTGATTTGCTCACTGCTAACACTTTAGGGGCTGGAATGTATAGCGATATGTTTTTTGTTGCTTTTAAGCTACCAAATCTCTTTCGCCGTATTTTTGGAGAAGGCGCATTTAATCAATCCTTTTTGCCCGGATTTTTTAAAGCGCGCTTGCGCGGAGGCTTTGCATTAAAAATTGGATTAATTTTCTGCACAATTTTGCTAGCCCTTTGTCTTTTTGTTTCTCTATTTAGTGAGCCAATCACTAAACTTCTAGCCTTTGGATTCTCTAAAGAGCTTATTGCGCTCACTGCACCTTTAGTTGCAATAAATTTTTGGTATTTGCCTTTAGTTTTTATTGTTACACTCTTTGGGGCTATGCTACAATACAAACGCAATTTCACTGCTTGGGCATACTCTCCTGCTCTTTTAAATCTTGCAATGATTATTTCCCTTTTGCTAGCACAAAATAGCGAAGCTTATGAAGCGGTTTTAATTCTAAGCTATGGAGTTCTTGCTGGGGGTATTGCACAAATTGCTTTACACTTTATTCCTATGTATAATTTAGGTTTTTTAAAATTGCTTTTTTGTGGAGCTAAAGAGCTAAAGGATTCCACAAAACAGAATCGCAAAAACAGCATTAATGCAAGTATAAAGCAGTTCTTCAAGCAGTTTTTCCCCGCAATGCTTGGAAGCTCCACTGCACAAATTGCATCTTTTATTGACACATTGCTTGCATCTTTTTTAGCAAGCGGTGCAATCTCCTATCTTTACTATGCAAATCGCATTTTCCAACTCCCACTAGCCGTTTTTGCCATTGCAACATCCACTGCACTTTTTCCCTTAGTCGCTAAATACATCAAGGAATCTAAAGAAAAAGAAGCAATTAATGCGCTTGCAAAATCCTTTTGGCTGCTTTTTGTCCTACTTAGTCTTTGCACGCTAGGTGGAACCCTTTTAAAAGATGAGATGATTTGGCTACTCTTTGAGCGTGGCAAATTTACGCGCGAGGATACTTTAATGTGTGCTAGCGTGTTTGGGGCTTATCTAATAGGACTACTGCCCTTTGGGCTTTCTAGGATTTTTTCTTTGTGGCTTTATTCTTACAGCAAGCAAGCTCTAGCGGCAAAAATTTCAGCCTTTTCCTTACTTGTTGGCACCATCTTTTCACTAATTTTAATGCAATTTTTTGGAGCAGTTGGATTAGCATTTGCTGGGAGCATTAGCGGATTTGTGGTGTTTTTTTTGACGCTACATTATTTTAGCTGGCAAAAATTTTTTAAAATCCTATGGAATTTAAAACTGATTTGCATCACTTGTGGGCTTTTGGGATTAGAATACCTAGTGATTTTAGGTTTTAAACAATACATTTTTAAGATTTAACTTTCAAATTCTGCTGCATTAAAAAACTCTAAAATTGCTTCACGCATTAGCGGAGGCTCTGTGATTGCATTTACCCTGCTTCTAAACTCACTTGCACCCTTTAGTCCTTTAGAATAGGCGTGTAGATTTTTTCTAAACATAATCGCACCATAATCCCCTCTAAAACTAACCATCCGGTCAAAATGCTCTAGCACAACACATTTTCTTAACTCTACACTCTCAGCAACACTCCCTTGTTTAATCTGTGCAAATATCCAAGGTTTCTCCACCGCCGCACGCCCTATCATCACACCATCAGCCCCTGTTATTTCTAAAACTTCTTGGCTCTTTTTAACGCTATTAATCTCTCCGTTTGCAATGAGTGGAACTTTTAGATTCCGCTTTATAAGCGCAATAGAATCATAATCAATTTTTTCCTTTTTATAACCATCTGCTCTTGTTCTCCCATGCACCACAACATAATCAATAGGAGCATCCTTTAAAGCTTGCGCAATTTCTAAAGGAATCTTTTTGTCAAAGCCTAAACGCACTTTCACACTTAAATAAGGAATCTCGCTAATTTCTTTAACAAAGCTTAAAATCTCAACCAATTTCTTTAAATCCTTAAGCAAGGAGCTACCGCTGCCGTGGCTAGAAACCTTAGGAGCTGGACAACCGCAATTTAAATCTAAAATTTGGATTTCATTCTTTAAAGTATTTAAATATTCTACCGCACGCTTAATAATACTAAAATCATTGCCTGCAATCTGCAGAGCAAAAGGTGTTTCAAGGGGAGATTTTTCTACCATTTTAAGTGTTTTCTTATTTTTAAATGCCAAGGCGTGCACACTAATCATTTCACTCACCGTAATATCTGCCCCAAACTTCTTTGCCACCTCACGCAAGGGTAAATCGCTATACCCCGCTAAGGGGGCTAACATTAATGTGTTTCTCTTAATAAGGGATTCCAAAATAAACCTTTATTTGTCCTATAAAAATTAATGCAATATTAACAAAATCTTGGTAAAATCTAACTCTCTTAAATCAAAATAAGGATGCAAAATGTTCAAAAAAATTCTAATTAGAGCTTTCATTCTAAGCTTCTCTCTCTCCCAACTTTTAGCAGATTCTGATATTGAAATTTACGGACAAATTACAAAAATTGATAATGCCCAAAAAATAATTTCTCTCTCTAGCGCAAACAGAGAAATTATCGTTCAAGTTCTCCCTCATACTAAGCTTAAAGGTGATGATTGCGGAATTTTTGGCAAGGATACTCGCGAAGAATTTAGTGCCTTAAAAACAGGAATGTTTGTAGAAGTAGAAGCATTACCTCAGGCAAATGGAAGCTTAGTTGCAAAAAGCATAGAATGGGAATGCAGACAAAAATCCTATTAATACATACAAAAAACAATCCCATTTTCTGCTAGACTCTTATAGGTTTCCAATTGTGGATTCCTTTTTGACTCCTTTAAAAAAAAGTAAATTTTAGTCCCAAAAGCTCGGATTGCTTGCAAGTCTTTTAAATGTAGATTTTTTAAGAAATCTTGAAACCCTGTTTTAAATCCCAAATGCGTAAGCACCAAGATTTCTATACGCCGATTTTCTTTTAATCTTTTTAATGAAAATTCCACCGCTTCTTTACAATGGACATCCACCCCAAAAACGCTAAAATCTCCATATAAATATTGTGGAATCTTAAAAAAGGATTCCAGCTTTTCACTCTGTCCAAAAAACACACTCATTGAAAATCACTTACGCATTAATAATATTACCAACTTCAACATACTCTAACTTTTCATTTGTCAAAAGTGCATTTTTAATGGAATCTAAAATCAAACGATAATTCTTAAAAAATTTAAAACGCTCATTTTTACAATTTTCCAAAATTTTTAACACATCTTCTTCACGCCCTAAAAGATACTCCCCCATTCCATAAGATTCCGCCATTTTATGCGCAATTGTTTTTGCTCTATCTAAATCCACCTTTGCGTGCGAATAGCGTTCCTCAAAAAGTAACTCTAAAGCCGCAATTCCAGATAAATGAATCTTGATTTGACTTTCCATTTCATTTTTACTCAAAAACTCTTTATCAGCATACTTTAACCCATCGCTCATTAAAGTAATTTTTTCAAAAGGAACTTCTAGGGCATATGCACTAAATGCCTTTGCCGCTTGATAATACGCCAAAATTTCACGCTCTTTATCGCTAAAGCTTAATTTTTTACGCACCCCTAGCATTACTTTGTCACGCACACTTAAAATATCCTCTTTGGTAATAACTTCCGAACCCCTTTTAATCGCACAAAGGGCTGCTTCATTAATCAGCGATGCAAGTGCAGCACCACTAAAACCCACACAAAGCTTAGAAATCTCCTCATAATCAAAATCACAGCGCTTATTGCGTGTATGCACTTGCAAAATCTTAATGCGTTCTTGCAAATTTGGTAACTCTACAAAAATCCTTCTATCAAATCTCCCACTACGCAATAACGCTTCATCAAGAGATTCCATATTATTTGTAGCACCAATAACAATCACTCCAGAACTATCCTCAAACCCATCCATCTCTGTTAAAAGCTGATTAAGTGTCGCTTCTCTTTCATCATTGCGCATATTTCCACGCGCCTTACCCACCGCATCAATTTCATCAATAAACACAATAGAGGGTGCATTTAATTTCGCCTTTGTGAATAAATCGTGCACCCTTTTTGCACCCATTCCCACATAAATTTGCACAAAACTTGCCCCACTTTGATAAAAAAACGGCACTTGTGCCTCGCCAGCTAACGCCTTTGCAATCAGTGTTTTTCCAACTCCGGGGACACCTACTAAAAGCACACCCTTAGGGAGTTTAACACCAAAATCTTGGTATTTTTTAGGAGATTTTAAATAATCAATGATTTCTTCTAATTCATTTTTTGCTTCACTAATCCCAGCAACATCAGCAAAAGTAACATTTGAACTAATTGGCTTAATGTGATGGAGGGCAAAAGCATCGCTTACTAGAGTTTTAGCAACATTTGGAGTGCTTATGGAATCCTCTTTTGGCTTTGGTTTACTTTGTGCGATTTTACTCTGTTTAAAGGCAAAGAAAAATAAGAGCACCATAAACACTGCACCAAAAATCGCAATAATTTCCACTGCATTGCGCCACAAACTCCATTCCTCCTTAATCTCTAAAGGAACTTTTTGTCCAAGGGCTTGTAAATCCACACTCTCTTTTGCAATCTTATATCGCTGCCCATTGAGTGTAAAATACAAATACTCTCCCTTAATAGTTACAATTTCTGGGAGATTTTGTTCTAATAAACTTTGGAGTTTTATTGCACTAATTAAACGCACATCTTGTTTTAAAAACATCACACCAAATAAGATTCCAGCTAAGAAAATTGCTAGAATTCCGACATATAAGGCTTTAAATTTCTGCATAATTTTTATCCATTTTTGGGCTAAAGCTTTCTATCTTTATCCAACTATCTTTTAAAATAGGCTTTTTAGAAATAATTTGAACTTTATTATAATATTCATCAAAACCTTGTGCGACATAATTAGAATCTTGTAATGCTACATCTTCAATCAAAACATTTAAAGGAATCCTTTTTTCACACAATGCTTTTCTAAACTTTAAATTATTCTCCTGCACCTTTTCTTCAATCTGTCTTTTTCTCTCCTTTGCAGTATTTCCATTAATTCTATCCTTAAGCAACGCAGAAGGTGTATTATCGCGCGGAGAGTAAATAAAACTATGCAAATGTGTTAAAGAAAATTTACAAAAATTCTTAAATGCTTCTTTCCATATTTCTTCACTTTCTCCAGGATGCCCTACAATAAAATCACTCCCTAATGCAAATCCTTTTTCACTTAATGTATTAAATAATTCTAAGTCTTTTTCAAAAGTGTTGCAACGATTCATAATCTTTAGCATTTTAGGAGAAGTGTGTTGCAAAGCGATATGCAAATGGCGTTCAATCTTATGATTTTCTAATGCATTTAAAAAATGTGCGTCAATTTGTGATGGCTCTAAACTTCCAATTCTTAGACGCTTTAAGGTTGAGATTGCACATAAAGACTCCACAAGCGTGGCAATCTTTAAACCAAAATCCTTCCCCCAACTTCCCATATTAGTGCCTGTGATAATAAACTCACTAAAACCCTTTTGCGCTAAATGCTCCACTTGTTTTAAAACCTTCTCTTGCGGAAAACTTCTAGCCCTACCACGCACACTAGGAATAATGCAATACGAACACGCAAAATCACAACCCTCTTGTATTTTGATAAATGCACGACTTTTACCTATAAAATCACTTAAAATTTCATTCTCTAAAGATTCTAAATCATCACTTAAAAAAAAGTTGGAATCCTTTTTTAAAAGCGTGTTGATTTTTTCTTTATGTGAGTGTCCAAACACTCCACTAACAAGCCCTTTATCCAAAAGTGTCCGCCCCTGTGTTTGCACGCCACAGCCTGTAAAATAAATCCTTTTGCCTTCATTTTGCAAGCGGTTAATATAATTCCTAACACCACTATCAGCACCATTTGTAACCGTGCAAGAATTCACCACCACAATATCACTCTCTTCTTCATAAGGCGTTTGCGTAAAGTCTTTTAACGCATTAATCATCACTTGCGTATCAAACAAATTTGTCCGACAGCCAAAGGTTTTAAAATATACTTTTTGTTTTATCATTAATTCTCTTTACAATCAAATTCTTTTTAACTAAAATTTACAGGTGGAATCCCACCATCTCCCACACGCACGCCCTTAAAGGTTTCTTCTTGTGGAATCTTTCGCCTTCCTTCATATATCGTTGTGCTAGGATAGGCAATTTGGATGTTTGGTTCTGCTAAAATTACATTGATAATCTCTGCGCTAATACTACTACGCAATGCTAAAGTCGCATAAGCATTAGTAAGATACCACACAGAAATTTTAATTCCATTTTGTTCTAGCAAACTAAACACACGTGGTTCTACATTTGTATTGCGCAAAGTGAATCTATCGCGTAATTTTGCAAATTGCTTACGAGTGGAGTCTGTATAGCCTTTGGCATATTTTTTCGCACATTCTCTTGCAATGTGGCAAGCCCTTGCGTGGTCAGAATCAAAGGTAATAGTAAAATCAATCCCATCCCACACCGTTTTCATTCCCCCGTGCGTGTAGTTTGAAAACATTGTGGTAAAGACAAAATTATTAGGCACAAAAATAATCCTTCCTGCACGGCGATTTTCTGTATAAGTTGTTAGCGTAATGTCTTCATAAAGCGTAATTCTAAGCACAGAAATGTCTAACACATCCCCTACATACACCGCCCCATCTTTTATCACCTTAATTCTATCTCCTGCGTGCACAGCACCACCTACAACAATCACAATCCAACCAAGCACAGACATAAATAAATCTTTCATCGCAATAGCTAAACCAGCAGATGCAAATCCTAGCACCGTAACAAGATAGCCCACATTATCAAGATAAGAAAAAAGCAAAATAATCACAATCAATGTGATATTTAAAAAATTAATGATTTTATTTGTTGTGTAAATGCGTTCGTGATCGTGAATGTATTTACGCACACCAAGCTTAAGTGAGAATGCGATTCCAATAAGAATTAAAATTGTAATTCCTATGTAAATCCCTTTGAAAAACTGCACCTTTACCTGTTCTAATAAACGCACTTTATTCTCTTGTGTTTCCTTGTTAAAAATCTCTAAAGTTGTGTTAAAAACCTCTTTTGTAGTTTCCAGCACAGTGAGTGCATTTAGATTCTCCTCATAAGCCTTTATTACCTCTTCTTTAGTCGCAAAAAGACAATTATTTGAATGGCACAGATTGCTTAACCCATCTTTATTAGATGCAGTTTGGTAAATTTCTAATAAGCCCTTAAGTGCGGAATCCTTTTGATTTAACCACTCAAGATTCTTCTTTAAGCTTTTGTAATTTGCATTTAAAATCTTTAATTCCTCATCAGCCTTTTTAATATAAGAATACGCACGCACAATTAATAACGGATTTGTAACGCTTGGCATCTCTTCAAGCTCTTTTGCTTCTGTTAATTCCCTAAAGGGCAAATCCTTATAAATATCTAAAGCCTTTTTTTGCTGTTCAAATGCTGTTAGATTGCGCTTTAAAACACTTAACTCATCGCGCATTGCAAGAGTTTTTGGCTTACTCTCTAACTTAGCAATTGCTTCTTGCGTGTGGGTAAGATTTGCTAAAACTTGTTGGTAGGATTGATAATTTGAATATCGCTTCATCCACAAATTATTAGCATCCTCTAAAAAATGGTTTGCATTTGTAATCTCTAATTCTAGGGACTTTATGGCTTTAATATCATCAGCAATTGTGCCTACACCAAAGGCAAAACCACACGCAAAAATAAAAGCAAAAATTATAAAACGCATCAAGCAAATTCTCTTAAAACATCAAGCACTAATGCTTTTGGAATATCATTTTTAAAACAAACTCCCCCAATGCTCTTTGGTAAGATAAATTTAATGCGAGAATTAAGACTTTTTTTATCCAAAAAGAAATTTCCATAAAAGGATTCCACATTTTTAATAGCATAATCTGTTGGAATCCTAAATTTTTCCAAAAGGGCTTTTATTGCATCAAACTCTTTTTGTGTGATGAGATTTAGTGCAAGCGCAAGTGTGTTTGCCATCACCATTCCAATTCCAACTGCCTCTCCGTGCAAAAACTTTCCATACCCACTTTCTAGCTCAATGCTATGCCCAAAAGTGTGTCCATAATTGAGTGCAGCACGAATTCCTTGCTCTTTTTCATCCTCCCTAACAACTTGGGCTTTAATGCCAACAGCTTTTTGAATCACTGCTAATAATGCGCTTTCATCCTTGCAATCCAACTCTTCTAAAACTTTAAAAAAATTTTTATCAAAACACACCGCCTTTTTTACTACTTCTGCAAGCCCTGCACTCAATTCTCTTTGTGGCAGTGTGTGCAAAAATTGCGCATCAATAAACACCGCTTTTGGCTGATGAAAAAGCCCAATAAGATTCTTTCCAAAAGCATTATTGATTCCGGTTTTTCCACCAACACTAGAATCCACTTGCGCTAAAAGCGTTGTTGGAATCTGAATAAAGTCAATCCCACGCATAAAAATCCCCGCAGCAAATCCTACCACATCTCCAATCACACCTCCCCCTAAGGCAATCATTAAAGATTTTCTGTCTAAGCGATGGTTAAATGCAGCTTCTAAAATAGATTCCACACTTTTAAAATCCTTATAAATCTCACCATCAGCGATTGTGTGGCAATACACTTCCTTTGCTTGCAATTTTGCCAAAAGTGTTGGCAAATGCAAACCTGCAATTTTTGGATTTGTAACAATCAAAACTTTTGTATCAAATGCGAGTTTTGGTAACTTTCCAAAAGAGATTGTGTAATGCGGCAAATGAATCTTTGATTCCACGCTAAACCTTTCAACAAGATTTTGATTCCAATTGTAGCTATTTTTTGTTTTATCTATCCTTTTGTGCTATAATTTTTGCCTTTTGCAATCCTTACTATTTTTGGAGAAACAATGCTAAAGGCTTGGATGTTTTTGATTGTAGCAATCATCTGTGAAGTGCTTGGAGTTTCTGTTATGAACTCCACACAAGGGGATAGCCAAAACAATCCACTTTTTGTCTATGCATTTATGTTTATTATGATAGGAATTGCCTATTATTTTATGTCGCTTTCTATCCGCAAAATTAGTGTGGGCATTGCTTATGCAATTTGGGAGATTGTAGGACTTAGTCTTATTACAATCATTGCCATTTTCGTCTTTGGAACTTCACTAAAAACACAAGAGTATATTGGTTTAGCTCTTGCAATTCTTGGAATTTTTCTTGTCAATTTAGGTGATACGCACAGCAATAACGGAAACAAAAATGTTTAACATCTACTTACTCTATGTTGTTTTAGCGGCACTCTTAGACATTGTTGCAAATCTAGCACTTAACAAATCTGATGGATTTAAAAATTTTAAATGGGGGGCAATATCAGTTTTATTAGTGTGGCTTGCCTTTTATCTCCTTGCTTTAAGCCTAGAAAGTATGAAACTAGCAGTAGCTTACACACTTTGGGGAAGCATTGGAATCTTAGGCACGACTTTGGGTGGTTGGTATTTTTTCAAACAAAAATTAAAGCCTATTGGATGGGTTGGAATCCTTATCATCATCATCGCAGTCATTACGCTAAAAACAGCATAATCCTAGCAATACCCTATCATTTCCCTAGACAAAAATCACTAAACATTGCATCTAGCATTTCAGAATATTCATAAGGCTTAGTGATAGAAGAAATTGCGCGCAATGCTTCATTAATGTGGAAGCTAAAAAGCTCTAGTTCTCCATTTTCAAGCGGATTAAGAGAGCTTTTTAATGCGCTAATGCAATTTTGCACCGCTTGGAATTGATATTCAGAAACCAACAAAAGCGATTCCAACTTTTGATTTGTATCCAAAAGCTCTTCTAATCTAAGTTTAAATCGCTCAAGCAAGGAATCTTCACTTAGCAAATCCCCTTTTAAACTTAATAACAAGGGATTAAACGCATCTAAAACTTTGGAATCTAATTGCATTTTTAAATCTGTTTTATTGATTAAAACTAGAATCTTTTTTTGCTCTTTATAGGCTTTTAAAAGTTCAATAATTTGAAAATCTTCCGCACTTAAAGGAAGCGAGCCATCAAATAAAACAAGCAATAAATCACTCTCTTTTGCCTTCTCTAAACTTCTTTTAATCCCTTCACTCTCCACCACATCAGCACTTTCTCTAATCCCAGCAGTGTCAATTAAACGCAATAAATGCCCGCCTAACATAAAATTTTCCTCAATGCTATCACGCGTTGTTCCTGCAACATCACTGACAATGGCACGATTCCTACGCAAAAGCGCATTAAGCAAAGAGCTTTTCCCCACATTTGGCTTGCCTATAATACAAAGCTTATAACCATCAAAAAGCATTCTTTTATTTTTAGACTGCTCTAAAAGTGCATTGAGGTTTTTTAACACTGCTTGTAATTCTTTCTCTAAATTTCCTAACAAATCTTGCGGCAACTCTTCATCAGCATAATCAATAAAAACCTCACTATGTGCTAGAAAACTAATTAAAGTTGTGCGCAAATCCTCACAAAAATCCTGCATCTCACCTTTTAAATGGCGCATTAGCATTTGGTGTGCATTTGCATTTTGGGATTCTATGAGTTTTGCTATTGCTTGGGCTTGCGATAAATCAATACGCCCCCCTAAAAATGCGCGCTTTGTAAATTCCCCAGGATTTGCAAGCCTTGCACCAAGTTTTAGACACTCTTGTAAAATATTTTGCGCTATAAAACTTCCGCCGTGACATTGAAACTCTACCACATCTTCTGTTGTATAGCTATTTGGAGCTTTAAAATACAAAAGAATACATTCATCTAAAAGCAAACCCTTCTCAAAATAGATTTTAGTTAGCCTTGCAATGCGCGGTTTAATAAAATTTTCAATGCTATTAAAATCAAGCCTAGCAAGCTTTGCAGCGATAAAAAGAGCATTATTGCCGCTTAAGCGTAAAACATTTAAAGAGGAATGTCCATAAGTTGTTGCTGGAGCTACAATTGTGTCGTTATTTAACATTTAAGAATGATAAAAAGTATTAATAATAATGTAACGCTCCCCTTCACCATTTAAACGAAAGGTAACATATTTATCCGGAAACTGCTCACGCAACTGCTTTAGAGCAATATGCGCTAGCACACCATCTAAAGGCTTTGTTTGCGCCTTACCGGTTAATTTTACGCTCTCAATAGTTGGCAAAAGATAATTTGCAATCATTTCTTCTTGATTGCGTAAAAACTCGGCAATTTCAAGGCGAAGCATTAAGCCATAAGTATGATTTATCCAATTAAAAATCAAATACGAAATTGCCTTATAGCGATAGCCTTCTTTGCCAATTAACAGAGCGGAATCTTCACCATCAATTTTCACATACAGCGTATTTTCATCATAAGGCTCCACGAATACACCATCAAGCTCATAAGGCAACATCGCCAAAAGCGCATCAAGTTCTTTTTGCACAACCTTTGCAATTGCTTGCAAATCCTCTTGCGTAAAGGCAGACTTTTTATTCTTTTTCTCTTGCTGTTCTTTTTGTGCTTCCTTTTTAGATTCTAAAAAATCATCCCTAATAGAATCTTTTGCAATGCTTTTAATCTTTTTAGATTCCATAGTTTTAAGCTGTGCGCAAATCACAGCCTGCTTTTTGCCAAAACCTAAAAACCCCTTAGATGCGTTTTGAATAATCTCATATTCCAAATCCACCACAGAGCAATTAAATGTATTTGCAGCAATTATTAGCGCATCCTCTAGAGTTTTAGCTTCTATCTTTTTCATCATCACGCTTTTTATGTTTATGCTCGGCGATTTCTCTTACTTTTTTGCGCTCTAAAGACTTGTTGATTAAGAGTTGTTGTAAGATTGAAAAAACATTATTAACAAACCAATACAATACAAGCCCTGATGGAAAAGTTACAAAGAAAATTGTAAAAATCAATGGTAAAAATTTAAAGATTTTTTCTTGTATAGGATCGTTAAATGCTGTTGGCGTTAAATGCTGCTGCAAATACATTGTTGCACCCATTAAAATTGGCAACACAAAATAAGGATCCATCACCGATAAATCCGTAATCCAAAGTAACCAATCCGCCCCTTTAAGCTCAATAGCATTAAACAACACACGATAAATTGCAAAAAATACTGGGATTTGCAAAAGCAGCGGCAAACATCCACCCATAGGATTTGCGCCGTGTTTTTTATAAAGCTCCATCATATGCATTTGAAGTTTTTGTGGATCACCTTTGTATTTTTGCTGCAATTCTTTCATCTTTGGTGCAATCTCTTTTAATTTTTGCATAGACACCATTCCCTTATAAGTCAAAGGATAAAGCACGATTCTAACAATTAAAGTCAATAAAATAATCGCCCAACCCCAATTCCCACAAAAATCATAAAGCTTCTCTAAAAGCAAAAATAAAGGCTTTGCAAAAAATGTAATCACACCATATTCCACAACATCAGTTAAAAGCGGGTTAATAGATTCCAATAAACGATTATTCTTTGGTCCAATATAACCTTCTAGCACCAACTCACCATTTCCGATAATAAAAGGCATTGGATCTTCATTGGCATTCCCTAATACCGTTGCGCTTAATCCTGCTTGGTTAAACAAAAGCGTCGTATAATAACGATCTACTGCTGCTAAAATCTTTGCATTAGCAAAATTCACCTGCCCTTTAGCATCACCATCTTCTATTGTTGTAATGGTGTCATCTGCTTCTTTAACAATCACGCCCTTAAAGACAAAGGCATCATTTTCCACACTCGGACGCATTCCGGGCGATACAAAATAAATGTGATCTTGGGGAATCTGAATGGCTGCCTTATAATAACCATTGGGATAGAAAGTTAGAATCTTTTGGACTATAACGCCATTTAACTCTTGGGTAAGCGTTAAGCTCTGTGGCGCATCGTTAAGTTTTAAATGACTCACACTTGTAGTATAGGGAGAATTTAATGCTTGATTATTTAAAATAGCATCAGAGAAACGAATCTCTAAAATCTTTGGATTGCTTTGGTTAACTACATCCTCTTGAAATAAAGAAAGCGGGGCAGAATCCTTTTGATACTTGTCTTCTTTTAGCTCCACTCTTGCAATTCTACCTAACCTATCAATTTGATAACTAAAGCCTTCTGCTTCAATCGTTGCAATGATTGTGGAATCTTTTGCTTCCATAGGGACATTTACAGGTGCTGTTACATTAGCCGTAGCAACGGAATCTTGAATGCTTGGCGCATCAGGAGCAACTTTAGCATTAGATACAACTGCACTCTCTTGTGTCTGAGGTTGATAAAAATAACTATAAGGCACAAAAAATGCAAGTGCTAAAACAACCGCAATGATAATTCTAGTTTGAGAGCTTAATTCATTAATTTTATTAAACACGAGAAACCTTTGGAGAGTTTTTAATAATTTGAAATGTTTGGGATTTAATCTTTAAAAAAGCACCATTTGGGATATTGGAAAAAACACAATTTGGCATACCATCAGGAACTAGCCAATATTTTACTAAACAAGGCTTAAAAACACTAACCCGCAAAGATAGATAAACGCTAGGATAGACAATACCCCCTTGAAAAAACTGATTACAAGATAAAATTCTATTCAATGTTTTAAAAGTCGCAACCAAAGGATTTTGAAATAAATACAACTGCTTAGCGTATTCTGAACAACTTGGATAATAACGGCAATTTGCCCCAAGTAAGGGAGAAATATAACGCTGATAACTCTTAATCACAAAAAGACAAGCTACTCTTACCATCTCTCAAACCAAGCCGTGCCAGCGCATATTCATAGTTGTTTTGCAAGGTTTTATATGCAACCTTATCTAATCCACTTTTTGCTAACAAAATCATATCCCCGCTTACCAAATCTAGCATAGACTCCCGATAAACAGCGCGCAATCTACGCTTAATGCGGTTACGACACACTGCATTACCCACCTTTTTTGAGACAGAAAACCCAACCCTTTTGTGCTGTGCATTTTCCCTAAAAAATAAAACGAAATGAGAGCTATGCCATCGCTTTTGACTCTTATAAACACGATCAAAATCTTGTCTTGTGTGCAATGTCACCAAAACGCAATCCTAAAGGGAGTTAGATTGCTAGTCTTTTTCTACCCTTTGCGCGTCTAGCATTGATAATTTTACGACCATTTTTAGTCTGCATTCTTACTCTAAATCCGTGTGTGCGCTTGCGTGGTGTATTATGTGGTTGATATGTTCTTTTCATCTTAAAAATAAGCTTTTATTGTAACTTGGTTTTACTTAAAACTAAATTTACTTGATAAAAAGTGCGCAAGTGTGCTACAATTTATAACTTTACAAAGGCGGTATGATGGGTTTTATTTATGCAATCATTTTAGGAATCGTAGAAGGCTTAACAGAATTTTTGCCAATCTCTTCAACAGGGCATTTAATTTTAACTTCAGAATTACTAGGGATTCCACAAGATAACTTCCACAAAACCTTTGAAGTTGTGATACAACTTGGTTCTATTTTAGCAGTCATTTTCATCTTTTTTGAAAGACTCTTCAATAAGAGTTTATATCTATGGATAAAGCTTGGCATTGGTTTCTTGCCTGCTGGGATTTTAGGATTCCTATTTTATTCCCATATTAAAGCACTTTTTGCCCCCATTACAGTATCTATTATGCTGATTTTAGGAGGAGTTGTTTTGATTGCTTTAGAATTCTATTATAAAGAAAAGGAACACACTACATCTGATGTCAATGCGATTTCTTACAAACAAGCTCTATTAATTGGACTTTTTCAAGCTCTAGCGATGATTCCTGGGACTTCACGCAGTGGAGCTACAATCATTGGAGGATTGCTTCTAGGCTGCAATCGCAAAGTC
Organism: Helicobacter sp.; assembly: GCF_022770205.1. Lineage (GTDB taxonomy): Bacteria > Campylobacterota > Campylobacteria > Campylobacterales > Helicobacteraceae > Helicobacter_D. The sequence continues at coordinate 67,715 of NZ_JALEIK010000016.1, read as the reverse complement.
GCCACAGAATTTTCCTTTCTACTAGCACTTCCTACAATGATTTTAGCAAGCGCATATAGCCTTTATAAAAATCACGAAGTTTTAAATGTAGATAACGCATTGATTTTAGGCACTGGATTTATCATTGCCTTTTTTAGCGCATTGCTTGCTATTAAATTGTTTTTAAATTTTATTTCCCGTTTTAATTTTATCCCTTTTGGAATTTATCGCATTATTCTAGGAATTGTATTTTTATATTATTTAGAAGTTATTTAAATATTTCTTTTACTTTTGCTTTGATTATTGCACTTTTATCTTGTAATTCTATAATGGAATCCAAATTTAAATCCGCAAGTTTTTTTATCTTTTTACCTTGACTCAATGCGCAAACATAACCTTCTTGTTGATAATTTTCTGGATTTTTAGATTCCATTTGCGCTTTTAAAACTTTTAATTGTGTTTGGAATTGTACTAATTTTTGCTGAATGCTTAAGTGCATTTGCACACTTGGGGTTTGCAGTTTTAAGACACAAAGAGAAAGCCTATGCTCTATAATTTGCGTTAAAAATATTCCTTGCTGTTTGCATTGTATCTGCAATTGTATAATCTTATCAAAAAAGGGATTTTGGTTGAGTTTCTCCCTTAATCTTTGAAGCTCTAGCATCTTGACTTGCAAAGTGCGCACTAAAAATTTATCCAAATCTGCTTGCAATGCGTCTAAACGCATTAACCATTCGTTTTGATCTGGCAATAACAATTCCATTGCCGCAGAAGGTGTAGGTGCGCGCAAATCCGCTACAAAATCGCTAAGCACAACATCTGGCTCGTGACCAATTGCTGAGATAATGGGAGTCTTAGTTTGATAAATTGCCTCAATCACAAGGGGCTCATTAAATGCCCATAAATCCTCAAAACTTCCTCCACCACGAGCAATAATGATACAATCTAGCCCTAAAGTATCTGCAATTTTAATATTCTCCGCAATATTCTCTTTTGCGCCATCACCTTGCACAAGCGTATTTAACAACACAAACTCTATAAGATTCCATCGCTTCTTTGCTATGCTTAACATATCCTGCAACACAGCCCCCGTGCTTGAAGTAAGCAGTGCGACTTTTTTAGGGAATTTTGGCAAAGGTTTTTTATTGGCAAAATAACCCTTTGTTTTATACTCTTCTTTAAGTTGCTCATAGGCTAAAAACAAAGATCCTAGCCCATTTGGATAAGCATTAAGACAATTTAATTGGTATTCTCCGCGCGGAATATACACATTAATAACGCCTTCTAGGGTTAGCTCCATACCCTCTTCAATCCTAAATTTAAGCTTACTAGCATTTCCACGGAACATCACACATTTTAAAGAAGAATTCTTATCCTTTAGCGTGAAATACAAATGCCCGCTTGAATGGTGCGTAAAATTACTCACTTCTCCAATCACACTAACTTGCACAAAAGTCGTTTCAAGAAGGCTTTTAATTTGCGCATTTAGCTCACTAACACTAAGAGTTTGCATCATTTTAAACACTAACTAAATTTACTGCTCACTTTAGCACAGATTTCTTCCATTCTACCGCCTAAAATTTAACCCATAGATGCACGCATAACAATATTATTTGTGATATCACACAGATGTTTTTTGCATTTTATCCGTAACATATAGAATCATTACCCTTTCATTTTCTTTAGTATCATCTAAATACACATTGTGTTTATTGCTTTCTTCAGGATTGCCTTCTTGTGAGGGAATCTCGCTAATGTCAAAAAAATTACAGAAAACCAATCCATCATCCCTTAAGAATTCCATTACATCTCCTTATCATAATCTTATGATAAGATACAAGCAATTTATGTTCCTATTTTTGAAGATTTGCTGTAAATAATGTCCCCTTTTCGTGGATATTATGCATTAAAAAGCCATACAAAACCGATAAATCTTTACCGCTAGATAAAAACATTTCTTTTTGATTGTCTAACAAAAATTTTGCCGCTTTAAGTTTAGTTACGATTCCTCCTGTGGCAAACGCATTATTTGGTGTGGCTTCTGCACAGAGTTCATCATCAGAAATTTCTGTTACAATTTTTCTCATTTTAGCATTAGGGTAGTTTTTTGGATTTGCTTCAAAATACGCATCAATATCACTTAAAATCGCCAATAATCGCGCCCCAAAAAAATGTGTTGCGTGCGCTGAGAGCTGATCATTATCCCCAAAACCTAGATACTTTAACTCCCCTGTTGCAATCACATCATTTTCATTAATAATAGGCAACACCTTATTTCCAAGCAAAACTTCCATTGCATTGCGCGCATTTTGTGTGTGCTTCCTAGAATCAAAATCATAAGCAGTCAGTAGCATTTGCGCAGTGGTGATTTGATATTTTTTGAAGACATTTGCATAAATCTGCATCAACAAAGGCTGTCCAATAGCCGCCAAAGCTTGCTTGTTACTAAGATTCGCTTTATCAAGTTTAATCTCTGTGTATCCCGCCGCCACAGCACCAGAGCTAACTAAAATCACTTCATACACACTTCTAAGCTTTGCAATTAACTGCGCTAAGGCTTCAATGCGCACTAAATTAATGCTTTGATTTTCTACTAAAATCGCACTTCCAACCTTAATAACTATTCTTTTCATATCTAAAAACCTTAAAGTAATATGGCTGTAAATAGGCACAACCAAACCATTACAAAAGACAGCACAATGCAATTTTGCTTAAATCACCCCATAAAAGGATAGGGTGTTGCATAGAAAGAACCATTGGCAAACTGGATTCAATGTAAACATCTTCATTTGGAAACTGCTAACCCCTAAACTCTTTTAAACTTGCATACAACAAATGTTTTAAGGATTCCACATTCTCACCACTCACACTTGAAACACCTAGCACAAAAAGCGGCTTTGTAACATCAAGTTTTACGCTAAAATCATCCACTTCTTGGATAAAACAATTTAGAATTTGCGCGTGTTTTTTTAAACCACAATCCAAATCTTTTACAAAAGATTCCACACTTTTGCCAGCATTTTCTATTGCATCACTTTTTGAAAACATAATACCAAAGGGGCGATTCTCAAGCGTCTTGCTAAATTGACTCACTTCCTGTCGCAACACACTAAATTGCTCTTGTATCTCTCTATAATTTGCTAAATCTAACACAAAAAGCAAAAATTGCGTGCGTTCAATATGGCGCAAAAACTCAATCCCCAATCCCTTTCCTTCACTTGCACCGCCGATAATTCCGGGAATATCTGCCATCACAAAAGATTGATAATCCCCCACATTGACAATTCCAAGACTAGGAATTAAAGTCGTAAATTCATAATTTGCAACCTCTGGCTTTGCATTAGACAACACTGATACAAGTGTGGATTTCCCAACATTTGGAAACCCTACAAGCCCAACATCAGCGATAAGTTTTAACTCTAAGCGGAGAGTTTTTTCAACTCCGGGCAAGCCTTTTTGTGCATAAGTGGGGCGTTGGTTTGTAGCACTTTTAAAATGCGCATTGCCTAACCCCCCCTTGCCCCCTTCTAAAAACAGCACTTTTTGCGAACTCTCAAGCAAGTCTAAAAGCAACTCACCATTCTCATTATCAAAAACTTGAGTGCCTGGAGGCACGATAATAATTAAATCTTCGCCCTTTTTTCCATATTTATTGCGCCCTTCACCCGGACGCCCATTTTGCGCCTTAAAATGTTTGTGTCCTCTAAAATGTGAGAGCGTATCTGTGTTTCTATCCACTTGAAAATACACATTTCCACCCTTGCCACCATCGCCCCCATCAGGACCACCATTAAGGACAAATTTCTCACGGCGAAAGGAAACTGCGCCTTCTCCACCTTTGCCTGAAGACACAAAGATTTCAACACAATCAACAAACATTAAAAACCTTAAAAATGAAAAATTTAAGATTCCAAAGTTGGAATCTTAAAAATACAGAAAGCTTAAGAAGCTGGAAGAATAGAAACTTTTTTGCGATTCCTATCTTTTCTCTCAAAAGAAACAATCCCATCAATTAATGCAAAAATTGTGTGATCCTTACCCATTCCTACATTATTTCCGGGATGCACTTTTGTCCCTCTTTGACGGATAATAATATTTCCCGCACGCACAAACTGCCCACCAAATTTCTTAACACCTAAACGGCGTCCCGCAGAATCGCGGTTATTCTGAGTGCTACCCTGACCTTTCTTATGTGCCATTCTAACTCCTTAAATGTTGCAATCTAGCCTAAGATTTTTACCACACGCACACGCGTAAAATCTCTTCTAAAACCGCGCTTAGTTTTACTATCTTTTCTACGGCGTTTCTTAAAAGTAATGACTTTTCTGCCTCTGCCTTCATTGATGACTTCAAGCTCAACTTTTGCACCGCTTACATAAGGTGTACCAAGCTTAATATCATCATCTTTACAGATGGCTAAAACTTCAGCTACTTCAACTTTTGACTTTGGCTCAAGGTTTAAGCAATCTAGCAAAATAATATCGCCCTCACTCACCTTGTATTGTTTGCCTCCATTCGCAATGATTGCATACATATACAATTCCTTAAAATTTGAAGTTATTTTTTATTTTAAACAATAAAAGGTTGGATTCTACCTTAATTTTTATTAATAAAACTTTAATTTGTAAGTGCAATACATTCAATCTCTATGAGCGCATTTTTGGGCAATGTTTTGACTGCAACTGTGCTTCTAGCAGGCTTATGCTCCCCAAAAAATTCCGCATAAATTGTATTTACGATTCCAAAATCTTCCATATCGCTTAAAAAAATCGTTGTTTTAATAACCCTATCCATACTACTATTGCCTGCCCTTAAGACTTCTTTAAGATTATTTAAAACCTGTCTTGTTTGCACGCTAATATCGCCTAGTAGCTCTCCTTGCGGAGTGAGTCCAATTTGCCCTGAAGTATAGAGCATTCCATTTGCCCTAACTGCCTGAGAGTAAGGACCAATCGCCTGTGGTGCATTTTGTGTTGCAATAATCTCCATTAAACATTCCTTTTTGCTTTTTTATGTGATTTGTTATAAAATTATAGCTAAATTCATTTTTAAGGATTCCTTAATGCAAATTCAACTTAAAAAAAGCCTAATAGCTTGCTTAATCGCCTCTCTTGCAAGCACTATTCTTTATGCGGACAATTTTGTGCAAACGCTCCCAAAAGCCTCAAAAAACAAATTGGTTTCCCTCTTGACTCCTTTTGATGAAGCATTAAAGCGCGAAATGCAAAAATACCCTAAGGATTCTGCATTTTTCGTTGATGGCAGAACTGGAAAAATTATCTCTGTTAATCGCCTACCTAAAACACCTTCAAAATTAGCACCAAAACAAACACAAAAAGTTAAAACAAAAGCAATGAATCCTACCACAAAACCAAACCCAAAAATCCCTTATGAAATGCAAGAAGAACGCATTGAATTACTCCAATAAGACACATTATGGTAGAAGTTGAATTTTTAGGTCCGCTTGGAAACAAAACCCACAAAAGTAATGCCACAACACTATATGCATTAAAAGAAGAACTCCAAGCAATCCCTGAGATTAACGCTTGGTTAAAAGATTGCGCTATTGCTCTTAATCATACAATCATCTCCTCTTTAGATACCCCCATTAAAGACGGCGATAAAATCGCCCTACTTCCTCCTGTATGTGGCGGTTAATGCAAGATTTATTACAAGATTCCTTATTGCTCTTTGAAGGCGCATTAAACACCACAGAGATTTATGCAAAATGGTGTGCCTTTGGGGCGGAGCATAACTTTGGCGCAAATCTTATATTTACCGGAATCGTGCGTGCTGAAAATGGTTGTGAAGGGCTTAGTTTTGACATTTACACACCGCTTTTAGAGCAATGGCTTAATAGATGGTGTAAAAAGGCGCAAAAATGCAATGCTTATCTTAAAATGGCACACTCAAAAGGCAATGTGCTAAACCATCAAAGCCCCTATATGGCAGGAGTTTTTAGCTCTCAAAGGCGTGCAAGCTTAGAGATTTTTGAAGATTTTATTGAAGACTTTAAGCACAATGCACCCATTTGGAAATATAATTTAAAAGACGGACAGCGCATTTACGCCAAAGAACGCAGTCATCATCTCCCACATAGCGGACTTTTAAGTGACTAGAGATTTTTTGACACTCTCTTTTTACCCTTTATTCAAGCAGTCGCAACAGATTTTAGCATTAAAAGGGTAGATTAACACCTACATTAAGGACATAGAATGGAACAAGCAAAAATTGGAATCCTAACTCTATCAGATCGCGCAAGTGCAGGGATTTATGAAGACATTTCAGGCAAAACAATTTTAGAAACCCTACAAGAATACCTTATTACGCCATTTACTTATAACTATTGCGTGATTGCTGATAATTTAGAATCCATTAAAGAGCAACTCATCACACTTGCAGATAAAGAGCAATGCGATTTAATCATAACCACAGGTGGCACAGGTCCTGCTCCACGCGATGTTACACCAGAAGCCACAGAAGCTGTGTGTGAGAAAATGCTCCCGGGCTTTGGTGAGCTTATGCGCCAAACTAGCTTACAATATATCCCAACGGCGATTTTATCGCGCCAAAGTGCGGGGATTTATCACAAAAGCCTAATTATTAATCTCCCGGGCAAACCAAAATCCATTAGAGAATGCTTAGACGCTGTTTTTCCCGCTGTGCCTTATTGCCTTGATTTAATCGGCGCGGCGTATTTAGAAACAAACCCTAAGGTTATCAAAGCCTTTCGCCCAAAGTCTTAAGGAGCGATGATATAGGCTTTTAAGATTTTTTGCTCTTTTAGTGGTTTATCCGCATAATCTGTTGGTGTGTATTCTATTTTACGCAATGTCTTAAAGCTCTCTTCTTGATGCTCTTTACTAATTTCGCCAAAAATTGTGTGCTTCCCATTTAAATGCGGAGTGCGTGTTGTTGTGATGAAAAATTGACTCCCATTTGTGTTAGCCCCTGCATTTGCCATTGCTAAAATGCCTGCTCTATCAAAGGCATATCCTTTGACAATTTCATCTTCAAAATCCTCTCCCCAAATAGACTCACCGCCACGCCCTGTTCCTGTTGGATCTCCGCCTTGAATCATAAATTTACGAATCACGCGATGAAAAAGGATTCCATTGTAATATCCATTGTTAATATGTGTTACAAAGTTTTCCACCGCTTTTGGCGCAACTTGTGGGAATAAATCTAGAGTGATTTTACCTGAAGTTGTTTCTAACACGGCTTGAAGCACCTTAGCTTCTTTAATTTTTTCTGCGTTTTGAATTTGTTGCGCATTTAAAAACAACGCACCAAAAACATTAAGCAAAAAGAGAATTAACGCTCTCATCATTATTTATCCTTCTAATCACTTCAGCAAACAAAGGCGCGACACTTAAGATTTTAATCTTTTCACAGCTTTGTTGCAAGGGAATCGTATCTGTAACAATCACCTCATCAATCTCGCTACTTGCAATTCTTTCATAAGCTGGACCACTAAAAACAGCGTGTGTGCCAAGCGCAATCACACTTGTAGCCCCCTTTTGCTTAAAAGCACTTGCAGCTTTCACCATTGTTCCAGCAGTATCAATCATATCATCAATTAAAATCACATCTTTACCTTCCACGCTTCCAATCACATTCATCACTTCACTCTCATTTGCCTTTTCACGCCTTTTATCAATAATCACAATATCAAGCCCCAAAAGTTTTGCAAAATATCTAGCGCGTGCCACTCCACCAATATCTGGACTTGCAACAATAGGATTTTTAAGATTTTTCTCCATTATGTGTTCTTTAAACACAATAGAACCATACAAATTATCCACAGGAACATCAAAAAAGCCTTGAATTTGCCCCGCGTGCAAATCCATAGTGATTAAGCGTGAAATTCCCGCACATTGCAATAAATCTGCCACAAGCTTTGCTGTAATTGGCACGCGTGGGGCTGCCTTTCTATCTTGTCTAGCATAACCAAAATAAGGCATAATGATATTAATGCTTTTTGCAGAGCTCCTTTTTAACGCATCTATCATCACTAATAGCTCCATTAAATTATCATTTGTTGGCGCACAGGTTGGTTGAATTACAAAAACATCTTTACCGCGCACACTCTCACATAAGCGAACACTAATCTCTCCATCACTAAAGCGTGTAACTTCTGCATCAGATAATTCAATATCCAAAACCCTAGCAACATATTTGGAGAACTCTATATGCGCACTCCCAGTAAAAATCTTGTAATTTTGCATAAACAGCCTCACTTCTATAAAATCAAAGCCTAAATTATAAACTTTAAAAACTTAAATGTTTTGTCTTTTGTAAAAGGTTTTAAAAATTTCTGCTAAAATTTGCCATCTCTAATTTCTAAGGATAATAATGCACGCAAACCCAAAACAAACCATTATAGAGATGCTAGAAAACCACTCTCCAAAAGCAATAGAATCTTTCTGCAATGCACGCTTCCAAAACAATTTAGCTTTTTTTGCAAATTATCCTAATCTCTTCCAAGCTTTACAAGCTCCCGCTAAAGAATATCAACTCTATATCGGAAAAGAAGGTGTCAATATTTTAAATTTCAAACAAAATGTTTTAATGTATGCAGTTATAGAGGGAAAATCTACAATGCTAGATGTGCATAAAAATTGTGCTTATAATCCCCCAATTAATGAAAAATGGAATCGCATTGTTGGAGAAAAACCTTCCCTTATAGGAGAAGAGTTTCCATATAGTCAAATACTAGTCAATGGAATCTTAAATTATGCATTCCAAAATAATGGCATTGCTGATTATCATCTACCCAGTGATTTTTTACCAAGTTTAAATTTATTTGGACTTGGAGGTGGAATCTTTTTGCAAATTTTGATTGAAAATTATGCAACAATCCATAATTTTTTTATTTTTGAAGAATCCCTAGATTTATTTAGAATTGCTTGCTTTTTTGTAGATTTTCCTTTGCTTTTTAGCAAAGTGCAAAATAAAGCGGGCTACATCTTTTTAGAAAGCATTATGAAAAAAGAATACATCCAAAACTTTTTTTTAACGCGCAAAATTAGCACTTCTCTTATCCGCTTTGAATTAATGCTTTACCAAACCCCAACAACACAAAATGCGCGTGATATTGTTTTTGAAGTGCATTCTCAAACTCTGCGCGGTTGGGGAACCTTTGAAGATGAAATGCTAGGCATTAAAAATAAACTCTCCTTTCCCATTCATAAAATGCTCATCCAACCAAAACGCGTCAATGCACCCATTTGTGTGGTAGCAAACGGACCAAGCCTTGACTTTCTACTTCCTTTCATTAAAAAAAATCAAAATAAAATGATTATTTTTAGCTGTGGCACTGCATTAAAACCTTTACTAAATAATGGAATCAAACCAGATTTTCAAATAGAAATTGAACGCCACAATTATTTAGGTGAAGTCTTAAAATCTGCCCCACTAGATGATATTCCTTTAATCGCTGCAAGCGTGCTAGACAAAACAGCAAAAGAGCTTGCAAAAGAGCTCTATCTCTTTGAACGCGATGGAAGCAGTGCTGCTAACTTAAATGCTCCTAGCTTTAGAGTGCAATTCACTGCGCCTCTTGTAGGCAATGCCGGAGCAGCATTAGCGAGTTATCTAGGCAGTGATGTGATTTTATGCGGGCTAGATTGTGGCTACAAAAAAGGCTTTAGCAAGCACGCTAAAAACTCTTATTACGGAGAAGAAGAAAAAAAGATTCCAGAATACGCCTATCCTGTAACTGGAAATTTTAGCGATGATATTTATTCAGACGCTCTGTTTTCTCTCTCAAAAGCTGCCTTAGAAGAAACCTTTAATGCACTCAAACCTTTTCACATTTTAAATTTAAACGATGGTGCTAGAATCAATGGTGCACAACCCACACATCACGAAGAATTTGAACTTAAAACAATCAATAAAAAAACAGCACTAAAGCAAATCAAATCCCTTTTTAAAAATCCACAAAAAACAGGATTCTACACAAAAGAAACGGAAAAATATGCTTTTGAAATTCTAGCTTTTAAAAACAAAATGCACGATATTTTTAAAATACAAGTTTTGTCAAAACAAGATTTATTTGTCGCCCTAGACAAAGCCTATGGAGTGATTGCCAAAGAATCCTTAAGCAATCCTTTTATTAGCATTCTTTTTGGTGGCACTCTAAGCCATTTTCTCTATACAATCGCATTTTGCTCCTTACATCTTCCTTATAATAATATGCAACATCTTTGGGAAAAAAGTGGCGAACTTTATCTTATAGCGATGGATAAAATGATAAAATCTCTGCGCGAAACACTTTTTGAAAAATATGGAACGCCAATTGCTTAATGCAAGTATCTTAATACCAAAAAGGATCAAAATGACAAAAACATCAATTTCATTAGTCTTAGCAGGAATGCTTTTAGGAAGTAATTTGCTTGCTGCTCAAGTAAATTCAACAACAAGTAGTGCATCTGTAAGTCCAATAGGAAATGCAGGATTCCAAAGCGCATCTTATGGAAGGAATTCAAACACCCCTTCTAATCTTCAAGGAGTAGAAGTTGGTGGAGATGATATTGTAATCCCAAATGCCCCTATTATCACACCTTCTAGCATTATTGAAATTAGTGCAGTAGGAATGGGTGTAGCGCCAGAATCTACAGCATCTCCTGCGCAAGCTCTAGCACTTGCAAAGCGTGCAGCAATCGTGGATGCTTACCGCCAAATTGGTGAAAAAATGTATGGAATCCGCGTTAATGCACAAGATACAGTGCGTGATATGATGCTAAAGAACTCCACGGTTAAAACAAAAGTGTTAGCAGTGATTCGTAATGCTGAAATTGTAGAAACCGTGTATAAAGATGGTCTCTGCCAAGTCAGTATGGAACTTAAACTTGATGGAAAACGATGGTATCGCGTATTAACTGGCGAGCAATTTTAAGCACTACTTTTGTGGTGCTTTTTGCATTTGGATGCGCTAAAACGCCCATCCTACAAAACTCTACAACCAAAACGATTTTTTTCTCTACTAAAGATTTTAGATTCTATGATTTAGGCTTTGTTAAGTCTTATCCTAATTACACAAGCTTAGAGATTTTTAATGCGGGGACAGCCCTCCTTAAAATGGATTGTTACAAAGATAAAATTTGTCTAAATGGGGAATGCTATGCAAAAGATTCCATTGTGCGCAAATTTTTTGGAAGCGATACTTTTAGAGAACTAGACTTTCAGGTGGTTTTAAAAGGGCAAGAAATTTTTAGCGGAGAAAATAAAGTTAGAATCCAAAATGGCTTTTTGCAAATAATTATGCGTGAAGGGTTAGAGCTAAATTACAGCACCACACAAGATTCTATAACCTTAGAAGTTAAAAATTTAGAGAAAAAAACAATTTTTTCTCTGCAAATCCATTAGGAATCCTATGCAAATTTACCAACCAAAAGATGGCTATTGCTACAACAGCGACACTTTGTTTTTGCACCATTTTGCAATGCCTTTTTTAAAAAAACATTCCACGCTTTTAGACATTGGTGCAGGTTGTGGAATCCTAGGAATGCTTTGTGCTAGGGATTTGCCACTACAACTTACAATGGTTGAGAAAAACCCTAAAATGGTAGAACTTTGTGCGCAAAATTTACGCATTAATAAAATCCAAGCAAATTTAATCTGCGCGGATTTTTTGGAATCCAAAATGCAAACCTTTGATGCAATCTTAAGCAACCCCCCTTTCTATCACGATGGTGTGATGAAATCCAAAAATTCTGATATTTTTAGTGCGCGTTATGCAGAAAATCTTCCCTTTTTTGATCTAGCAAAAAAAGTCAATACACTTTTAAAGCCTAAAGGAGAGTTTATTTTTTGCTACGATGCAAAGGCGATTTTTAGCCTTTTTAGCACATTGCAACACTTTAAGATTCCGCCAATTTCTGTGCGTTTTGTGCATCCAAAGGCAGAAAAAAGCGCGACTTTGGTATTATGCCGTGCTAGAAAAAATTCTAAAAGCCAATGTGAAATTCAACCTCCCCTTTTCACGCATTTAAGCGAGAAAAAAGGGCAGCATTTCACACAAGAAGTGCAGGCAATCTATCACCACGCAAACACTTGGAGCATTAAATGTTAGAGCATTCTGATTTTCAATACCACTTTGACCCTAGCAAATGTAAGGAATGTGGCGGAAAATGTTGCACGGGTGAGAGCGGATATGTCTTTGTTACACCCAAAGAAATTGAAGAAATTGCTGAGTTTCTCGGGCTAGATTTTGACACATTTTGCCAAAATTATGTCAAGAAAGTGGGCTATCGCTATTCTTTATTGGACATCACACAAGATAATAAAACTTACTCTTGTGTGTTCTTTAAAGATGGAATCTGTCAAATCTATCCTAAACGCCCAAAACAATGCGTAGCCTTCCCTTTTTGGGACTACTACAAAGAACATTTTGACGAACTAGAAAAGGAATGTATCGGTGTGGTTAAAAAATAAACATCTTATTCTCTTTATAAACACTATTGCACTATTGATTGGATTTTCAGGTTGCTTCAAGCAAGATTTAATGACTTTAAAAAATCCTAATTTTAAAGAAGTAGAGAATCTTGAAGATATTTTCATCATACAGGCTTATGCAGCATTAGATACAAACGATTATGATAGCGCACAAACAGCCTTTGCCAATGCTTATATAATTAACCCAAACCCAAACTATCTCAAAGAAATTTTAGGGATTTTAGTCGCACAAAACAAACTCCAAGAAGCACAAAAAGAAGCCTATGCATTTTTAGAAAAATACCCAAAAGATGAAATGGTGCGTAGCGTGCTTATTGGAATCTTAACAAACACCAAGCAATTTGACTTAGCCTTAAAAGAAGCTAAATTACTTTTACAATACCACAAAAATGCTGAGAGCTATGAACTAATCTCCTCTGTATATTTTCTACGCCAAGACTACAAAAATGCTAGTAAATACTTACAACTTGCTTATCATCTCAATCCCAATCCAATTTTGCTAGACAAACTTGCCACCACACATCTTTTATTCTTAAAAGATTCTAAAACTGCCATATCTCTCTATGAAACCCATATCAAAACACAAGAAATCACAAAATCTATCGGGGATAAACTCGCTGCAATTTATCTGGAATCTAAACTCTATTTAGATGCTGCACGCATTTACGCATTGCTTTTTGAAGAAACCAATGCGCAAGATTATGCGCGCCTTGTATTAGAAATTTATACAAAAACTAAACATTTAGATTTAGCGGAATCTTTTTTGCTAAAGCACTCTAATATTGCTATGCGCAATGCCTTACTCTTTGAAATCTACCGCTTACAAAAAGACACACAAAAAACCATCAAGCAAGCAGAAATCATCTATCAAAACACGCAAGATTCCAATTTCTTAGCCTACAAAGCAATGCTTTCTTATGAAAATTCAAAAACACGCACAAAAACTTATCTCCAAGCCATAGAAAACGATTTAAAGGAAGCTGCATTAAAAACCAATGAAGCACTCTATTGGAATTATCTAGGCTACTTAATGATTGACCACGATTTTAACGACTCTATGCGCATTCAAAAAGGCATAAAATATGTGCAAAAAGCCCTAGAAGAAGACCCTAGCAACGCCTATTATTTAGATTCTCTTGCTTGGGGATATTTTAAACTCAAAGATTGCCAAAATGCTAAAACAATAATAGAAAAGATTCCAAATTCGGAAATACAAAAAGAAGAAGAGTTAAAAACACATTACAAAAAAATTCTAAATTGCAACCCATAAGGAAAAGACAATGGTTATTTTAGTAACAGGAGCATCTAGCGGCTTTGGTAGAGAAATTGCTAGAAAATTTGGCGCAAACGGGCATCAAGTCATCGCACTTGCAAGGCGTAAAGAACGCTTAGAATTGTTAGCAAAAGAGATTCCACAATGCGTCATCTTACCCTGCGATATTTGCAATAAAGATGCCTTAAAAAATGCACTCTCTTCCCTGCCAAAAGATTTTCAAGAAATTGATGTTTTGGTTAATAATGCAGGGCTTGCGCTAGGTATTGAACCTGCGCAAAAGTGTGATTTTAACGACTGAGAGCAAATGATTAGCGTTAATATTACAGCCCTTAGCTACCTTACGCATCTCCTATTGCCACAAATGGTGGAGCGCAAAAACGGACACATCATCACTTTAGGTTCTATTGCTGGGAAATACCCTTATCCCGGTGGCAATGTCTATGGGGCAACAAAAGCTTTTGTTAGACAGTTTGCACTAGGATTGCGTGCAGATTTGGCAGGCACAAATGTAAGAGTAAGCGATATACAGCCCGGGCTTGCAGAGAGTGAGTTTTCACTCGTGCGTTTTAAAAGAGATAAAGCGCGTGCTGATGCACTCTATCAAAATAGTCAGGCACTTCAACCACAAGACATTGCAGAAGCAGTGTATTGGGTTGCAACTCCACCAAAACACATCAACATCAACACCTTAGAAATGATGCCAACAAGCCAAAGTTTTAGCGCGTTAGCTGTGCATAAAACAACTCCATAAAATACGCTTGCCCTACACTAATGCCGCCATCATTACACGGAATCTCTCCATTAAGATACACCTCTTTGCCCACAAGCTTTTCTAAAACAAGTTGCGTTAAAAGAGCATTTTGAAAACATCCCCCACTTAATGCAATATGCGTGTAATCCTTAGCAATTTCTGCAATCACACTAGCAAGCGTAATATGGAATCTTAATGCAATCTCGCACACTTCCACACCCGACTCTAGCTCTTTGCAAATCTCCCTAACCATAGACTGATAATTTACCACACCTTCTTGGATTGTATAAGAATACGCTCTTAATTTTTTAGATTCCAACTTTTTCAAAGCGTTTAAAGCAAAGGATTCTAACACCATCCCCCCCTCTCCCTCATAACTACTTTGCACACAAACACCACAAAGCGCACTAACTCCATCAAAAAGCCTCCCTACACTATTACAAGGCACTCTTACCCTTGATTGTTTTGCATTTAAGGCATAAAAAATCTCTAATTCCTCTTGTGAAAACTCCTTAAACAAGGATAAATCAAGCGTTTTATACTCTCCCTTAAAACTCTCAAAAATCAAAGATAATCCAAGCCTTCTAATATCCTCAATCGCCCTCTCTCCTCCTAAAAGCATCAAAGCATCAAAATACGCAACACGCTGATATTCCAAAGGCTTTTTAGGATTCCACTCTAAAAACTCACCTCCCCATATCATCCCCTGCCTATCCTTGCTACTATCGCCATATCCTGTTCCATCAAAAATGACACCCAAAACCTTCTTATCAATCCTATTCTCTACCACATTAGAGAGCAAGTGTGCAAAATGATGTTGCACGCATTCTATCCTTTTTGCATCGCTAATAAACCCCCTTTGAGCATAATTTGGATGCAAATCTAGCACAAAATTTTTAGGAGCAATTTTATATTGTGTTAAAAATAATTTTTGTGTCTTTAAAAAATTCTCCACACTCTCAATATTCTCTAAATCTCCCAAATGCGGACTAAGCAAAACCTTGTTTTGTATTTTTAAACAAAAAGTTGCCTTTTGTTGCGCCCCAAGCGCAATAAAATCCTGCGCACTTTTAAATGGCAGGGTAATCTCCGATAAAAATCCGCGCGCACGGCGCAAAACCTGCATTTGCTCTTTACCCTTATGCGTAATAACACGCACTAAACTATCATCAATGGGATTTAAAATATTACGATTATAAAATAGCACTCCCTCACACACTCCCTCAAAAGCTTCAACAATTTGAGAAAAATCCTTAATAATTGGCTCTCCACTTACATTAGCACTTGTAAAAATTAATGGAAAATTAAGCTTTTCAAACAATAAATAATGCAAAGGCGCATAGGGCAAAATAATACCCAAAGTAGCAAGTTTAGGAGCAATGATAGAAAGCGGCAAAGAGATGTTATCTTTAAAATCACAAAGCAAAATTGGTGCAGCACTAGAATTTAAAATCTCTTTTTGCAATGCGCTTAAATGCACATAAGATTCCGCCATTTCCGTATTTTTACACATCAAAGCAAAAGGCTTTCTAGGGCGATTCTTACGCTTCCTTAATGCTAAAATCGCCTGAGAATCTAGCCCATTACACACAAGCGCATACCCCCCAATCCCCTTGATTGCTAAAATCTTTCCTGCTTTTAGGTATTCTACCGCTCTCTCTAAAGGGTTTTGCATACAATCTTCTCCAAGCCTCTTGCATAAAACAAAATCCTCTGTGCATTCCTTATATGCCTCTAAATTCTCAGTAAAAAACAATCTTGGACCACAATCATAGCAACAATTAATTTCTGAATGGAATCTCCTAGAATTAGGATCATTATACTCATCTTGACACGCTTTACACATCACAAAATCTGCCATTGCTGTGCTTTGCCTATCATAAGGAAGTGTTTTTATTAAACTATATCTCCCGCCACAATTTGTGCAACTTATAAACGCATAGCCAAAGCGACGATTTTTTGGATTCTGCATTTCTCTTAAGCATTCTTCACAAAGCGCAATATCTGCTGGGATTGTTGCACCTAATCCATTCCCCTGTGTGCTTTGCATGATGCTAAAGTCAAAAAAGGATTCCGCATTTTTAATTTCTTGTTTAAAAATTTTAGTCACTTTTGCAACCTTAGGGGGAGTCTGCAAAGCCTTTTCAAAACACTCCAAAGCCTTCTTAGTGCCTTGCGCTAGAATTGTTACACCAGCAGTCGTATTGCGCACATTTCCAAAGACTCCGCATTCCTTAGCAATTCTATACACAAAAGGACGAAATCCAACGCCCTGCACCACACCTTGCAACTCAAACTCATAAGTTATATGCGGAATCTTTGACATTTCAAACTCTCTTTATCAATTAAAGTATAGAATTTTAAAATATTTTTGATTAGGATTTAGCAAAATGCTATGCGGAATCTATGCTATCAGCGATACAACACTAACCCCCTACCCAACCCTAGAAAATGCACTCATACAAGCCATAAAAGGCGGAATCACACTTTTTCAACTGCGCGATAAAAACACGCAAGATTCCGCCTTAGCTTCCTTATGCACGCCTTTAATGCAGCTTTGTCAAAAACACAATATCTCCTTCCTCTTAAACGATCGCATAGATCTTGCCATCTCTCTACAAGCGCAAGGATTGCACATTGGCAAAAAGGAAGACAATACACCTTATAGCAAAGATGAGCTCAAAAAAATTCGCTCTAAATTTAATGGAATCCTAGGCGTTTCTTGCTACGGAGATTTAAACCTAGCAAAAAATGCTGCCCTTGCTGGAGCAGATTACATTGCTTTTGGAGCTTGCTTCCCCTCACACACAAAACCCAATGCTAAAACAATTTCCCTAGATATTTTCACGCAAGCCCAAAGTCTAGGACTCCCAATATGTGCCATAGGCGGAATCCAAAAAGATAATATTGCACGCATTAAAGATGCGCAAATGGTAGCGTGCATTCGTAGCATTTGGCAAGGAGACATCACGCAAAATGTTAAAAATTTAATGCAGGCTTGGAGAAGAGAAAAATGCACTTAGACACTCTAAAATCATTTTAAAAAATCGGATTTCCCACACCATACATCATAAAAAGCACCATAAATGCAGCGAAAATCCCAAGCAATAAAGGAACAAACTTTGTCATACCTATCCTTAAAAGAATGAAAATGCAAGATTTAGCATACAACAAAAGACCTAAAAACTTTCAGCAATTCATCGGACAAACACATCTTTTTGGAGAAAATGCACCCTTTATGCGATTAATTTTGACAAAAAAGATTCCGCATTCCTTTTTCTTTGGACCACCAGGAAGTGGCAAAACAAGCGCAGCAATGCTCATTGCTAAGACTATGGATTCCCCTTTTTATGCACTCAATGCGACAAATTTTAAATCCGAAGATTTGCGTAAGATTTTAACAGCACACCATAACACTTTACAAAAACCCTTAATTTTCATTGATGAAGTGCATAGGCTTAGTAAAACCCAGCAAGAAATGTTACTTCCTATTATGGAAAATCACACCGCTTTAATCCTAGGAGCTTCTACGGAAAATCCCTATTTTGCACTCACACAAGCAATCCGTTCGCGCTCTATGGTGTTTGCATTTAAGCCCTTAAACACAAAGGAGCTAGAGCAGATTTTAAAGCCATTTGCACTCAATGAAGAAGTGCAAAATTTTCTTATCCAAACTAGTGGTGGCGATGCAAGAGCAATGCTAAACTTACTAGATTGCGCACAAAGCACGCAATTACCGCTAAATGTGGAGCTGTTAAAATCTTTGCGCAAAACTGCACCAAGCGGCACTAGCGAGCTAGATGCGCATTATGATTTAATCTCAGCAATGCTTAAAAGCATCCGCGGGAGTGATGAAAATGCAGCAATTTATTACCTTGCAAGACTCATTCAAGGGGGAGAGAATCCAGAATTCATTGCAAGAAGACTTGTGATTTTAGCAAGCGAAGACATTGGCAATGCAAACCCAAACGCCCTAAACTTAGCAAACTCCACAATGCAAAGCGTTGCAAAAATCGGCTATCCAGAAGCTAGGATCATCCTTAGCCAATGCGTGATTTACCTTTGTGCTAGCCCTAAGTCAAATTGTGCGTATCTAGCCATCAACACAGCCCTAGATTATGTAGAAAAGCACCCCAATGAAGAGATTCCACCCCACATTAAGCACTTTCACAAAGGTTATCTCTACCCACACGACTTTGGCGGCTATGTAGAGCAAGGCTATTTAAATAGGGATTTAAAATTTGTCAAATGGCTTCCAAAGGGCTTTGAAAAAACCCTTAAGGAATGGTTGGATAAAATTAAAGGGATACACTAATTTCCCCTTCAAACTTCATTCCACCACGCAATACAAGAATGACAAAGAGCAGTTTCTTGCTGCATAAAATCCATATTTTGATGCGCTTGACAAAAACGCTTGTGCGCTATTCCATTCCATATTTCTTCTAAATCCTGTTCATACACATTCCCTAAACAAAATTTCTCAACATCTTCTCTGCCCAAATAGCCCCTTTGGTGCTCACAATGCGCAACATCTCCACTTGGAAAAACATAAAGGCTTCCAAAAGGTGCGCTACAAGAATGCCTTTGCTGTGCCGCTCTAATCGCAGCAGTATTCGTCTAATCAACATATTCTCCATTTGCTCCTGCACAGCCTGTACAACAACTAGAAGTTACTTTGATACGATGAGATAAACTTACAATACGATTCCAAAACACAAGCATTTCTACCATCCTATGCTCTTCATACATAATAGCAAAATGTATTGATAGCGATGGTTTTAAGCTTTCAATCAGTTTAGCAATTTCTATTAAATTTTGTTTAAAAACTTCAAAAAATCCCTCTTCACATCTCTCATAAGTTTCTTTTGTAAACAACACACTAATCACCCAAGAATCCACCCCAGATATAACTAACTCTAAAAATTTCTTTGGCGTTAATAAAACTCCATTTGTGGCAATCTCCACAGATGAAACCCCATATTCTTTTGCGTGCTTTACAAAGTTTCCTAAGCGTTCATCTAAAAGCGGATCTCCCGGACCTGAAAAAATGCATTTAGCCCTAGCCTTACCTGCATATTGCAAGATGTTTTCAACTTGTGCAGTCGCAATTTTTTTATCTGTTTTAAAGTAATCATTGCGCAGCGTTTTGCTTAGACTAAAGCCAAACCAAGGACAAAACAAACAATTTGTATTACAAGTATTTAATAATGCAATCCAAATTTCACGCGGATATTTAAAATAAGAGTCTTTCACCACATTCCACTGCATTGAAAGATTATACAATCTCCTATCCTCAAAAAATTGCGTTTTATAAACACTATCCCACCTAGAGTGCATTGCGTTGCGCAAATGTTTTTCTAAAATTTGATTTTTATAAGCATATTCTGTGGCATAACGCGAGAAATTATCTAAGCTTACAAGCTTAAAAAAGATGGAATCCTTAATTTTTTCATAAGGATTACGGAAGGCAAAATAACTATTTTCTTGTGCTAAAATGACTTTTTTATAGACTCAATCTCTAAATCAGCTAAATCTATGTTAAAAGCTACAATAATCCCCCCCCCCCGCACCTGTATAAGTAATTAAAAAAATCTACACTATAAAAATCACTAACAAATGCAATCTCTACATCTTCTTGTAAAATCTCCCTTAATATGAGATAATCCTCTGCTTTAATAGAGGTTTTAAACTTAATAAAACTTAACTGCTGCATTACCTTCCTTTTAAAATGATTTAACATAATTTCACGCATCCACCGCTGAGGCTTTAGGATGGTTGCGTCCATAGATTGTAACATATTCTACTCTCCATAAGCAAATTTCTTATGCAGTCAAACAATGGATTCCATCGCCAATAACATTCTAACTACCTAACCGCACTTCCAATAATTAAAGTGCTTTGACAAGACTCTCTCTAGCTAACTGACTAATGCTATCCCATTGTTTTGCTAGCACTAAATCCTTAGGACTAAGCCAAGAACCACCTACACACAGCACATTTTCAAGCCCCAAATATGTCTGCATATTCTCTAAGTTTATTCCCCCCGTTGGACAAAATTTAACGCTAGGAAATGGCGCGGCAAGGGACTTTAGCAAATCGACGCCCCCAGCACTTTGCGCAGGAAAAAACTTTAAAGCCCTAAAGTCAAATTCTAATGCTAGCATTAACTCACTAGCCGTCGCCACGCCGGGAATTAGTGGTAAATCCACCTCCTTAGCCTCTTTTGCAAAGATAGCATTTAGCCCGGGGCTAATAGCAAACTTAGCTCCTGCCTTCTTGGCTTCTTCAAGCATTTTAGCATTTAGCACCGTGCCAGCCCCCACAACGACATTTGGCACTTCATTTGCTATAAGGCGTATCGCTTCAAGTGCATCTTTGGTTCTTAGAGTAATTTCTAAAATTTCTATACCACCAGCTACCAGAGCCCTAGCTAAATCCACACTTGTTTTTAAATCATAAATCGTAATCACAGGTATGATTTTATTAATCTGTAAAATATCTATCGCTTGCATTCTTATCCTTAATATTTAAATTTTCTTAAGCTTTATTTAAAATATCCTCCAAAGCTCATTGCTCCTGTTTCAGCACTTGAGCTTTGCGCTCTTAAAGCTGCAAAAAGCTCCCTGCCACAGCCAAAAATCTCTGCATCAACAGCATACACACTCTCTCTATTCTCCCACTCCTTTTCCTCCACTAAAGCTTGCAAAATACCATTTTGAGCATCTAAAATTATCATATCCCCATCTCTAACCTTAGCAATATTGCCACCTAGCAAAGCTTCTGGGCTAGTATGAATGGCTGCTGGAATTTTTCCTGATGCTCCTGACATTCTACCATCTGTTACCAAAGCTACCTTAAAACCTTGATCTTGTAAGCTACCAAGTACGGGGGTAAGCTTATGGAGTTCTGGCATACCATTAGCTCTAGCTCCTTGATAAGGCAAAATTGCAACAAAATCTTTTTGTAACTGCTTATTTTCAAAACGCTCCAAAAGCTCTTGCTGGGAGTGAAAAACCATAGCAGGAGCTTTAATCACTCTATGCTCCTCTTTGACAGCAGAAATTTTAATCACCGCCCTACCCATATTTCCACGCAAAATTTTAAGCCCCCCATCACAAGAAAAAGGCTGCTTCACGCCGCGCAATATGCTCTCTTCCTTGCTTTGCTCCACGCCTTTTTGATACACAATTTTGCCATCAAGCAAAAAAGGATTCCGTGTATAAAAGTCCATCCCCTCCCCCATAATCGTATCCACATCATTATGTAGCAAGCCTTCTTTTAAAAGCTCACTTATCACAAAGGCTAAACCACCTGCTGCCTCAAACTGATTCACATCCGCCTTGCCATTAGGATAAACCCTAGCTAAAAGCGGAATCACACTAGAAATCGCATCAAAATCATCCCAATTAATAAGGATTCCAGCAGCCCTAGCGATGGCGATTAAATGGATGGTGTGATTGGTAGAACCCCCCGTTGCCATAAGCCCAACCATAGCATTAATAATATTTTTCTCACTAAGCAACTCACCTAAGGGCTTCACTTTTTGACTTACCATATGCCTAGCAGCTTCTTTAACTAAAGCCTCTCTTAAAGGTGTGTTAGGATTGATAAAAGCAGAATTTGGAAGATGCAAGCCCATAAATTCCATCATCATTTGATTAGAATTTGCCGTACCATAGAAGGTGCAAGTGCCTACATCGTGGTAAGAGCGCATCTCACTTTCAAGCAACTTGTCGCGTGAAATTTTACCCTCTGCAAAGAGTTGGCGCGTTTTTGATTTTTCATCATTGGAAAGCCCGCTAGTCATAGGACCTGAAGGCACAAAAATACTTGGCAAATATCCAAAACTCAAAGCCCCTATCAAAAGTCCGGGCACGATTTTATCACAAACCCCAAGATAAAACGCCCCATCAAAAACATTATGCGACAATGCTATTGCAACACTCATAGCAATCACATCCCTAGAAAACAAACTTAGCTCCATACCTTCATACCCTTGAGTGATACCATCACACATAGCAGGCGTCCCACCCGCAAACTGCGCTAAGGCTTGATGCTTAAATAACTCTTGTTTGATGAGATCGGGATAATGCTTAAAAGGTTGGTGGGCTGAGAGCATATCATTATAAGAAGAAAGGATAGCAAAATTCAAAACCTCATTTGCGCTTAAACTCTCCTTGATATGCTTTGGAATGCTTGCATAAGCGTGCGCCAAATTCGCACAACCTAAATCTTGTCGCTTTATCTTTTTTTTATAATGAGTCAAGCGTTCAAGGTAGGCTTGGCGAGTATCTTTGCTGCGCTCTATTATTGTATCTGTAATTTGTTTTAATTTTTTTGTAACCATTTTTATCCTTTAATTCGCAAGAGTTTAGAATTATGCTATAATTTCCCCTAAAATTTCAAACTAAGACATAAAATCACTTCTAAAGGAAATATCATACAAGGTTTCACTTTTATTCTATTTGGTGCCACAGGAGACTTAGCAATGCGGAAGATTTTCCCCGCACTCTATCAAGCCTATGTGGATGGTTATTTTAATGCGCTTAAAGGAATCATAGCAACAAGCAGAACAGCTCTTAGCACACAGGAATTCCTAGAAAAACTTAATGCCAATTCTAAATTTCACATTAAGCATTTAGATGAAGAAAAATGGCAAAGCTTTGTGCAACACATTAGCTATTTAAGTATTAATTTAAATAAGGCTGACGACTTTTCTATGCTCCGCCAAAACATAGCTTTAAACGCACAAAACATAGTGATTTATTTCTCCATTTCGCCTGAATTTTTTATCACAGCTTGTAAAAATTTAGCTCTTGTAGGGCTTAATAAAGAAGCTGTAAAAATCATTTTAGAAAAGCCTTTGGGCGTTGATTTGCAATCTTGTAAAGACATTAATACATCCTTAATGGACTTTTATAATGAAAATCAAATTTATAGAATAGATCATTATCTAGGCAAAGAAAGTGTGCAAAATTTACTCACACTAAGAACTTCAAATCCTCTTTTAGCTGGGCTTTGGAGCAAAGAGCATATCGCCTGTGTTGAACTTAGCGTTTTTGAAACTCTAGGAGTTGAAGGCAGAGGTGAATTTTATGATAATGCCGGAGCTTTACGCGATATGCTACAAAATCATATGTTACAAATTTTCTCACTTATCACAATGCAATTACCTCCAATCTTAAACGCTGAACAACTAAGAAAAGCAAAGCTAGAACTTTTTAAAAAGCTTAAACCGCTAAACGATGAAGACATAGCCACACAAGTAGTAAGAGCACAATACAGCGCAAATGCTGGACTTAAAGGCTATTTAGAAGAAGAAAAGGTAAGAAAAAATAGCACAACAGAGAGCTTTGTAGCTCTAAGGGCAGAGCTTTTAGATAAAAATTGGCTTGGAGTACCCTTTTACCTTAGAACAGGCAAAAGAATGGCGCACTCTTTCGTCCAACTCGTATTTCACTTTAAAAACAAGAAAGACAATTATGCCAATAGACTAATCATACACCTACAACCTGAACATAAATTAAACTTAAGTTTAAATATCAAAAAAAGCGGAAACACGACCCAAAGCGAAGAAAAAACTCTCCACTTAAAGCTCAATGAAGAAAGTATGCAACCCTATGAGAAACTGATTTTAGATGTGATTGAAGGAAATCAAGCTTCTTTTAACCATAAAGAAGAGCTTGAAGCGGCTTGGGCTTGGGTAGAACCCATCTTACAAAATTGGAATACAGACAAAACCCCTTTGTATAACTATCCTGCGGGAAGTTTTGGTCCAAAAGAAGCTGATAAATTAATTCAACAATCCGGTTATGAATGGCACAATCCTTAACTTTGATCAGCCTAAATGAGCAATACTAAAACACTTATGTCTTAAATTTCTAAAATTTTACCTATCGTTACTCCTTGTCTTAAGAATTTACAGATATAATTCTTAGATAGACACAACACATAAAAGTAAGGTAGGGTTCAATAGTAATATGGCGTTTCAACTTTACGAATTTAAAAATACAACGCAGGTTAGCACAGCTCTAGCTCAAGCTGTAATTAACTCCATTCAAAAAGAACTTAAGCAAAAAGATTCTATTAACATTGCGTTTTCTGGAGGAAAATCCCCTTTAGATTTTTTAAAAATTCTCAGCACTTTTGAATGTGAATGGCAAAAATGTAACATCTCTTTAGTAGATGAAAGATTGGTTGAATCACACCATCCCGATAGTAATGCTGGTGTTATTAAAAATTATTTTTTACAAAACTCAGCAAAAGTTGCTAATTTCACTCCTTTTTTTAACTCACTTTCCCCTATTGATGTTATACTCAAGGAAGCCAATCACACTTATAAACAACCTAATTTAGCTATTCTTGGTATGGGAAACGATGGACATACAGCCTCCTTGTTTCCCAATGCTTTAGATTTTAAAGAATCCTTAACCACAGAACAAAATATAGTTTTTATTGAGCCACAAAATGCCCCACACAAAAGGCTATCTATGTCTCTCTCTGCTTTACAAAAATGCGATAAACTTTTTTTGCTTATCATCGGTGATGAAAAAAAGCAAATTTTTAATGAAGCAGCAAAAAATATCAATATTAATCTTCCTATTTCTTATATACTCCATTCTAAAGAGGTAAATTGCGATGTCTATTTCTCAAAATAAAAATTCCTACCCACGCATTTTAGCTGATATTGGTGGCACTAATGCACGCTTTGCTCTTCAAACAGAAGCCAACAAAGTTGAACACATAGAGGTGTTATCTTGCAATGACTACAACACCGTTGTTGATGCTGTTAAGAGTTATCTCAATAAAGTCAATAATCCGTCCATTAAATTTGGTGCTTTTGCTATTGCTAATCCTGTGGTTGGAGATTGGGTACAAATGACAAATCATCATTGGGCTTTTTCTATAGAAACCACAAGACAAGCCCTCAATTTAGATGTTCTTCTTCTCATCAATGACTTTACCGCACAAGCCTATGCTGTATCAAAAATGTCCCCCAAAGAATTAATGCAAGTTGGAGGACACTCTTGTGATTTAGATGCTCCAAAAGCAGTTTTGGGTCCAGGAACGGGACTTGGAGTAAGCGGACTCATCCCTTACAATGAGAATAGCCATGTCGCCTTAGCTGGCGAAGGCGGACATGTGAGTTTTGCACCTTTTGATGATACTGAAGTAGTGATTTGGCAATATGCAAAGAAAAAATATGGACATGTATCAGCCGAGCGTTTTTTAAGTGGATCTGGATTAGTTTTAATCTACGAAGCTCTAGCACACAGGGAAGGCATTAATAACCAAAAGTTAAGCCCAGAACTCATCAGCGAACATGCCTTAAGTGGCAAATCTCCACTTTGTAGGCTTACCCTTGATATATTCTGCGCTATGCTTGGCACAGTTTCATCAGATTTAGCTTTAACCTTAGGGGCTAGAGGTGGGGTATATTTATGCGGAGGAATTATTCCTCGCTTTATTAATTATTTTAAAACTTCACCCTTTAGAACCCGCTTTGAAGACAAGGGCAGGTTTGATGCCTATTTAGCCGCTATTCCTGTTTATGTGGTTTTAGCTAAATATTCCGGTATTTATGGGGTAGGAGTGGCTTTAGAAAATCACCTCATAGAACTAGGAGTTAGATAATGGGCTTAACACAATTAAATTCCTACAAAGCCCTAAAGCAACATTTTGAATTAGTTAAAAATAAGCATATGCGTGCTTGGTTTAGAGAGGATAAAAATAGAGGACAGCGGTATTTTCTGCAAAATGGGGACTTGAAACTGGATTATTCTAAAAATCGTTTAGATGATGAGACTTTAAGATTGCTTTTTGCATTAGCTAATGAATGCAAACTAAAAGAAAAAATTGATGCTATGTTTGAAGGCAATAAGATTAACACCACAGAAAATAGAGCCGTCTTACACACAGCACTAAGGAATAGAGAGAGAAATTCCCCTGTTAAAATTGATGACGTTGATATTATGCCTAGCATTAGAGAAGTGCTAACAAAAATGGAAAATTTTTCCGATGCCCTAAGAGTTGGTTCTTGGCTTGGCTACACCCATCAAGTCATTACAGATGTGGTTAATATCGGCATAGGGGGATCTGATTTGGGTGCTTTAATGGTATGCAAAGCGTTGAAAAACTTTGGACATCCTCGCTTAAATATGCATTTTGTTTCCAATGTAGATGGAATCCAATTAGAAAGTGTGCTCTCAAAAGTACATCCAGAAAGTACACTTTTTATTGTAGCCTCAAAAACTTTTTCTACACAAGAAACACTCACAAATGCTCTTAGTGCTAGAAAATGGTTTTTGCGCCACGCCCTTGATGAAGCGCATATTGCTAAACACTTTGTGGCTGTTTCTACAAACAAAGAAGCAGTAAGGGAATTTGGTATTGATGTGGATAATATGTTTGAATTTTGGAACTGGGTTGGAGGTCGTTATAGCTTATGGTCTGCAATAGGTTTAGCAATCATCATTTATCTTGGCAAGGAAAATTTTACCACTTTACTTGAAGGTGCTTTTGTAATGGATACACACTTTCGCACCCAACCTTTTGAAAGCAATATACCCATTTTAATGGCTCTTATTGGAATTTGGTATATCAATTTTTTTGATGCTGGCTCACATATCATAGCTCCTTATGATTCTTTGTTGCGTTATTTTCCAAAGTTTATACAGCAACTTGATATGGAAAGCAATGGAAAACAAATCACTAAAAGTGGCATTGGAGTGGATTACGATACAGGTCCTATCATTTGGGGAGATACTGGCATTAACGCTCAACACGCCTTTTTTCAGCTTCTCCATCAAGGGACGCATCTAAGCCCTATTGATTTGATAGCTTCTTTAAGTAGAAAAGGACATTTTGCCGAGCACCACGATATTTTACTAAGCAATGTGTTTGCGCAAGCTGAAGCCTTTATGCAGGGCAGAAGTCTTGAAGAAGTAAAGGAGCAAATGCGAAAACAAGGCTTCACAGAAGAAGAAATTGACAAGCTAGCTGTGCATAGAGTCTTTTCAGGCAATAGACCTAGCAATATTCTTTTGCTAGACACAATTAACCCAAAAAGCATAGGCTCACTAGTAGCACTTTATGAGCATAAAATCTTTGTGCAAGGTGTGCTATGGGATGTTAATAGCTTTGATCAGTGGGGAGTGGAGCTAGGAAAAGAATTAGCAGGCACAATTTTAACAGAATTGAAAGGAGGAGAAAGACAAGAACACGACAGCTCTACAACAAATTTAATCCAAATCTATAAACGATTTAATTCAATTTAAAGGAAGAAAAATGCAAACAAAATCCAGCAATTTCGCATTGGTAACCCTAACGGCTTTGTTTTTTGCAATGGGGTTTATTACGGTATTAAATGATATCTTGATACCACATTTAAAGATCATCTTTGACTTAAATTATTTTGAGGCGGCGTTGATACAATTTTGCTTTTTTGGGGCATATTTTATTACTGGTGGCTTTTTTGGAAAACTCTTGGAAAAAATTGGTTATCCTTTGGGGGTTATAGGTGGCTTTATTTTAACAGCTTTAGGATGTATTTTATTTTATCCTGCAGCCTCCACAGCTTCATATCCTATTTTTCTTGGAGCACTATTTGTTCTAGCTAGTGGTGTTGTTTTACTCCAAACAGCTGGAAATCCTTTTGTAACCCTATTAGCACCCGGCAAAGAAGCATCTGCTTTAACCTTAGTGCAAGCTTTTAACTCTTTAGGGACAACACTAGGTCCACTTTTTGGAGCTATGTTTATACTCTCAGACACAGCGTCTTATGTTAGCAAGGCGCAAGAAGCAGAATCAGTGCAACTGCCCTATCTTGGAATAGCTGGAGTCTTAATCATTTTAGCTGTGGTAGTATATCTCTTAAAATTGCCTGATGTGCGCGAAAAAGCTGAACGAATCAGTAATGAAAATCAAGATGGTAGAGTGAGTATGTTCCAATATCCACATTTAGTTTTAGGTGCTGCTGGAATTTTCTTTTATGTGGGCGCAGAAGTATCCATAGGTTCGTTTTTGATTTTAACGATGGAACAAGTGGCACAAATTGACCATGTTTCTGGTGCTAAATACATAGCATTTTATTGGGGAGGAGCTATGGTTGGACGCTTCATTGGTAGTGCCTTAATGACTAAAATTGCACCCAATAAATGTTTAGCCTTTAATGCGATTATAAGCTCTCTACTCATTATTTTAGCTGTTTTAGTTGGTGGCAAGGTGGCGATGGTTGCATTAATTGCTGTGGGATTTTTTAACTCAATTATGTTCCCAACTATCTTTTCTTTGGCAACTAAAAATCTTGGTAAATTCACCAGTCAAGCCTCTGGTCTTATTTGTATGGCAATCGTAGGTGGAGCAATCATTCCTCCGATACAAGGATTAGTAGCTGATTATTCCACTTTATTATTATCTTATGTTATACCTTTGCTATGCTATTTCTATATCTTATTTTTCGCACTCAAAGGCTATCAACCAAGATAACTTTTGGGATAATATGCCAAAAATGATTTTTCATTTTTGGCATCTTCTTAATCTAGTTTCTATTCACACAATTTAAATGTTCGAATGCAAGCTCTAATCTTTTTATCATATTTTCCTCACCTGCTCTTAACCACACTCTTGGATCATAATATTTTTTATTTGGCTTATCTTCGCCTTCAGGATTACCAATTTGCCCTTGCAAATAAGCGCTATTTTCTACCTCATATCTACGCACTCCATCCCAAAATGCCCACTGCGTATCGGTGTCAATATTCATTTTGATAACTCCATAACTCACTGCCTCCCTAATATCAGCTAACTCACTGCCACTGCCACCGTGAAAAACAAAATTAATGGGCTTGTCTTTAGAAAGTCTAAATTTTTCCTTAACAAAACATTGAGAATTTTTAAGAATCTCAGGTTGAAGACTCACATTTCCGAGCTTATAAACCCCATGAACATTACCAAAGCTTGCTGCTATGGAAAATTTATCACTAATCTTAGTTAATCTCTCATAAGCAAGGGCAACATCTTCAGGTTGAGTATAAAGTCTGGCATTGTCAATATTTGTATTATCCACACCATCTTCCTCTCCTCCCGTGCAACCCAACTCTAATTCAAGGCAAATGTTTAAGGCATCCAACTTCTTAAGATATTCCTCACAAGTGCTTAGATTACCTTCTAAATCCTCTTCACTCAAATCCAACATATGAGAACTAAATAAAGCCTGCCCATTTTTTTGCTTAAATTCAGCATTGGCTAAAATTAAGGCATCAATCCAAGGTAAAAGCTTTCTAGCAGCATGATCTGTATGTAAAATCACAGGCACACCATAAGATTTAGCCAATAGATGCGTATGTTGCGCACCACTAATGGCACCTAAAACCTCTCCATTAGGACAAGTCTTACCCGCATAAAATTTAGCTCCCCCATTAGAAAATTGAAGGATAACAGGAGAATTCACCCTCTTCGCACTTTCTAAAACTGCATTGATGGAGCTTGTATTAACAACATTAACCGCAGGGATAGCAAAACCCTCATTTTTAGCATATTCATAGATAAGATTGAGTTTATCGCCACTAACAACTCCAGGTTGAACTAAATTTAAAACACCCATTAAATAACTCCTTTAAATACAAATTAATATAAACCTATCATTAAAACTTTTACAATTCTAAACCAAAAGAAGTCAAAAAGATATAAACTATTTAACTTCTTTAATAAAGGAATCTTTATTGATTTTTTCACGGATTTCGCTTAATCTACTCTGCGCTTCCTGTCTTGTTGCAAAAGGTCCGATTAATAGACGATTATTGTCTCCAGATTTTTGCATACGATAACTTAATTTACTTGATTCAATCAAGCTCAATAATTCCTTATTTGGTGAAAACTTATTAAAAGAACCCACCTGCACATAAAAACCTTTTGTTGCTTCACTTCCCTGTAACGCCGGATCACTTACCTTCACATCTTTAAAAGAATCAGCTGGATTTTGCTTAGGGGATTCTACCTTTGGTGTTTGCGGTTTTGTTATTTGTGGCGGAGTTACAGGTTTTAGCGGCTCTGTGGGCTTTGGATCTTGTTTAGATTCCATTTTGGATTCCGTATTTGACTCTGGCACACTTGGAAGGTTTTGGGCATTTTGTTTTGCTTGTTCTGCTTTAATTTGTTCAATAATTCTTTGGAATTGATCATCAGCATTTCCACCTCCTTGAATTGGCTCTTGACCAAAATCATTAGTTTGTGCATTTGACATCTGTGTATTTGGAATTTGCTGCTCAACACGCTCTAATGGCTTTTGCACCTCCATTTGCACCTCTTCTTTCTTGGAATCATTTTGAAGCATATACACCACCAAAATCACAACAGCAAATAACAGCACACCAATAGCACTTAACAATACAATTTTCTTACCGCCACCACTCTTCGCTTCATCAGTATCATCAGCACTGCTAATCAATAAATCATCTAATTCTAATTCTCTTTGCTCTTTTTTTGGCTCTAATTCTGTCATTTTCTCTCCTTTACATATGTCTTGACCAAGATGCACCGCGTTCCTTTTGATACACTTCATACGGAATCGCTAAAATGTTAAAACTACGCGGAATATCCAAAGAAGGAAACATTTTCCATTCTGTTGGCATTTTTTGCGCAAGCTTCGCACCAAGCATTTTTGCTAATTGGCAAGCCTCTTGAAAAGTCGTGTGTCCCTTATGCACATACAAATGTAAATGCCCGGGTGTTTTTGTTGCATAGGCTGTGAAATTAATAAACCCTTCTTCACGCAATAATAACTGCGCCCTATGCCAAAAGCGCTCTGCGTTAAATCCATTGTAATCAAATACAATATTTTCCACCTTATCTTGTGCGTTAATTAGCGAGTGAGCAATGGTAATTTCTTTTTTAAAGTGGCTTTGCAACAGATTTCTACTAATAGACTCATCTACTCTTTTGAATTTATCATAAAAGATTCTCCCATTATGTTGAATCTTTGTTCCTAATCCAGACTCTTTAATCCAATAATGCGAAGTAATCATTTTGATTAATTTCAAATCCATATCAGTTACCACCGCATCACTCCTTTAGAAAATTGCTTTGTTATAAACTGGGAATTGTAGCGCAAGTTCCTTTAATTCCATTTTTATTTTCTCTTGTTTTTGCGTGTTTTGAATATCATCTAAAACATCAGCAATTTTATTTGCCACAATGTCAAATTCCTTCTCCTTAAAGCCCCTAGCCGTTAGTGCGGGAGAACCAATTCTAACACCGCTTGTAACAAAAGGACTCCTTGTTTCTCCGGGAACTGTGTTCTTATTGATAGTGATGCCTGCATTCCCAAGTGCTAAATCTGCGTCTTTTCCGCTAAATTCTTTATCTAGCAAAGACAATAGCACTAAATGATTATCTGTGCCATCACTTACAATTTTATATCCCCTTTGCATTAAAACACTTGCTAAAACCTTCGCATTTGTCTTAACTTGCTTTGCGT
Organism: Helicobacter sp.; assembly: GCF_022770205.1. Taxonomy (GTDB): domain Bacteria; phylum Campylobacterota; class Campylobacteria; order Campylobacterales; family Helicobacteraceae; genus Helicobacter_D. Next base: position 35,774 of record NZ_JALEIK010000016.1, on the reverse strand, counting down.
ATTCCTTCCAAGAAGGCTTAAGATTCTCTCCAAAGCCTACCGCCTTGCCAGCAATAATATGCATTAGTGGTCCGCCTTGCATACCCGGAAACACCGCTTTATCAATTTTCTTAGCATAGTCTTCATTGTTTGTTAAAACAAGTCCACCCCTAGGACCCCTTAGTGTTTTATGCGTTGTTGTTGTAACCACATCTGCATAGGGGAAAGGATTTGCATACTCTCCTGCTACCACAAGCCCTGCAATGTGTGCTACATCTGCCATTAAAATTGCCCCCACACTATTAGCAATCTCCCTAAACCTAGCAAAATCTAGCACTCTTGAATACGCGCTAAACCCACACACGATTAAATTTGGCTTCACCACTTTTGCAATTTCAGCAACTTTATCATAATTAATGAATCCATCAAGCTCCACACCATAAAAAAAGCTTTGATACATTTGCCCTGTAATGCTAACCTTCGCGCCGTGTGTCAAATGCCCGCCGTGGCTTAAATCCATTCCTAAAATCTTATCATAAGGCTTTAAAAGTGCGGAATACACCGCTGCATTTGCTTGACTGCCTGAGTGTGGCTGAACATTTGCAAAGGCACAACCAAAAAGCTCTTTTGCTCTCTCAATTGCAATTTCTTCAATCTTATCTACAAACTCACAACCCCCATAATAACGCTTATAGGGATAACCTTCAGCGTATTTGTTTGTTAAAACACTTCCCATTGCCTCCATCACGCTAGGAAAGGTAAAATTCTCACTTGCAATCATCTCTAAATGCGTATTTTGACGCTCTAATTCTTGGTTAATCAACTCTAAAATCTTAGAATCCGTCTGTTGTAAAACATAGCTCATTTTTCGTCCTTTATTTCTTTTTTCTGTGGCTTTAAAGCGGGGAATAAAATCACATCTTTAATGCTTGTGCTGCCAGTTAAAAGCATTACAAGCCTATCAATCCCTATTCCTTCCCCAGCAGTTGGCGGCATACCATAAGAAAGAGCGGTGATATAATCCTCGTCCATATATTGTGCTTCTTCATCTCCTGCCTCCTTTGCTGCAACTTGCGCCTTGAAACGCTCTAGTTGATCTAGGGGATCATTTAACTCACTAAAACCATTTGCAATCTCACTTCCGCCAATAAATAACTCAAACCTATCTGCAATGCAAGGATTTGTATCATTGCGCCTTGCAAGCGGACTAATGGCAATAGGGAAATCTGTAATGAATGTAGGATTAATTAACTTTTCTTCTACAAATGCGTCAAATGCTTCACTTTGTAGTCTGCCTAGCTCCATTTTGGATTCCAACTTTACATTGTTTTTTAGCAAATATTCATACAGCGCATTCTCATCTATCGCCACATCTCTAGGGATTCCGCCAATCTCTACAAGCGCATCTTCATAGCTAATCTCCCTAAATGCGCCAAAATCAATGCTTTTACCATTAAATTCTAATTGCTTGGGTAAATCTAGCATTTCTAACAAATAATAAAACAACTCTTTAGTTAGCGCAATTAAATCCTTATAGTCCTTATACGCCCAGTAAAATTCAATCATCGTAAATTCCGGATTATGCGAGTGATCCATTCCTTCATTTCTAAAATTGCGATTAATTTCAAAAACCGCTTCAAAGCCCCCAACAATCAGTCTTTTTAAATAAAGCTCTGGAGCAATTCTAAGATAGCGTTCTACATTTAAGGCATTGTGATAGGTTACAAAGGGCTTGGCATTAGCACCACCGGGAATGGGGTGCATCATCGGCGTTTCTACTTCTAAAAATTCCTTAGATTCAAAGAATTTACGCACACAAGACACAATGCGCGAGCGCAAAATAAAGCTATCACGCACCTTGCTATTCATAATTAAATCCAAATACCTTTGGCGATAGCGCAACTCAATATCCACTAATCCGTGAAACTTCTCAGGCAAGGGTGAAATGGCTTTAGTTAGAATCTTAAATTCCAAAGCGTGCAGGCTTAACTCTCCTGTTTTAGTAACAAAAGGAAAGCCCCTTGCTACCACAATATCGCCCACTTCAATGTATTTTTTAAACACTTCAAAATTTTCATCTAACTCATTTTTAGAAAGATACACTTGCAACACACCGCTATAATCCTCAATCTTAATAAACGCAGCCTTGCCCATTAAACGAATAAACTTAATTCTCCCCGCAACTTGCGCGCTTTTAGTAGTGTCTTTTCTCTCTTGCAGATCTTGCACACCCTTAAAAGCTTGCAAAAACTCTTGTGTGCTACTCTCTTTTATGATTCCATTACCATAAGGATTAATTCCTATTTCACGCAGTGCATCAGCCTTTGCAATCCGTCCTGCCACATACATATCATTTTCAAACATTGCCACTTCCTAAAATCTCCACTTTATCTAAATTTTCTAACACAGGCTTTGCATCTTGCACAAAATCAAGCTTAATAATCGCCTCCCCCGTGCTTTTTAACATCGGATACAAATAGCTATTTTGCGTTTTGCTTTCAATAAAACTTCTAACAAATTGGACATTTGTAAGTGCTGCAATAATGATAGAAAAAATCACAAAAACTTTCAAAGCTCCAAAAACAAAGCCAAATAAACGATCAACAGCACTTAATGCGCTTAAGCGCACCAATTTTTGTAGCACTTCAGCAATCAGCAGCGCACTCACCCAAATCACAACAAGCAGCACCAAAAACCCAATTAATGTCATTGCAGAAGGATTCTTAAACGCATACACATTTGCGCTAATCCAAACCCCAACACTTCCGCTATACACAGAAGCCACATACACACCACCAACAATTCCAGCTAGTCCGAAAAACTCCCGAATAAACCCATTCATCACACCGCGTATCGCAAGCAGTAAAATTAAGATTCCAACAATACCATCAAACCAACTAAAATCCATCACGCACCTTATAAAAAATAAATGAAAGCTTATTTTACACAAACCAAAATAAAATAAAAATTTATGCTACAATGTTTTACGCATAGTTTTAGATTTTTTAGAAAAAGGATAAAAATGGCAGCAAAAGAGCATAGTTTTGACATTTCGGCAAAAGTAGATCTTCAAAAGTTTAAAAACGCACTAGAACAAGCAAAAAAAGAGATTGACAACCGCTTTGACTTTAAAGACGACAAAGCAAAAGAGCTAAACTTCAATGAAAAAGACAAAATTCTAAGCATTTTAGCCACAAGCACTAACAAGGCAAAGGCAATCAAAGACATTTTGGATTCCAAACTTATTAAACGCAATCTCTCCTTAAAAGTCCTAAAAGAGCTAAAAGAAGAATCCGCAAGTGGTGGCAACACCAAAATCACCTATAAACTCAACGACACCCTAGATGACAAAAACGCAAAGGCAATCAATACGGCAATCAAAAATGAAAAATTTAAAGTCAGCACACAAATCCAAGGCAATGAAATCCGCGTTAAAGCAAAGGATATTGATGAGCTACAAAAAGTTATTGCGCATTTGCGCAAAATGGAATTAGAAGTTGCATTAAGTTTTGGAAACTTTGCGTGAGTGCAAAACGCATCTCCATAAACCTTAAAATTACGCAATCCAAGCGCAAAAAAGATTCCATAAATCAAAAGTTGGAATCCAAAATACAAGCAAGCTTAAAAATGAAAAAGGATTTTTTTAGAGCAATTTTAAGCCAAGAAGTGCTAACAAATAGGCTCTATGGAATCCTAGCAGGCATTTTATGCGCAGTTTGTTTAAGTGCGTTTATTTATTTAGAGCATTTCTTAGGCAATAAAAACCTCCCGCTTTACTCCACACTTTTTGCGATTTTTGGATTCTTTTTATATCTTAAACTTTCGCGCTTAGGAGCGTTTATCTGTGGAGGAATGCTAGGAATTTTATGGTTTTATTGGGTGGGCTTTAGCTTTAGATTTTATGATTTGTCGTATTTCATTCCACTTGTTTGGATTGTGTTTTTTGCAGTGTATGGCGCGCTTTTTTATCTCTTTTGCTTTTTTTCAAATCCCTTTTATCGCCTGATTTTACTGACTTTATCAAGCTTTATCCACCCCTTTGGCTTCAATTGGTTAATTATGGAATCTGTTTTAACTAAAAGCTACTTTTTCCCTTCTAAATTCACGCTTTTTTTGCTTCTTTGTGCGATAATTATTTTAAGCGCACTTTTGGCTAAAAAACTCTACAAAACAAGCTTAATTTGGCTTTGTGCTTTTACTCTTTTACTCCCACACAATGCAGAAATCAAAAAAGATTCTAACATAATATCACTAAAAATCAAAACCACACGCTTTGAAATCCCTCAAGATGAACGCTGGCAAATAAGTCAAATGCCAAGCATTCTTACACAAAATTTTGACGCAATTTTAGACGCTAAAAACGCAGGCTATGATCTTGTTGTTTTGCCAGAAACCGCCTTTCCCCTTAGCTTAAACTTAGAACCAACACTAATAGAAAAATTAAAAGAATATAGCAAAGGAATCGCAATTTTAACCGGAGCAATTTTTCAAGATTCCACACAAGAAAAACCACGCTTTTTTAACAGCGCGTATTTGTTTGAAAATGGAGAAATGCAAGTCTTTCACAAGCAAATTTTAGTGCCTTTTGGCGAGAAAATTCCTTTGCCAGATTTTCTAGCAAAGCGGATAAACAAAATGTTTTTTGATGGCGCAGAAGACTTTATTACGCAGGATTTTAAAACGCCAAATTTTGCGTGGATTAAAAACCAACGCTTCCAAATTGCTATTTGCTATGAAGCAACAAGAGATGAATTTTACACAAACTCCCCTAGCAACCTTATTGCCATTAGTAACAATGCGTGGTTTGCGCCAAGCATTGAACCCACCTTACAAAAACTTCTAATGCTCTATTTTTCCAAAAACCACAACACCACAATCTACCACTCTAGCAACGCTTCAAAAGACTTCACACTGCCTTAAGTGCTAAAAACTCCTTATAATACACCCAGGATTCTATAATTTTAGGACTTTTTACGCGCAACACTTCTAAATATCTCTCTGTTGCTTCCTTAAAGGCTTGATGCATAAACGCATTTGTTTGAAAATACTCTAGCAAGGTTTTTGGAGCAATCCTTTTTGCAATTTCTCTATCTCTTTTTGCAAAAACTTCTTTCACAAAGATTTGCATATACTCACCAACAACCTGCCTTAATTGCGCCTCTTTTAAAAAGCGTTCATAATCTTTTAAAGGAATCGTAATGATAATAGGCTCTATGGCTTCTTCAAAAAACAAATGCGTAATATCCACATTCTCTTCATCGTTCTCTAAAGCATAGCAAGTTCTAATACTTACCGTAACTCCACCCTCTAATTGCAAAGCGTCTAAATCATTGCTAAATCCATAGCGCAATTTCTCTATATCGCTTGAATGCGCATAAATATGAAGGGGTAATAAAAACTCAAAATCCGCAATCCTCCGCTCAAAAAACCTCTCATCACAATCTTGTGGAATCTCTAATCCAAAATACCGCGCAAGTTTTATAAAAGCCTTATGCGCATTTTTTCCAATAATCTCTTGCATATCCAAATAATACACATCACGCAACTGCACGCAATCTTTAAGCATTAAAGCATCGTGAAAACACATCATTTTATCAAAGCACCAAAACGGCAGGGATTCCAAGCTAGGCATAGGCTTAATATCCGTATAAAAGCCATATCCCACACGATTTTCTAAAATCGCAAAAGGATTGCACGCTAGCGTGAAAATTTCCCTAAAATCTCTCTGTCTTTTATAGTTTAAAAGGCTTGTAAGAATCAAAATGGGATCTCTTACTAAATTCATCGCTGGCACATTTGGCATTAATGCAAAATATTTTTTATAATCCCCTTCAAATGCATAATCAGAGACGACTAAAAAGATAAATTTATCCCCCCCCCCCCGACTACTTGCTTGCATCTTTTTCCTAGCTTCTAGGATTTTTAAATACACATCCATATAAACTCCACGCGCATCTAAACCATAGAAATTCTCACAATAAATCTGTATCCCACCGCATTTTTGTAAAAACACATTCATTCCTGTTGCTCCGCTTGCGTGACTTCTTAAAAACACAATATCCACATAAGGAAGTGGTAAATTTAAATCCCAAGCACACGAAGGATGGAGTTGCGTATAATCTAAATCTTTAGGATTAATAAGCGGTGGATAAGGAAGCTTTGCATAACGCTTTTTAAATGTTTTAGATTCCAACCAAGCAGACATAAACTCTAAATTATCAAGCATCACTTTAATCATTGCAGGGCTAAAACGCCCAACATCAACAATATCTTTTAATTTTTTATAAAGAAGTTCAAAACGATTTTCCATTTGTTATTTCCTTAAAAACACGCAAAAACTCTACAATTTTACCTTATTTTAATTTATATCTCTTTTACAGAAAGTTTTTTCAATCATTTCTAGGAATTTAGATTCCAACTTTTTTAAATTTTTCATTTTGGAATACTCTTTGCTTAAAGCCTCTATAAAATTTGCACAAGGATGTGCTAAAGGAATCATAATGGAAAATCTAAAACCCCAAAATACTCTGTTTATCGTGTTTTCTACTCTAGCAATGGTAACCTTCTTTACCGCCTGCGCCACCACAGATCCACAAATCTCTTTTAAACCACCAGCCTATGTTGAAGAGCTGCCCCCTAGGGAAGAAGAAGACAACTTTGGAAACCCCGGAAGTATCTTTGGGCAGGGCGATAACTTGCTCTTTTCAGACCGTCGCGCTATGCAATTAAACGATTTAGTCACCGTAATCATTAACCAAACCGCGCAAGCAACTTCAAGTGCAAATAAAAATCTCAATGAAACTTCAAGCGCAACACTCACAGGACCAGGAATTACATTTGGCGGACCAAGTCAAAGCATTAGCAACCTTGCTAATAAGCTAAACAATCTCACTGGCTTTGGAATTACCACAGGACAAAATACTTCCACATTCCAAGGCTCAGGCTCACAAAACCGCCAAGAAACATTCTCCACAACCATTGCAGCACGCATTATTAAAGTGCTCCAAAACGGAAACTATTTCATTGAAGGAAGCCGCGAAGTGCTCATTAACGGAGAGAAACAAATCATCCATTTAAGCGGTGTTGTGCGCCCTAATGATATTGCCCGCGATAACACCATTGAATCGCGCTTTATTGCTGATGCAAAGATTATGTATGACACACAAGGGGAACTAAAGCGCAACACAGAAAAAGGCTGGGGGACAAAACTTGTTGAATCCATCTGGCCTTTTTAAAGGCTTATTTAGACTATTAAGATACAATACGCAAGTTTCTTTCAACTTCTTAAGATAAAGGACTTGCGTGCAAACTCAATATTTTACAAGCACTCGTGGCGGAGAAAATTTAAGCATTACCTTTAAAGACGCCATCCTTAACCCAAGTGCTTCTTATGGTGGATTATATACATTAGAAAAACTCCCAAAATTTAGTAATGAGGAAATAAAAGCATTTGCTAAACTGAACTATGAAGAACTCACACACACTATTTTTGATGCATTAGGCTTAAATATCCCAAAAGAGCTTTTATGTAAAGCATTAAGCCTCTATCAAAATTTTGATGACAAATCCACTCCCGCACCAATGTATCCTATGACACCTTATTTAAGTGTTCAAAAACTCTATTGTGGTCCAACGCGCGCTTTTAAAGATATGGCATTGCAACCCTTTGGTTTGCTCTTTAGTGCATTTCTACAAAATAATAAGAATGCGCAAAATTATTTAGTTTTAGTAGCAACTAGTGGTGATACAGGTCCAGCAACTTTGCAAAGCTTTGCAAATCAGCCAAATATTAAGGTGGTATGCATCTATCCAAAAGGTGGAACAAGCGATGTGCAACGCTTGCAAATGACAACCATCAATGCAAATAATATCGCGGTTTTTGGAATCAATGGGGATTTTGATGACGCACAAACTTTGCTAAAAAATCTATTAAAAGATTCACATTTTAATGCAACTCTAAAATCAAAAAATATTGCACTAAGTGCTGCAAATAGCGTAAATTTTGGCAGAATCGCTTTTCAAATCATCTACCACATTTATGCAAGCTTGCAAGTGTATAAAAGCGAAAAAGTCCATACCATCGTGCCTAGCGGAAATTTTGGTAATGCACTTGGTGCATTTTATGCAAAACTTATGGGCTTTCCCATTGAACGCATTTGGATTGCCTCTAATGCAAACAATATTTTAACAGAGTTTATCAACACCGGCGTGTATGATATTTCTAATAAATCTCTAAAGAAAACTTACTCTCCTGCAATGGATATTTTAAAAAGCTCTAATATTGAACGGATGCTCTTTGCGCTTTTTAACTCCCATCGCACACGGGAATTAATGGAATCCTTAGAGCAAAGCGGTAGATACGCTTTAAATAAAGAAGAGCTAATGTGGGTGCAGAGCTATTTTGGTGCGACAAATTGTGATGATAACTTTTGCTTAGAAACCATCAAAAAATACGCTAAACAAGGCTTTATTATAGACCCACACACAGCTTGTGGAATCAAGGCTTATGCAACCATCCAAACCAAACACCCCAACGCAAAATGCGTGCTTTGCTCCACAGCGGAATGGACGAAGTTTGCCCCAACGCTTGCAAAAGCCCTTGATTTAGGTGATTTAAGCGACAAAGAAGCTCTACAAACCCTTGCACAAAATTATAAAATTCAAATCCCTAAACAAATTAATGCTTTATTTAATCAAAAAGAAATCCACAATAAAGTGATAAATAAAGAAGAATTAATGGATAATATTTTACAATGGTTATAAGGATTTATAATGCTTTACTTTTCTGACTTACTCTTAAAATTACAAGAATTTTGGCATCAACAAAACTGCCTTATTATACAGCCTTATGATATTCCCGCAGGGGCTGGCACATTCCACCCCGCAACATTGCTTAGAAGTTTAGATTCTAAACCTTGGAGTGTGGCTTATGTTGCGCCTTCACGCCGTCCAACAGATGGACGCTATGGAGAGAATCCAAACCGCTTAGGAAGTTATTATCAATTCCAAGTTTTAATCAAACCTAGCCCAAATAACATTCAAGAGCTTTATTTAAAGAGTTTAGAATATTTAGGGCTTAATCTAAAAGACCACGATGTGCGTTTCATTGAAGACAATTGGGAATCTCCAACACTTGGTGCTTGGGGGCTAGGCTGGGAAGTGTGGCTTGATGGAATGGAAGTTACGCAATTTACCTATTTTCAGCAAGTTGGTGGAATCCCTTGCGAACCTGTGGCAGTGGAAATCACTTATGGCACAGAACGCCTTGCAATGTATCTCCAAGGTGTAGAAAATATATTTGATATTAAATGGAATCCAAATTACACTTATGCAGATGTGCATTTAGAAGGTGAGTTTGAGTTTTCAAAATATAATTTTGAAGTAGCAGACACCGCAATGCTTTTTGATTTTTTTGCAAAAATGCAACAAGAAGGCAACCGCTCACTTGAAGCAGGATTGCCATTGCCTGCTTATGATTGTGCGATGCTTGCAAGCCATTTATTTAATGTGCTTGATGCAAGAAAGGCAATTTCTGCAACTGAACGCCAAAACTACATTTTAAAAATCCGCGAACTCTCAAAGGCTTGCGCAATGCTTTACAAAGAGCAAGAACCTTTACGCCAAGAACGCCTAGAAAAAGCGCAAAGAAAATAACTGATGCAAACATTAAAACTTTTAGAAACTTTAGATTCCATTAGCCCTTTTGCGCTCCAAGAAAAATGGGATAATTCTGGACTAATTCTAGGTGCGTTCAATAGGGAGTTTTCTCAGATTTACCTTAGCCTTGAAGCCACTTTAGAAAACCTTGAAAAAATGGATTCCAACTCTATGCTTATCACGCATCACCCCTTAATTTTTTCTCCACTTAAACAGCTAGACTTTACCGCTTATCCTGCTAAACTCTTAGAGCTTGCAACCAAAAAGAATATCCAACTCATCGCAATGCACACAAATTTTGACAAAACGCATTTTGGAAATTCTGTTGTGCAAAAACTAGGCATTAAAACTTACGCACAAGAAGACTTTGCTGTGCGCTTTTTATGGGAAGATTCCATAGAATCGCTGGCACAATGTGTAAAAGAAAAACTAGCAATTCCAACCCTTAAATTCACGCAGGGCAATTTTAAAACCCCACAAAGAGTTGCCTTAGTTACAGGAAGTGGTGGGAGTTTTGTAAGAGAACTTAAGGCAATGGATTGTCTTATTACAGGAGATGTAAAATACCACGAAGCGATGGAAGCACAGGCATTAGGGATTAACATCATTGATTGCGGACATTATGAATTAGAGTGCTATTTTGGGGAAATTCTATCCCCAATTTTGACAAATTATGGCTATAAAGCTATAATTTTGCCTTCACAAAATCCCTTTAGTTTTATCTAAAAATAATTTAACCTTTGGAGCTGTTTAATGAATAAGCATTTAAGCCAATTAATAGAGATTGCAAATCTTGATAAAGAAATTGATTCTTTTGAACCACGCATTAAAGAAGCAAAAAAAGAATTAAGTGCAATAGAGGAAGAAGAAGCAAAATTAAACCACCAAGAAGAAGAGTTAAACACAACTTCTAACGACATTGCGCTGTCCATTCAAAAAAATGAAAACCATTTAGAAGATTTGTCATTAAAACTTGAAGAAATTGCTAACAAAACAAAACTCATCAAAACAGAAAAAGAAAGCAAAGCCCTAAGCCTAGAAGAAGAATTAGCAAAAGAACAAATCACCTTTGCTAACGAAGAAATTGCACGCTTAAATGGAATCTTAAACAACAAAAAAGAGGCTTTAAAAGAACTAGAGCATAGCATTAAAGCATTAAAGGAAGATAAAAAAGAGATTGCACAAAAAGTAGAAGGAGAAGTGCAAAAAGTCAAAAACGAACAAAAAAAAATCTTTACCCAAAAAGAAGCATTAATTAGCAAAATGGACCAAAAAATCATCTCTTTTTATGAAAAAATCCGCAAATGGGCAAAAAATACAAGCGTTGTGCCTGTAACACGCCAAGCTTGTGGAGGCTGTTTTATCCGCTTAAACGATAAAATCTACTCCGATGTTATCCGCTCTGATGACATCACCACTTGCCCACATTGCGGCAGAATCCTTTATAACGAAAATTAATCCTTGATGTATGGTTTATGGCTATTATCTCTTAATGTGTATGGTGCATCTTTGCGCCCTGCCCTTTTTATTTTTTCTAAGCTTTAAACCAAAATACAAAGTTTCCTTAAAAAAGCGTTTTTTTATTCCCACCCCATTACCAAAAGGTCAATATTATTGGTTGCACGCCTGCTCCTTTGGTGAAGTAAAATCCCTTCAAAGCATCATTAACACATTACAAAATAACCTTAAACATCCAACAAAAATTTTACTCACCACCACCACCCAAACAGGCTTTACGCTTGCTAAAACACTCTATCCAAACTGCACTATTGCTTATTTACCCTTTGAAAGCTTCATTCCCTTTTGGTTAAAAAACAAGACAATCATCTCCCTAACCCTAACAGAAGCAGAACTTTGGCTAATGCCACTCTTTTACACACACTCTAAAGGAGGCAAAACACTCTTAATCAATGCTAGAATCTCTACACGCTCCTATCCGCGCTATTTACGATTCCGCTTTTTTTATGCAAAACTTTTTAGCTATCTCCACAAAATATTCTCCCAAAGTCAAAGGGATAAAGAACGCCTAGAATCCCTAGGGGCGCAAAATGTAGAAGTTTATGGCAATCTTAAACTTGCTGAGATTCCACAAGTTAGCACGCATTACACTCCCCCTAATGCTCCCTTATGGATTATCGCTAGCACACATAGCAAAAATAACCAAAGCGAGGAAACATTGATTTTACAAAGTATTTTGGAATCTTTTTTTAAAAAAACGATTCCAACTCCACAAAATCTTACGCACAATACACCGCATTTTCTCTTTGCTCCACGCCACCCAGAGCGCTTTTTAGAAGTGGAACAAACACTCAATGCCATCTTAAAAGATAATCATCTCCCGCCTTTAGTCAAAACATCTGCACAAGGCATACAAAACGCACTCAATGCCCCCTTTATTTTATTAGATTCTTTAGGAGAGCTTAATAATCTCTATGCAATCGCAGATGCTGTTATTCTAGGTGGAAGTTTTTTGCCAAACATCGGCGGACACAATCCCATTGAACCTGCCTACTTTCACACAAAATTAATCAGCGGTCCTTATATCTTTAATCAACAAACACTCTTTTTAAGTGTCAAAAATTGTGTCATTTGTAAGATAGAATCGCTCACAGAAATTCTACAAACTCCGCTAGAAAACTCTTATATCACGCAAAAACTAGATCTTACAAAAATCATTCAAACCTTAAAGGAACCCAAATGAATCCCAACAAATTCTCAAAAACTACAAAAAACTACAAAAAAGATTCCAGCTTTTTTAAAAAGCCATCACAAACAAAAAAAGACAACCTTACACCACCCCTAAAACTCCCTAAAAACGCACAAAAAGCCTATAAACTTCTAGCCTTACAAGAAAACATCTCCAACAACGCAGCTAAAGCCCTAATTGATAGGGGATTAGTGAGTATCAAGGGCAAAAAGATTCTACTTGCAAGAGGGCTACTCTCCCCAAACGCACACTTTAGTATTCAACAAATCCAAAACATTCAAGAGATTTTTCAAGACACAAACATTTTAGCCCTTGAAAAACCCGCCTTTCTTACAAGCGAAGAAGTTGCTAAAAACTATCCACAATGGACACTTTTACACCGCCTAGATAAAGAAACAAGCGGAATCTTATTGCTTGTTAAAGAAAATAGCCCTTTTCATTTGCGCGCAAAAGAAGCATTCAAACAACTCCAAGTCTTAAAGCAATACACAGCCATTGTAGAAGGAATATTAGAGGAAGAATGCGAAATCACAGCCCCCTTAATCATCAAAAAAGGCAACTCTGCAAAGGTAAGTGTTAGCAAGACAAACACGGGACAAAAGGCAATCACACACATCACTCCCCTTGAAATCTCTGGCAAGAAAACAAAACTAGACATAGAGATAAAAACAGGCAAAACCCATCAAATCCGTGCCCATCTAGCCCATATCAAGCACCCAATCATTGGCGATACTCTCTATGGAGCAAAGCCTGCAAATCGCATTTTACTCCACGCACGCCGCATTGCCTTGCTAGGCTATGATTTCATAGCAGAGGAACCTAGTGCATTTATTTTTAAGGATAATCTTTAAGAATCTTCTTTGGATTCTATATTTTCATTTTCAACAATACCTAAAGTCCTTGCTGCAAAGCCTAAAGTCATTCCTTGCACCAATACAGAAATAAACACCATAAAAAACACCACATTGAAGATGAATTGTGCTTGTTCTAAACGATACACAAAAGGATAGGTTGCTAAGATAATTGGCACAGCTCCACGCAAACCTACCCAAGAAATGAAGAGTTTTTCTTTATTGTTGTATCGGCTTGTTATTAAAGATGTAAAAACTCCCAATGGACGCGCAATAAACATTAGCACAAACACAAGTGCTAAGGCTTGTAAGGCAACTTCAGGTAATTGTGAGGGAAACACAAGCAATCCAAGCACTAAAAACACTGTAATTTGCATCATCCACGCAATAGCATCGTGGAATGCAATGATATGAGACTTATAAGGAAATGCAAATTTATTTATCATAATCCCTGCAATATACACACTTAAATATCCATTCCCTCCAAGCAAGGCAGAGAGTCCAAATATCATAAAAAGCCATGCAATGCTGATTAATGGATAAAGTCCGGGTTGAGAAATGTTTGCCTTTGTGCAGATTTTTGGAAACATATATCCACAAAAAAGTCCAAGTGCGCCTCCAATGGCAAATTGCGCTACAAATTGCACAACCCATTCCCAAGGCGATGTGCTATCTTGCATAATAATAAGTTGCAACACCGTAATGGTTAAGAAAATTGCCATAGGATCATTGCTCCCTGATTCCAATTCTAAAAGTGGCTTGATATTATGCTTTAGTCTTATTTTTTGTGAGCGTAAAATCATAAAAACAGCCGCTGCATCTGTTGAGGACACAATAGAGCCAAGCAATAATGCTTCTAATAATGTTACATTCCATATGAAATAAAAAAATCCTGCCAACACCAATGCAGTTGCTAAAACTCCAAGTGTTGCGAGCATAATTCCGCTCACCATCACAGGTTTAATTTGTTCCCAATGTGTGTCTAATCCTCCGCTATATAAAATAAAAATCAGCGCAATTGAACCTACTGCTTGAGCTAAAAGTGTGTTGTCAAAGTCAATTCCTGCAATCCCATCACTTCCTAAAAGCATTCCTAAAATTAAGAAAATCAATAATAAGGGAAGTCCAATTTTTTCAGAAATTTTGCTTGCATATACACTTAAAAATAAAATAACACCCACAACAACGATGTACCCATTTAAGTTATTAATAATTTCTAACATCTTATCCCTTTAAATCTTAATGCGTGCCTGCAAAGCACGAATGATGGAGAGTTGATCCACATTTTCTAAACTCACTCCTGTGGGAATCCCTTGTGCAATTTTTGTAAAATGTAATCCAAAATGCTCTAGCTTATCCTCCAAATATAACATCACACTATCACTTCCAAGCGATGGACTAAAAGCAAAAATAATCTCTTTGATTCTAAATTTCACAATACTCTTCTCTAATTTTTCTAAATCCAACTTTTCAAGGCTATCAAGCACAAAATACTTTCCTAAAAACTCTCCGCTTTCTTCTAACAAAAATATTTCTCTAGGATTTGCCACAATGCAAAGCTCACCATTATTGCGTGTAGCATCTAAACAAATCCCACAAACTAGCTGATTTGTAATTCCTCCACACTCCTCACAAGTGCGCAACTCTTGGACGCAGCGTTCTATATTGTGTGCAACCTGCAAGGCACTAAACTTATCTTCAAATGCTAAAAAGTAGGCTAAACGCATTGCAGACTTTCGCCCAATGCTTGGAATTTTCTCTAAGGATTCCACAAGTTTTGCAAAATTTTCAGGATAAGACTTCATACAACTTCTACCAAAAATATCATAATCAGCAATAATTATAAATAAATTAGGATTAAAAATCTATAAATTACAGCACGCACTTAAGCGAATTTAACTCCTTATAAAACTTTATTGCGCTACAATATGCCCTATTTTATTTTGCAATATTTAGGAGTTGTTTTGGAAGAATTTGATTATTATGAAGTCTTAGAAGTTCAACGCACAGCAAGTGGCGAAGAAGTCAAAAAAGCCTATCGCAAAATGGCACTCAAATACCACCCTGATAGAAACCCAGGGGATAAAAATGCCGAAGAGATGTTCAAAAAAATCAATGAAGCCTACCAAGTCTTAAGCGATAAAGAAAAACGCCAAATCTACGACGCTTATGGCAAAAAAGGCTTAGAATCTAGTGGTTTTGGATTTAGTGACATAGAAGGCAGTATTTTTGATATTTTTAACTCTGTTTTTGGTGGCTTTAGCAGATCTAGTAGGACTTCAAGGCAAAAAAGGAATGAAAAATATCCGCGCGATTTAGCAATAGAGCTTGAAATCAGTTTTGAAGAAGCCGTTTTTGGATGCAAAAAAGAAATTGAAATCCCTTATAAAAGTGCTTGTCAAGAATGCAAAGGCACAGGCGCAAAAGATGGCAAAATCACAACTTGTAGCACTTGTAAGGGAAGCGGTAGAGAAACATTTTCACAAGGTTTTATGACCTTTGCACAAACTTGTTCTAAATGCTATGGCAGCGGAGAAATGGCAGCGGAGAAATGCCCTAAATGCTCTAGTAAGGGGTATCAAAATGAAAAAGAAAGATTTGAAATCAATATTCCAGAAGGCATAGATAGCAACAATCAAATGCGTGTGCAAGGGCGTGGAAATAAAATGCCAGATGGCACGCGTGGGGATTTATATGTGGAGATTTTTGCCAAAGAGGATGCACATTTTATCCGCCACCACAATGACATCTACCTAGAGGTGCCCGTGTTTTTTACTCTTGTAATGCTTGGTGGAAACATTAAAATTCCAGCACTCACAAAAGAATTAGAACTAAAAATCCCAATTGGCGTAAAAGACAAGCAGCAATTTGTGTTTTACGGAGAAGGAGTTAAAAGTGTTAATAGGGATAAAAGAGGAAATTTCATCGCAGTTGTAAATATTGTTTATCCAGAAAAACTAGAGGAAAATCAACGCACACTTCTTACAGAACTCCACAAATCCTTTGGGTATGAAGACTCTAAGCCCATTGCCTGCCACGAAGGCTTAATGGATAAGATTAAAAATTGGTTTAAATGACGCAATATGTTGGAATCCAAAATTCTCCCTTAGGGGAAATTTTGGTAATGGATAACGGAGAGGAAATTTTAGAAGTGCGCTTTAGACAAAATATTTCACAACTTTATCTCCAATCACATAAGCAAAGCCCTTTAACGCTTGCTACTTTTTCACAACTTAAAGAATATTTAACTCAAAAACGCCAAGTTTTTACACTGCCACTAAACCCAAAAGGAACAGCATTTCAAAAAAGTGTTTGGAAAATTTTATGCACAATTCCTTATGGAGAGACTTTGAGTTATGGAAAAATCGCAGACATCATAGGTAACCCAAAATCCGCACGCGCCATTGGAAGTGCAAACCACCACAATCCCATCGCAATCCTCATCCCCTGCCACAGAGTCATTAGCGCAAATGGTGCAATCAATGGCTATGCAAGCGGAATCCAAAAAAAGATAGAATTATTGAAATTAGAAGGATACAAACCCAAAAAGGGCTTATGGAAGCTATAAAACAGCATATTTGATAGAAATACAAGCCTCCAAACTAGAAAGCTCATCAAGCACACTTTGAGAAACTGCATCATCAACAATGATTAACGCTAACGCCTCCCTACCATAACGCCCCAATCGGAAGTCTGCAATGTTAATGTTATGCTTTGCTAAAGTCGTCCCAACAAAGCCTATAACACCCGGTGTATCATCATTTCTAAAAAGAATCATTTTGCCTTTTGGCGCAATATCAAGAGCAAAGTTATTAATATTCACAATTTTTGGTGTATCCTCATTAAACACTGCTCCGCTTACACTAAATGTTCCCTTCTGTGTAAGAAGAGTGAGTTTAATTCTATTCTTATAAACACCCTGAGACTCCCTACCTACAAGCTCCACTTCAATCCCTCTCTCTTGTGCCACATAGGGAGCATTGACATAATTCACTTTATCGCCAACTGTTGCATTTAAGATTCCAACAAGCGCAAAGGTTGACAGCGATGCAAGATATTCTTTAATCTCACCTTCTGCTTCTAGCGTGATAGAGCGCACTGCATCTTTATTTACCTGAATTGCAAAAAATGCCATTTTTTGCACAAGCTCTAAATAGGCATGCATAAAGCTTGGCAATTCATTTTCTTTAATGGGCAAATTTAGCGCATTAGGAAAACTTGAACCTCGCGCTGCTTCTAATGCTGCTTCAGCTGCTTGGATTGCGATTTTCTCTTGGGATTCTAGCGTATTTGCTCCAATGTGTGGTGTAACATAAATATTCTTTAAATCCAAAAGTTTATTACTCGTGCCGGGTTCTTTTGTGAAAACATCAATCCCAGCCCATCGCACTTTTCCAGATTCCAATGCTGCATAGAGTGCATCTTCATTATACAATCCACCACGCGCACAATTAATCAAAATCACGCCCTCTTTCATTTTTGCAATCTGTGGCGCGTCAATGATATTGATGGTTTCTTTATTTTTTGGCGTGTGGATTGTGATAATATCGCATTTTAAAATGTCATCAAAATTCCTTGTGTATTTAATCCCAACATCTGTTGCCTTTGTAGGATTGATATAAGGATCATAAGCCATCACTTCCATTTCAAAAGCCTTCATACGCTTTCCAACACGGCTTCCAATATTCCCAAAACCAATAATTCCTAGCTTTTTATCCTTAAGCTCTGTGCCATACCAGTCCTCACGCTTCCATTTGCGCTCTGCCTTTAACTGCGCATTAGCATCAGGAAGATTGCGAATCGCACTTAAAATATGCGCACAAGTTAGCTCCACAGCGGCAATGGTATTTGCTGTTGGCACATTCATCACCACAACACCTCTTTTGCTAGAGTTTTCAATATCTACATTATCCACACCAACACCAGCACGCACAACAGCGCGCAACTTAGAAGCGGAATCCAAAAAGCTAACATCTACATCAGTAGAGCTTCTAGTGATTGCAACATCTGCCTTATGCAATTCCTTCTTAAGCGCATCTTTTGGCAAATCTGCTAAATTTAACAGCGTAACTTCAGAATCTCTTGCTAATAAATCCAAGCCACTCTGATGGATAGGATCACAAACGATAATTGTATATTTTGACATTAACTCCTCCGTTTCTTAGGTTTTAGATAAAGTATAATCAATTGCGTAATGCTTAAGTTTATCTAAAACACTGCGCAAATAATTTTCATCCTCCGTAGCAACAACTAGCCAAATGTTTTCACCGATTTTATAATAAGAATATTCAATATTATGTGCTCCAAAAACCTGATTAATGCAAAAAAACTGATAATCGTTAATCACGCCCACTGAAACCCTAAAGACTTCTTTTATACTCTTTTTTGCATTATTTGCATACAAAAGCTTCACTTGTAATTCAGAAGTAGGATAAATAAACTCTCTCTCACTCTGACTAGACAAACGATCTAGCCAATCAGGTGAATGGGCGTGCTGTAAATCACTAGGTTTTGCAAGCTCATAAGGACTAATTTCTGGAAGTTCATAGATATTTATCGCACCAATATAGTTACGCATTAAAACAAACAATAACAAACAAGTAAAGATTGAAAAAATGCCAATTAACAACCTTACTTGCACAAATAACTCCTAAGCTCTAAGAAATTTGATCCTTAATAATATCCCCTAATGTCATCTTATCGCTTGCATTATCGTTGAAATTTTTAAGATTTGTCTTTTCTTTTTGTCTCTCTAAACGACGCACAGAAACACGGATTCTATTATTTGGCGCATCAATTAAAGAAATCACACCATCAATTTTATCGCCAGTTTTAATTTCTTCTTTTTTAAGGGGGATTAAATCTTCATTACGGATTAACGCATCCATTTCATTATCAATTTTAATAAATACACCAAAATCTTTCACATCTCTAACAATCCCAGTTACAGCGTCATCCAATGAATATTTTTTTGCAAACTCATCAACAGGAGATGCAATTAATCCTTTGCGCGTTAAAGAAATGCGCTCTTTTTGACGATCAATTTTAGCAATTTTTACCTCAACACTTTCGCCAATTTTCATTAAATCCTTGCATTTTTCGTTTTTATTCCAATACGCATCTTCATTGTGTAATAAACCATCAATGCCATCAAGCTTCACAAATGCGCCAAAATCTGTTAAAGTCGCAACAACACCTTCTAAAACTTCACCCTCTTTATGTTTTTTTACAAATTGCTCAAATGGCTTATCCAAAAGCTTCTTTAAGGACACCCTTAAACGACGCTCTTTTGAATCAATCTCAATGACTTCGACATCAATTTCTTGCCCAACTTTTAAAAACTCCTCTGGGTTTTGAATGTTTTTATTCCAAGAAATTTCAGAAATATGCAAAAACCCTTCAATATCATTTCCTAAATCCACAAACACACCATAAGGTTCAATATTGCTAACTATAACTTTAATCGCATCGCCCACCTCAAGCTCGTTTTCAACTTCCTTCCAGGGATCTTCTGTTGTTGCTTTAATAGAAAGAGCTAAACGGCGCTTTTCTTTGTCGTAGTTTAGAATCTTAATGGGCACTATATCCTCTTCTTTGTAGAGTTTAGAAGGATTAACAGGTCCTTTATAGCTAATTTCCGTATAATGCACCAAACCTTCCACGCCATTAACATCAACAAACATTCCAAAACTTGTGATTTTCTTCACTTTACCTTCTAGGACACCCTCTTCTTTTAAGAGATTATCCAAAGTATCTTTTTTCGCCGTATTTTCAAGCTCAAATAAACGCTTACGGGAAATCACAATGCTATCCTCCTCAGGCTTAACATTAAGAATACAAGCTTTAATTTTCTTACCCTCAACCTTACTGCCCTCTTTAAACGCAGCAGCAAATTTTGGCATAAAAAATTCTATACCACCACCATCAACAACATATCCACCTTTATTGCGTTTCACAACAACGCCTTCTACAATTTTATCTTTATATGCACCACTCAAACTTTGAATGTATTGGCGCATTTTCTCCCTGCGAATCGCTTTTTTATAAGAAACAATGGGCTGCTCATTGCGTCTGCCTGTAATCACAATTGGCAGAGTATCGCCCACTTTAAACAGCAAATTCCCTTGCGCATCTAAAATTTCATCAAGCACTACAATCCCCTCTTTCTTTTCACCCGGAACAGCAATAATGACTTGATTATTCTCAATGGCAACAATATTTCCCTCAGAAATACGCTCATTCTCTTTTTTCTCAAATTGTTCAAACATTGATGCGAAATCCTCATTCTCATCAATCACAATCTTTTCTAACTCTTCTGTATTAATTCCTACAACAGCCATCTATGCCCTTTAAAAAATAAATTTTGAAATTCTAATCAATCTACCCTTTTAAAAGTATAAAATTTAGAGAGCTTTAATCGTATTGACAACTTTATCAATAATCCAATTAGGAGTGGAAGCACCAGCAGTAACTCCACACAATTGCTTACCAATAAACCATTTAAAATCCAATTCTAAAAAATCCTCTATCAAATAACAATCCCTACAATATTCCTTAGAAATATTATAAAGCTGCTTCGTGTTTGATGAATTTTTACCGCCAACAATCACCATCACATCAACTTCTTTTGCTAAATTTCTAGCAGAATCTTGATTATCAAATGTCGCATTACAAATCGTATTAAACACTCTACATTCTGAACAATGGCTAATCAGATAATTGGCAATTTCTAAAAATAAATTGATATTTTTTGTCGTTTGTGAAACTAGGGCAACTCTATCGCGCAATTTAGCCTTTTTTAGCGATTCTAAATCTTCTACCACCAATGGTTCATCAGCACAATAGCTCATCACACCTTTAACCTCTGGATGTTTCATATCCCCAAAAATCACAATCTGATAGCCCTTAGCACTCATATCCTCACAAATTTTTTGTGGTTTTGTAACATAAGGACAAGTTGCATCCGTGATATTTTTTGTTTTTTCCTTAAGCTTTTGTAAATCTTGCTTTGGGATTCCGTGTGTGCGAATAATCACTTCTGCATCTTGTGGAATTGCTTGAATGTTTTCATTGACAACAACATTAAATTTCTCTTTTAAGCGATTAATCTCTTTTGCATTATGGATTAAAGGTCCTAAAGTTATGCCATTGGGTTTTTTTTGCGCCAATTCAATAGCGCGCTTCACGCCAAAACAAAATCCATAATTTTTTGCTAATTTTACTTCCACGCTTACCCTTTTTGACAAATTCTTGTCATTGTATCTAAAATCTCTAAAAAATTTGGAAAAGAAACATTAATGCACTCCGCATTCTTAATCTCCATTCCACTCCTTAATCCCGCAATTGCAAAACTCATCGCAATCCTATGATCACCAAAGCTCTCCACACAAGCCCTCTTAAGCTCCCCACCTACAACACAGAATCCATCATCCAATTCTTGCGCTTGAATTCCACAAAGCCTAAGATTCTCTACCACAGCTTTAATTCTATCCGTCTCTTTTACACGCAATTCTTTTGCATTTCTTACCACACTCTCTCCCTTTGCACAAGCCATTGCAATAGCAAGTGCTGGAATCTCATCAATAAGCCACGCAATCTTCTCGTTTAATTCCACAGCTTGCAGAGTTTTTGGTGCATTAATGATAATCTCTCCTATGCTTTCATAAGTTTTTGAAACCTCTTTATAAACTATCCCAACGCCCATTTTTTCAAGCACCCTAAAGGCTTCAATGCGCGTTTTATTTAACAACACATTGCGCAAAATTCCACTAGCATTTGGTGTAATTGCAACTGCTACTGCAAAGAAAAATGCGCTAGAAGGATCGGCTGGAATCTCTAAATTTAATGGATTTAATCTATTTCTTAAGGGCTGTATTCTAATCTCCACTGCACCATTTGCTTCTACTTTAGATTCTATCTCCGCCCCCATTCCCCTTAACATTTTCTCACTATGATCACGGCTTAACTCAGGCTCTCTATAAACACTCTCTCCCTTAGCAAAAAGCGCACTCAAAAGCATTGCAGACTTCACTTGTGCACTTGGAATCTTACTCGTGTAAAAAAAGGATTCCAACTTAGGATTCCCCTTGATCACCAAAGGCGCAAACTCCCCTTCACTCCTGCCTAATATCTCCGCGCCAATGCTTCTTAAAGGTTCAACAACTCGCTTCATAGGGCGTTTATTAAGATACACATCCCCACTTAAAATAAAGATTCCACTCTGCGCACTTAAAAGTCCAAGATACAAACGCATTGCTGTCCCTGCATTACCACAATATAGAATCGTATTAGGCTCTTGAATATGTTTTGGCGGTGTTAGCAACAATCCCCCACCGTGTTTTTCAACCTTTAAGCCTAATTTTTTAGCAATCTCTAGCGTGTCTAGCGTATCCTCACCCTCTAAATAATTTCTTACAAAACTAGGCTTATCACTAAGAAATGCAAACATCGCACAACGATGCGATAGGGATTTATCCGATGCGATTTTATCTGTATCAAGTTTAAATCCTTGTGTTTTGCTGACTTCTAACTGCATCGTAATTCCGCCCCAAAAGCTTTTTTAAGCCCCTCTAGCACAATTTCCATTGCCGCATTAATATCTTTTTCCTCTAAAGTTTTAACACTAGACTGCAAGGTGAAGCGAATTGTTAAGCTAATCCTATCCTGCAATGTGGAATCTTGATAAAGATCTAACGGATAAAACCCCACTACACTAGGCACTTTTAAGCCTTCAATACAACTTCTAACTTTATAATAAGGAATGCTTTTATCCAAAACCACACTTAAATCTCTCTGTGTTTTTTGAAACTTTGAATACATCTGCACTTGCGGAATCTCTTCCCTTAGTGATTCCATATTTAACTCACAAAGATAAGTTTCCTCTAAACCAAACTCACTAGCAACTTGCGGATGCAATGTTGCAATTAGCCCTATTTCCTTGCCATTTTGGATCATCTTTGCACATTGCCCACTATGGAATAGCTTAATTTTGGATTCCAATGGCTCTAAACTAAATCCTCCAATCACGCACGCAATTCTATCGCAAAACCCAAAATAGCTTCCCTTCACGCCCTTTGCATTAGGAAAACGCTCCTCACAAAGCAATCCACTTTGGACAAATGCTAAACGCATCCCCTCTTTGCGCTTCTTATCATACACGGCACCCATTTCAAAAAGACTCACTGCATTAAAACCATTCTTACAATTGCGTTCAACTGCCCTCAAAAGCCCAAGCAAAAGCGTGCTACGCAAAGTGTTTAAATCCTGTGTAATAGGATTTAGCAAATCTAGCGCATCATCTAACACTGCAAATCCATAACCCTGAAGCTTCTCCCTATCCTCAAACACAAAATGTAACGCCTCATTAAATCCTGCACCAATAGCTTTTTGTGCGATTTTTCTCCTAAAATAATATTCCCTTGAAGCAGTATTGCTTTGAAAATTTTGCGCAAACACAAGCGGCACACTAGGCACATTATCAATTCCATAAAAACGAATAACCTCCTCAGCCACATCTTGTAGCCCCACAATATCGTGACGAAACAAGGGAGGTTTTGCAATGATAAAATTTTCATCACTTGAAATCTCCACTCCAAAGCCAAGCCCCTTTAAAATATTTACCACTTTTAATTTTTCCAAACGCACACCAATAATATGCGCCATTAACTCCAAATCAATAGTAATGGGATTTTTTGGTTGCACCTCAATAAGCTCTTGTGCATCTGTGTATAAAACTCCCTCTTCTCCTAAAAGCAAACTTGATAGCACAGAAAGCCCCGCTGCTAAATCCGGAGAGCTCCCCCTAGATGTGCGCTGGAATACCTTAACATCCACTTTTACCTTTGTCTCCATTGCTTTTTGCGCAATAATTTCCGGAGGAATATAACTTGCCTCAAGCACAATAAATTCTTTTTCCTTCACAAAAGATTCTTTGCTTGCATAAGTGCAAAGATCCACACCAATAGTAGATAACTTTTCATTTTCGTGGTAAATGCTCTCAAACCCCTGCGCATCTTTTTTGAGTGTCAAAATAACTTTTTGTCCATCAAGCTGACAAAAACTCTGCGGATAAGCATTTAAAATGACTCCGCTAAAAAGCGTGCTAAAATTGATTGCATCTTTTAACCAAGCATTTTCTAAGATTCCATTATACGCTAAAAACAAATTCACACACAAAGGCAACACACTAGGCTTAGTCTCCATTGCTTGAAAGAGTAAAGACGCATCGTGCTTATCATTTGCTACAATTTGTAACACACGCCCAATCCCCGGAGCATTTTCAGAAACCTTTGACGGATTAAGCGGTTTTAGCTCAAGTTCAAATGCCACACTTAAATCCCTAGCAACTCCCATTAAACTCATACAATCCCCACGATTTGGCGTAATGGAAATCTCATAGACTGCATCATTAAACACAGGGTATTCGCTAAGTTCCTTACCAATAACCAACTCTCCAATACTAGAATCTAATTCTACGATTCCATCATTTACCTTTGGGAATCCAAGCTCTGTTGTGGAGCAGAGCATTCCACAACTCTCCACCCCTCTAAGCATCGCCTTTTTAATAGTAATATCAGGAAGTTCTGCCCCTTCAAGCGCAACTGCTACATAAATACCCTCTCTTGCATTTTGCGCACCGCACACAATTTGACGCATTGCATACGCCCCCTCTTTGCCACCAATTGCCACTTGCGCAACATTGAGCTTTGTTGCATCCGGATGCTTTTGACATTCCAAAATCTTCCCCACAACAACTCGCTTTGGCGCAACCCTCACACAAAAAGATTCCACCTCTAATCCAATCTTGTTTAAAGTGCTACATAGCATTGCATCAGTGATATTCTCTAATGACAAAATTTGGCTTAAACTATTGCGCGTAAAAATCATTTAAATTGCTCCAAAATTCTTAAATCACTCTCAAAAAATGCCCTTAAATCCGGCACATTATACGCAAGCATCGCAAAACGCTCCACGCCTAGCCCAAAGGCATAGCCACTAACATCTTCATAACCCACCGCCTTAAAAACATTCGCATCCACAACACCACATCCAAGCACTTCTAGCCACCCTGTGTGCGAGCACACACGACAACCCTCCCCTTTGCAAAAAATACAACTCATATCCACTTCTGCACTAGGCTCTGTAAAAGGAAAAAAGCTAGAGCGGAATCGCACTTTAACTGCACCAAACATATATTGCAAAAAGTCCTCTAAAATAAATTTCAAATGCGCAAAACTCACAGAATCCTTACCCTTCTCCACCACAAGCCCTTCTACTTGATGAAACATCGGCGTATGCGTTAAGTCATAATCACATCTAAACACATTCCCCGGGCAAATCATACGGATAGGTGGAATTTGGGATTCCATTGTGCGAATCTGCACAGGCGAAGTGTGAGTGCGCAAAAGCTTCCCATCTTTCAAATAAAAGGTATCTTGCATATCCCTTGCGGGATGGTATTTTGGCAGATTTAAAGCTTCAAAATTATGAAAATCATCCTCTACCAAAGGACCCATTTCAAGAGCAAAATTCATTCCCACAAAATATTCTACGATTCTATCTAACATCAGCATTACAGGGTGATTTGCGCCCTTTAAACTGCTAGAGCTAAAAAGTGAGACATCTATTTTTTCAGCACTTAATTTTGCTTCTAATTCTTTTAAGCTTAAGATTTCTTTTCTCTCTGCTAAAGCTTTTTCAAAACGCATTTTTAAGGCATTTAACTCTTTTGCAAGTGCCTTTTTAGTTTCTGCATCGCAAGTTTTAAGCTCCGCAAATTTCGCCGTTAAACTACCCTTCTTCCCCATTACTGCAATGCGGATTTCTTCTAGCTCTGCTGTGGTTTGCGCATTATTAATCTTAGAAAATATAGCTTCCATTGTTTTCCTGCTCACAAAATAATAATGAGATTGTATTAAAAAATATTTTTACTTTGCTTAATATTTCGGTAAAATTACAGAAAATTCTAATCCATAAAAAAGGCAAAACAATGAGTGTATTTGAGAAAATTCTTAAAGGCGAACTCCCCTGCAATAAAGTGTTAGAAAACGATGATTTTTTAGCATTCCACGACATTGCACCAAAAGCTCCCATCCATGTTTTAGCAATCCCCAAAAAATTTGCAAAAGATTTTCAAGAGCTAAACCCACAAGAAATGGCAGGATTAACAAGTTTTATCCAAGAAGTTGCTAGAGTCTTAGGGCTTGATAAAAGTGGTTATCGCATTGTTAGCAATGTAGGAATTGACGGCGGACAAGAGATTCCTTATTTACACTTCCACATCCTAGGCGGTGCAAAATTGCGCTGGGATAATTTAGCGCAAAATGTTTCTGAAAAAGAACGCCTAGAAGAAGCGAAAAAGGGAATGTGATTCCTAAACAAAGGCAGAGAATGAAAAATTTATTTGTAATTTTAATCGCTTATACAAAACCGCTCAATGCTATTGAAGAAATCCTATCGCAGCATCGCGCATTTTTAAGCAAGGGCTATGAAAGCGGATATCTACTAGCTAGCGGACCACAAAACCCAAAAACAGGTGGAATCGTCATTGGAAAATTTGACTCTAAAGAATGTGCAGAAGAATTCTTCAAGCACGACCCTTATGCACAAAACAATGCTGCAACTTACCAAATTTTAGAGTTCACACCTGTGTTGCACCACACACTTTTAGAAAGCTTTTTAGAGATTTAGCATTTTAGATTCCAACTCTCCTTATTGCTTTTAAAATTTAAATGCTTGCATTTCCCCTTTTGAAATTTTAGTTACTCGCCTTCATTCTGAAGTCTTTGCAAAATACCCTAGAAGTGGAATCCTAAACTTGAAAAAACTCCCTATACCACGCCACAAAATTTCTAATCCCTTCTTGTATGCTAGTCTTTGGTTTATATCCTAGTGTATGCACAAAATCATCAACATCCGCATAAGTTGCTAGCACATCTCCAGGCTGAAGTGGAAGCATATTTTTTCGCGCTTTTATGCCTAGCTCTTTTTCAATTGCTTCAATAAAATCCATTAGTCGCACGGGATTATTATTGCCAATGTTATAGATTTTATAAGGAGCCTTAGAGCTATTGGGAGTTGGAGTCTTTCCGCTCCAATGCACATTTGGCTCTGCAGGATTATCAATCACACGCACAACACCTTCTATAATATCATCAATATAAGTAAAATCCCTTAGCATTTCTCCGTGATTAAACACAGCAATGGGCTTGCCTTCCAAAATCGCTTTTGTGAATAAAAATAACGCCATATCCGGACGCCCCCAAGGACCATAAGCCGTAAAAAAGCGCAATCCTGTTGTGGGCAATCCAAAAAGATAAGAATAAGTGTGCGCCATCAACTCATTACTCTTTTTACTAGCAGCATATAAACTAATAGGATGATCCACATTATCGCTTGTACTAAAGGGCATATTTTCATTTAATCCATACACAGAAGAGCTTGACGCATAGGCTAAATGCTTGATATTATGGTGTCTGCACGCTTCTAGGATATTCACAAATCCCACAATATTACTTTCCACATACGCATAAGGATTCACTAAAGAATACCGCACACCCGCTTGTGCAGCGAGATTACACACTTTATCAAATTTCTCATTTTCAAAAAGTTCAAAAAGATTCTCTTTATCTTCTAAGTTTAACTTAATAAAATGATAATTAGGATATTTTACACTCTGCGCCAACGCATTATAGGCAATCGCATTTTGCGCAATCCCTGCATTTTCTAAACGCCCATATTTAAGGCGAACATCATAATAAGCATTAATGCAATCAAGCCCTACAACTTCATCTCCGCGCTCTAGCAACTTCTTAGCAAGAAACGCCCCAATAAACCCCGCCACTCCTGTGACTAAAATTTTCATTCCTATTACTTTAAGACTTTAAAATATTGTTCTACAAAAATTTGATTAGCAAGCCCATTAAACTTACGAATCCCAAGCACATCCAGACTTAATTCCACCGCATTGACAACCCACGAAATCTCACTAACAGGAATCATTCCCATATGATTAATCCTAAAAATCTTACCCTTTAAATCATCCTGCCCACCAGCAATATTAACGCCATAATTCTCTTTTAGCACTTTTCTAAGCGCATCGCTTTGTGTATGGTGCACACAAGTCATACTTAAAGCTGGCATTGTTGGATAAATCTTAAGCTCTATCCCCTCCATTGCAGCATCACACGCCATAGAGCGCGCCCTAACTTGATGGTAAATGGTAGCATAGCCCATCTCTTTTGCTCTTTCTAAAAACGCATAAAGCCCAATAATAAGAGTTGTTGGCGCAGTCCAAGCTGTTGTGTTTTTATCCTGATTTTTTAATTCTGTTTTGAGATTAAAATAAAATCCCACATCGCGCTCTTGGATTTTTTCCACTGCTTTTTGACTAAGTCCAATAAGACTAAGTCCCGGAGGGAGCATAAAAGCCTTTTGCGAACCACCAATAAGTGCATCTACACAACTGACATCTAGCTCTTCTACCCCTAATGCAGTAATCCCATCAACGATGACCATAATCTCAGGATTATGCTCTTTAACCGCCCTTGCAAGCACTTCATAAGAATGCCTTAAGCCCCCAGCACTCTCACACACTTGAATGCAAAACGCATCAATATCCGGATTTGCTTTGAGCGCATCCATCACTTGCTCTAAACTTGCAGGAATATCCCAAGGATTCTTAATTTCAACATTAGGAATCCCATAAGCCTTAGCAATCTTGCCAAATCTCTCCCCAAACTTTCCGCTATTAACGCTTAAGAGTTTTTTTGCACACAAAGAAGTTACACAAGCTTCCATTGCTCCACTACCAGAGCTTGCAAGCATTAGCACTTCAGGCAAACCAATCACATCTTTTAATAATATACGCGTTTTAGCAAAAATCTCTTCAAACTCAGGCGTGCGGTGGTGAATGGTAGGCTCACTCATCGCTACACGGACAAATTCTGGAACAGGTGTTGGACCCGGAGTAAAAAGCAACATAAAAACTTCCTTAAAATAAATTTTTACTAATTATATCGCAAGTTTAACTAACTTCTTATTAAGTTTGTTATAATTGCCAGTTTATTTTACTTTAAAGGCTAACTTTGAATTCTCCGGACTCTCCGCTAAACCACATCATCATCACAAATGCCAAAGAAAATAATCTTAAAAATATCAGCCTAAGCATTCCTAAAAATAAACTTGTTGTGCTAACGGGGCTTAGTGGAAGCGGCAAAAGCACGCTAGCCTTTGATACACTCTATGCAGAAGGGCAACGCCGCTACATAGAATCACTTTCAAGCTATGCTAGGCAGTTTTTAGACAAGATTGGCAAACCTGATGTGGATAAAATTGAAGGTTTAACGCCTGCCATTGCTATTGATCAAAAAACAACAAGCAAAAATCCCCGCTCCACCGTTGGCACAATCACAGAGATTTATGACTACTTCCGCCTACTCTTTGCACGCATTGGTGTGCAACACTGCCATTTATGTGGCAAGCCTATTTCCCAAATGCACGCAAGCGATATTATTGCAGAAGTGCTAAAAATCAAAGAGGATTCTAAAATTCTAATCCTATCTCCAATAATCCGCGACAAAAAGGGAAGTTTCCAAGACAAATTAGAATCCTTGCGTCAAAAAGGCTATGTGCGGGCACAAATCAATGGTGTTTTAGTGCGCTTAGACGAAGAAATCAAACTTGCCAAAACAAAAAAACACACGATTAAAGTTGTGATTGATCGCATTGTAGTCAAAACTGATAATAAAGAAAGAATCGCAGAAGCCATTGAAAAAGCCTTAAAGGAATCCTATGGAGAAGTAGAAATTGAAATTCTAAGCGAAGAAAAGTCTAAGCTTATCCATTTTAGCGAGCATTTAGCCTGCTTTGATTGCAAGGTTTCTTTCACTCCCCTAGAACCCCTTAGCTTTTCGTTTAACTCCCCCAAAGGTGCTTGCCCAAAATGCGATGGCTTAGGAATCCGCTACACCATTGACACAAAAAAAGTGCTCGATAAAAACCTTCCTTTAGCAGAAGGTGGAATCAAAATCTTTTATGGCTTTAATAAAAGCTACTACAACGAGCTATTCCGCTCCTTTTGCCTTGCAAATGCAATTAACCCTAAAGCAACATTTGAAGACTTAGAAGAGCACACAAAAAAACTTATTCTCTATGGCAGCAATGATGCCTTAGCATTTAAATGGAAGGGAACAATGCTTAAACGCCCTTTTGCAGGCGTAATTGCCATTGCTTATGATATGTTTAAGGATAATAAAGATTTAAGCGATTATATGAGTGAGAAGACTTGCGAATCCTGCAATGGACACCGCTTACTTCCACAAAGCCTAGCTGTTAAAGTCTGCAATAAAAACATCGGAAATTTGCTAGATTTACCCATTGAAGAATGCTATAGATTCTTTGCAAACTCCAAAAACTTCACGCATTTAAACACACAAGAAAAAATGATAGCAGAGCCGATTTTAAAAGAGATTTGCGAGCGTTTATACTTCCTTTATGATGTGGGCTTAGGGTATTTAAGCTTAGGGCGCGATGCAAGAAGCATTAGCGGTGGGGAGTCTCAGCGCATTAGAATCGCAAGTCAAATTGGTAGCGGACTTACAGGAGTAATGTATGTGTTAGATGAGCCTAGCATTGGACTTCACGAGAGAGACACCTTGAAGCTCATTAAAACCCTAAGAAGCTTGCAACAAAAAGGAAATTCCGTCATCGTTGTAGAACACGATAAAGAAACCATTGAACACGCCGATTTCATTGTAGATATTGGACCAGGAGCAGGAAAGTTTGGCGGAGAAGTTGTTTTTAGTGGGAATCTCACACAGCTTTTAAAGAGTAAAACACAAACCGCGCAATATTTAAATGGAGAAAAAAAGATTGAATATTTTGTGCGAAGGAAGCAAGAAGAATGGATTGAAATTTGCAATGTGAATATTAACAATATCCACAATCTAAGTGTGAAGATTCCTTTAAAAAATTTTGTCTGTATCACAGGTGTAAGTGGCAGTGGCAAAAGCTCTTTAATTTTACAAACCCTACTTCCAGTCGCACAAGAGCTACTTAATCATAGCAAAAAGGTTAAAAAAATAGATGGAGTAGAAATTCTAGGCTTAGAAAAGCTAGATAAAGTGATTTACCTTGATCAAAGCCCAATAGGACGCACTCCGCGCTCAAACCCAGCAACTTACACAGGCGCAATGGATGAGATTAGAAACATCTTTGCGCAAACTAAGGAAGCGCAAATTAGAAATTATGGAATCAGTCGCTTTAGCTTTAATGTTAAGGGTGGGCGTTGTGAAAAGTGTATGGGTGAAGGGGAGATAAAGATAGAAATGCACTTTCTGCCTGATATTTTAGTCAAATGCGATGCGTGTAATGGCACGCGCTATAACGCACAAACCCTAGAAATTGTTTATAAAGGCAAAAATATCGCTGAAGTGCTTGCTTTAAGCGTTGATGAAGCTTGTGAGTTTTTTGCTAAGATTCCAAAAATCTACCAAAAACTAAAAACCCTTCAAGATGTAGGTTTAGGTTATATCACACTAGGACAAAACGCCATTACACTAAGTGGCGGAGAAGCCCAGAGAATTAAGCTTGCAAAAGAACTTAGTCGCAAAGACACAGGCAAAACGCTTTACATCTTAGATGAACCAACCACAGGCTTACATTTTGCCGATGTGGATAGGCTTGTGCGTGTGTTGCACCATTTGACGGATTTAGGCAATAGCGTGATTGTGATTGAACACAATTTAGATATGATAAAAAATGCTGATTTTATCATAGATATTGGACCAGAAGGTGGGAGCAAAGGCGGTTTAGTGGTAGATAGCGGCACACCAGAGAGAGTTGCTAAAAGGCATAAAAAAACAGGTAGCCACACAGGAAAATTCCTAGCAAAAGAATTAAAAATCCAAACAACACCATCACACTAAGTGGAGTGAGAAGCCCCAGCGCATTTTACTAATTTAACACAACAGACTTGGCGTGTGTTACAAATAATTTTAAGCAATAAGTGAAAGTGAAGTGAAATAAAAAGCAAACGAATCAATTTTCACAAATGGAATCTAAAAGAAAACGCTCCGCCTTAAGTGGAGTCAAAAGCAAGCAAATGCGATACAATGTGTTTAGCAAATTTTAGTCTAGCATTAAGAAAAATGGAGAAAATAAAATCCCCAAGTTAGAATCTAACTTGGGGATATTGGAGATAATAGAGAAAATAATGAATCAATACATTTAGTAAGCATCCTAGAGCCTAAGCTCTAAGATTCTTACCACCAATAACCTAATTTTACAAATCCACTATGTGATGCTGTGTTGCTTGAGAAATCACCATTGTATAGGAATGATAATTCCCAATTTGGTGTAAGAGCGAAATTAACACCTGCATTTAAGTAATAGTAGAAACTATCTAGCTCACTTTTTGTGTTGTATGTTGTTTCATTAATTTTTACCCTTGCATCAAAGGAATCTTTGAAATTGTATCTGATACCTACCCCAAAGTTAGTGCTAACTGTATCTGTAAATTGTGCTAACCAATTTAGCCCTACTTTACCAACAATGAGATTAATATCGTTATCAAAAGATTGGACGCCTGCGCTATTTAGACCATCAACGCTCACTCTATCAAAGCTTAAGCCAACTTCAGGAGTGATAGTGTGGATATCTTGATAGAAATTCACGCCAACACCTGCTTCTACACCATAGCTTGTAGAGTCCGGGCTTCTTTTTGTGTCGCCATTTATCATTTTTTGCGTAATGTCGCTTGATGTGCTAGAGAATCTTAACATTCCTTTTGCATAGTAATCATAAGTAGATGTTCCACCCAATGTTTTGTAGTAGTTCACCCCAGCAAAGAATGTGTTATCGTCTTGATCTAAATTTGTAGCACTAGCACTTGTCCTTTCATAGCCTAAGAAGAAGCCAAGAATGCCCGCATTGCCTAAACCTTTTTGGACTCCACCGATTAAACCATAAGTGTCGCCATCTAAGCTTTGATTTGTTGGTAAATCTACGCTTGAGCTTCTGTAATATGGCATTATAAAGATTGTAGAATCTTTTGCGTAAGTTCTATCTGTAACATCAGAGCCAACTTGTGCATATTTTTCTAACTTGCTAAAATCTACATCCTCATCATTATAGCTCACTCTAGCACCGCCTAGTGTTGCTAAAGCAGTATTCACAGCATTGCCCACAACGCTACCTACAAATGCACTTCTTGTGATATTTGCGCTCACTGCACCTTGTGTTGCAACCGCACCAGCACCATTAGCAGCATTCACACCGATTTGGAAGCTATCAATGATTCCATCTCCTGCAACAACTTTGCCTTCACCTTCTTCCTCGCCTACTTTTTTATTTTCCTTACCGCTATAAGCATCCACTCCAGTAACGACAAAAACAGGATCAGTAGAAGTTACGCTATTAATGGTTACAAGTCTTGGATCTGTTGTGCCTGCTTTTTGCGCAGCAGCAACCTTATCATAAACATCACCTTTAAGCTCTTGCACAGCAGCACCACTCTCATCAACAACGATTTGATCAAGTCTAAAGGCTTCGCCTATTGCCATATTAGGATTCTTAGTAGGATCAATCACAATGGAAGCGTTTTCAAATCTTAGACTTTGATTTACTCCATTATTAAATCCTTTGACAATGATTTTATCCGTGCCATCTGAAGTTGATTTATTGTTATAAACATCTGCACTTGTAAGATTAGACAAATGCCATTCTTTAACCACGATTGCATCTTGTGTTTTTGCATCTGTTACATCAAAATGCGCACCAGTGCCAGCCTTGATTCCTAAGTCAATCGTTCCTGTGTTGATAATGGTTGCTTTTGTGCCTTCAGAAACTTTGATAGCAGATCCGTTGAGTGCAATTGTTCCTGCATTGTTAAAGCTTGCTGTTTTATCCACTGCACCTAAAAGATTGATTACTGAATTCTCACCTAATTCAATGGAGCCTTTTTCTGTGTTATTGAAATTCACAAAATTCGTAGTAATTGTCGCATTATCAATTGTTCCAGAGTTTGTGAAGGTTACAATACCATTTGTAGAGCTTCCACTTGTTAATGTTACTTTTTCAATCAAGCCAGAGTTTGTAAAGGTTTTTGCCCAACCATTCTTTGTTGTGATTTCAAGCTTAGTATTGCCTGCAATAATTCCTTCGTTGTTAAAGGTTGTTTTAGACACAACTGCTTTTGCTAATCGAGCATTACCTAAATCAATGGTTTCTTTACCACCATTAGCGCTATTAGTTGTTAGTTGCGCACCTTCTGCATTGTCAAAAGCATCTTGGATATTTAAAGTGCCAGTGCCAGATAGTGTAAAGATACCAGCAGTGTTGCTAAGTTTTCCAACTTGGATGTTGCTTGCTTTAAAGTCCATAGAGCCAGAGTTTGTTAACTCTTGAATGTTTCCTCCGCCACTAATTTCAGTGCCTCGGATTGTTCCAGAGTTTGTAAAAGTTGTTAGCACGCCACTAACTTCAATGGTTCCTTTATTGATTAAGCCAGAGTTTGAGAATGTCGCAGAAGGATTCCTTGCAGTGTCGCCAAGTGAGAGTGTAGAGCTTGTAATGCTTCCTACGTTACTAAAGCTAGAGATGGTTAAACCCTTGCCAATTGTTACGCTTTTGATTGCACCATCTGCTTCATTTGTGAAAGTTTTAATGCCCGCAGTTATCATATTATTTGCGCCAAGAGATCCACCTGAAATTGCTCCACCTGAGATTAAGCCAGAGTTTGTGAAAGATGCAATGGTATTATTCACTAGGATTTGCTTCACTTGGATTGTTCCAGAGTTGCTAGCTGTAAAATCCGCTTTTATTGGATCGTCTGCGTTTTGTAGAGTGATAGAGCCAATTGAAGAGCCATTTCCACTTGTTGCAATGATTCCAGCAACGTTGTCAAATCCTTTTTTCGCAATGATTGTTAATCCCTTGTCATCGCTATTAGTCACTTTAATCGTGCCATTTTCATTTTTGAAGGTATCTGCTGTGATTGAAAGAGTAGCTCCTCCTCCGCTATGGATATCAATCAATCCTTTGTTTGTAAAATCTGTCGCAGTAACAATCAAGCTTCCTTTATTATTATTATTTTGTTGAGCTTGAATTGTGCCTTCGTTTGTGAAAGTTTTAATGTTTGTGCCTGTGAATTTAGTATCTTTAATCACACCTGCATTGGTAACATCAGCATTGCTTATTGTGAGTGTTCCACTAGCAATTAAACCTGTTTTTTCATTGTTAAATGTAGAGCCATTAAAAGAGATGGAAGAGCCACTAATTGTGCCAGAGTTTTTAAAGGTAGTGATTCTATCTGTAATGGTTCCTGCATTGATTAAGCCAGAGTTTGTGAAATCTTTGATTTTTGCATTTAAACCGTTTGCTGCGATTGTTGCACCAGAGAATGTTCCAGAGTTAATGAAAGATTCCACACTTTGATTTTCATTTAATGTGATATTGGTTTTATGCATTGTGCCTGCATTGGTAAATTTATTTAAATTATTTAATGTGATTGTTCCGCCAGAGATTAAACCTCCTTTTTGGTTGTCAAAGAAAGTAGTAAGAGTAGGAGTAGATTCTTCACC
>NZ_JALEIK010000036.1 GCF_022770205.1 Helicobacter sp. | reverse complement strand
TGTAAGCAGCATAAAAGAAACTTTATACTACCATTAGAGCCACTGAAGCTTTGAGGATCTATTTAACGCTCTTTAGTAGCGTTGAATAGAAAGCCTTAAAGCGAAGTGATAATATATAACAAAATTTTCTTAAAAGTCAAGACAATACAAACATTAGTTTTATCTATAAGAATTCTTTAATGTGTTGTAATAGCGTTGATTGTGATATTTAATAGACTTTTTACGAATGATTTTTGCAAACTTTAAGCTTTAAAATTTGTATAAAAATTTAGCAATTTATATTTTAAAGATACAAAAATACTACTTTAGCGTTTTACATTCATCTGCCGATTCGTGCCAAAGCTACCCACTTCTAAGGTAGTCAGCTAGAATGACGAGAAACAATCGCGCTTTAAGTTTGCTTTTTGGTTTAAATCTATACGAGTAAAGACGCATTTAGTTGTTTTAGTGTTGTTTAACACAATGTCCTCTTTCCTAAAGACGACAATAAAGCATTCACTCTTAGAAACACTGCTGAATTGGTTTAATTCCTTTACTCCCGTAGCCGCTCCAATTTTAATAGAGTGCAATACACCCGTTAATTTATGATAAAAAGGCTCTCCATACTGATTTATCCATTGTGTAACCTTTAATAGCTCACCTTTATCTATATCGTAATGCCTTTTAATATTATCAATATTGCTCCAATTGCTGATTCATTGATATTGCGCGCGCATTCTTTCTAGTTCATCATCTCCAATCTCTAAAAAATCCCTAGCAAAAACACCCTCTACAAGCATTATATCGCCATTTTCTAAAGCAGACCATTGTCTATCGTGGCTAACTTCTGATAATTGTGCTGCACTCATTGCGCCATAAGCATTTAAACATTGGTCAATCACCGCTATTTCTGTATCACTAAGATTCATAGGCTCTTTTAAGCAAGTGTAATTTCCGCCACTTACTTTTAAAATCCCATCTCTAACCATATCTTCAAGGATTCTATCGTGTTTTTTATTAGTATCCTGCGCATTGTTTTTTGCAAGCTTTGGGACGGGACCATAATTAAGTCTAATAAATTTCAATTCGCTTAATTCTTTAGAGTAAAGATACATAAACTCCCTATGTGCGAACCATAAAAGTTTGAAAATCTTTGTTTTTTTAACGCCCTCTTGAT
Source organism: Helicobacter sp. (assembly GCF_022770205.1). GTDB lineage: Bacteria > Campylobacterota > Campylobacteria > Campylobacterales > Helicobacteraceae > Helicobacter_D. The sequence continues at coordinate 1,539 of NZ_JALEIK010000036.1, read as the reverse complement.
TAAATCTATTCACAATGTAGGCAATCACTGCTTCATACTTTTTCATCTTGTTATCCTTTATTTAATTTTAGCACAAATCCGCTTCTTTACTCATTAATGGGTGTGGGGTTTATAGAATCCTAGCGACTTAGAATCTCTTTTAATGTGCGAAAGTCTTTTAATTCTGCGATTTTGTAAAGCATTTTAAGAGATTGTTCCACTTGTGAATTTTAATACAAAAAATGTGTATTTCCAATGTTTAAGGTCTGAATCTCTTTGCTTTGAGGAAGGAGGTTTAAAGATGATAGAGTTAGTATTGATTTTAGTCTTGCTACTTTTGCTTATCCAAGCTATAAAAGCCTAAATAAGCATTCTTAAAAAACCTTTGAAATTATAAGCTACCTACGCTAAAGAGAGACTTAAACAATCTAACTTTCAAAGCCTTAAGCGTAGGGGCTTTGAATACCCCTTAATACACCTTCACGCTAAGCTTTGCACGCACAATTCCAATGATATTGATTTTATCCAGCTTTTGCGACTCAAAATGACGATAAAAAAGCAACATAAACGCCAATGACGAAAATCCAAGAAATTATGCCAAAAACTAGAATCGCAAAACCTATAAAATTTTCTAAAAATTTAACAGCAGAAAAAATCATCATCACCACAACACCAAGAATCCTCACCGCTAGCCAAGCTAAACCAGCAACTAAAGACCATTCATAATCATTAATAAAGTATCCCCAGCAACTCAAAACAATCATTACAACATCGCTACTAATAAGATTAAGCATTATTTTCCTCCTCCACTCCCCAATTTTTCAAAAAATTCTCCCATTTACATCCTCTTATAAATAATCTCATAAACCCCAATTACGCGTCTAATTGGGTGTGGGATTCGTGTTGTTGTCTTCAGCAATCATATCTTTTGCCCTCTTTATTAAATGCGACATAAATTCATAGGTTTCAAAATAAAAAATATTATCCTCTTTGAAACCCAGCCTATCATACTCTTTATGGTTAGGCAAAAAATATTTATCTCTTTTTGCACTATATTTGATTTTAGGATAATCCACACTATAAGGAATCACCTCATAGCTCACCCCTGCATTTCGCAAAAAGTCCTTTTGTTCGTCATTTAATATATCAGAATGCGCGTAAAAGGAAGCAAAGCACTCGCCCCCCTCCTTTTGTCTTTCCATTTCTCTAGCCCCCACAAAAGCCCTTAATTCTTTATTGTGTATAGACTTTCTAGCATAGCACTTGCACTGCACGATAACCTTATTCCCGCTTTCATTATAATAGTATAAATCCACCCCCTCATCATCAAACCCCATTATTCTACCATTATAAACAACACTTGTTTTAAGTTTTGATTCAATCAAATATCCAATATACCGCTCATACATTGCGCCCACAGAGTTATTATTTTCATAAGTTTTAAATCCATTGCGCCAAGAAATAAACCTTTGATTGTAGCGTGATAACTCTTTTTCTACAGCCTCTGCCTCTTTTTTCTCTAGGGATTCCGCGTTTTCTTGTTTTGTCTGTTCTTTTGGT
>NZ_JALEIK010000022.1 GCF_022770205.1 Helicobacter sp. | reverse complement strand
AAACATCTAACATATTATTGAGCACATTTTTTAATTCTATTAATTGTGGATTGTGAGGATTCTCTACAATTCTAGCTGTTAAATCTCCATCCTCTACTGCTTTAGCTGTTTCTGCTGATTGAGCAATGGCTTGGGAGTCTTTCCTTAACCCTTCCTGCACACTTTCAATATTGCGATTAATCGCTGCTGTCATAGTTCCTATTTCATCATTTGCTTTTGGCTTAACAAGATTAGGAGGAGTTTTTGTTTCGTGATTAAGATATTTAAAGAAATTTGTTAGCAAGCCAGATACAACTTGTAATCTTCCAATAACGGCAGTTCTGATATACAAGAACACACAAACTAGAATCACTATGATGGACACAATCGCGCCAATAATGATTGTATATTGAAGAGTGTGTACGGGCTGTAAAATGGATTTTAAAGGAGCGACAAACAACACAGTCCAATTTGCCGCATCATAAACCCCAAAAGAAGAAAGCCCTACAAGTGCTTCTTTGCCATCTGTTGTTTTGTAATCATACACACCATTTTGGTGTCTTAAGGAAGCATTTTTAATGGTTTCTATGGTTTTAGTATCACGATTGATTTCTGAGATGTTTTTAGACACAAAGGAAGAGTTAGGATGTGTTCCGATTGTTCCTGATTCTGTCATCACCACGCGATAATCCCCTTCAAAAGCATTTAAAATAGGGCTATTTACCCAATTTCCAATGTCTTCTAAATCCACAACAAGACCCACAGCTCCTACAGGTCTGCCATTAATATCATGAATGGGAACATTTAGTCCAACAACTAATCTGTCTTTGCGTCCATCAACATTTTGGATTGTTGGCTCTCCAATGGTTGGTTTTCCTGTTTGTAAAGCCTTTTGCACACTTCCAAAGTTTAAGATTGTCTCTGAGGCAGGAATGTGATAAAGCCCTCCTTGATTTTCAACATCATTGTCTCCTAGAATCAGTAAAAAATCTCCATTAGGAAGAATAGTGCCATTGCGTGTTGAATTAATATTTTTAAGATAGAGATATATAAAAACTGAATCCTTATCAGCATCTAGGGTTTCTTCTACAATTGTTGCTATTAAATCCCCTTCGCGCATTACATAGCCAGGCGTAGATTTAAGTGTTGCTTCAATAGTGCTTCGCAAAGTATCTGCAAATGCAAAAGTTTGATTAAATTTGCCTTGGATAGCATTTGCCGCTCTTAAAGAAGTATTTTGTAAAAGTTTTTTTGCTTCTTTAGTTTGGACAGATGTGCTAATAGAAACTACCACAGCAGTCATCACACCCATACATATAATAACGATAATAGCCAATAAGAGAGAGAGTCTCGTGCCTAATTTTAAGTTACCAAACATTCTATGTCTCCTTGTTTTAAAATACCAAAGTTGTAATTATTCCAAATCAATGTAAAAAATAAACTTAAAATGAATGCTAAAGTTGTTATAATTTTGCATTAAATTTATTTAAGGATTTTATGGAGATGAAAAAAGCACGCGTCTTTTCAGGCATTCAACCCACAGGCAATATACATTTAGGAAACTACTTAGGGGCTGTGAAAAACTGGGTAGAGCGTCAAGATTCCTATGAAAATATCTTTTGTGTGGTAAATTCTCACGCAATTACGCTTCCACAAGAGCCAAAAATACTAAGAGAGAAAACCTATAGTTTATGCGCAATGCTCCTTGCTTGTGGAATCCGCCCTAAAGAATCTACGCTGTTTATCCAATCAGAAGTGCAAGAACACACTTCTTTAGCGTGGCTTTTAACTTGTATCACGCCAATGGGTGATTTAAGCCGTATGACGCAATTTAAGGACAAAAGCCAAAAGAATCCTAAAAGCATTTTTGCAGGGCTTTTTAACTATCCTAATTTAATGAGTGCGGATATTTTGCTTTATAAGGCTAAGTTTGTGCCTGTGGGGGAGGATCAGAAGCAACATATTGAGCTAGCGCGCGATACGGCAATGCGTTTTAACCGCGATTATGGAGAGATTTTTGTTGTGCCTGAACCTTTGATTATACAAGAAGGGGCTAGGATTATGGGGCTTGATGACCCAACTAAAAAGATGAGTAAAAGTTCAAGCGATAAACCAAGCCATTCTATTGCCTTAATTGATGAGCCTGATGTGATTTTAAAAAAGATTAAAAAGGCAACAACAGATAGTGAAGGTATCATCGCCTTTGATAAGGAGCGTGCTGGCGTGTTTAATCTACTAACAATTTATCAATGTTTTTGCAAGCAGGATAGGGATAGCATTGAAAAAGAATTTAGCGGAAAGGGATATGGAATCCTAAAAGAGCGTGTGGCTGAAGCGGTGATTGAGGGCTTGCGTCCTATCCGTGAAGAGTATCACAGGCTAATTTTAGAGCAAGAATATTTACATAAAATCTTAGAAGAAGGCGCACAAAACGCCCAAAAAATCGCTAGTGCAACTTATAAACAAGCAAAAGAGAAGATGGGGTTAATTTGAGTGAAAATTTTCATCGCTGGAAGCCACACGGATGTGGGGAAAACTGCTGTTAGTGCCGCCCTTTGCTATGCTTTTAATTTAGAATATTTTAAGCTTGTGCAAGCAGGGATTCCACAAGATTGTGAGAGAATCAAAACCCTCTCTCCAAAGACTAAAATCCATCCTAATGGAATCACCCTGCAAACGCCTGCAAGCCCGCATATTGCGATGAAAAAGGAGGGGGTTTTTTATAGGGGGTTAGAAATTCCACTTCCACAGGCGCGAAATCTCTTGGTTGAGAGTGCAGGAGGGCTTTTTACTCCGCTTGATTTAAAAATGTGTATGATTGATTATTTAGAGGCTTCTAAACTCCCTTGCGTGCTTGTTGGAGGATATTATTTAGGCGGGATTAATCATATTTTATTAAGTTTGCAGGCTTTAAAGGCGCGTAGGATTGCGCTTTTATGTTTAGTGATTAGCGGGGAGCAAAATTTAGAAATGGATTCCTTTTTGCAAAACTATGCACAAGTTAGAATCGCTCATTTTGAGATTTTTAACAACACACAAAGTTTTAGAGAAAATGCGCTTGCTTTAAAGCAAGAAATCCAAACCTTCAAAATCCTATAACAAATCTAACAAAAAGCGATTTTTTAGCGACAAAACGCTAAAATCACAAAAATTTATCTCCATTATAAAAGGTATGCTATGAAATTTAGACTTGCACACGCACCCTATATCGCAAATAAAATAGCACTAGATTTATCCGCTTGTGGCTTTGTTAGCATTCTACACGGGATTGAAGGCATTGCAAAAGTTGCAGAAAAATTCATTGCAGAGAATATCCAAGAAGAAGCACGCATTGAAGAGAAGGCTAGAGATTTACTAGAGGAAAATTTAGATGAAATTGAATTTATGCAAGTTGATGAACACCAATTGTTTTGGCGCATTAAGAAAAAGCTTGCAGAGAATGAAAACTTCATTTTAAGCTTTGAAGACCGCTATAACAATTTAGCACATAAAATTTTAAATGAGCTTTTTGAAGAAGATTTAATTGACTCTGCCACTTCTGAAACACGCATTGTAAATGTGATTTTTAAAGCGATTAATGGTTACTCAAAAATGTATAATCAGATTGAAGACATTGTGCAAGAACGCATTGCAAATTATAAGCGTAAAATCATCTTTGGCAGTGAAGAATATGATTTAATCTTTGATAAGCTTTATCAAGAAGAGCTCAAAAAGAAAGGATTCCTATAATGCAAACCCCTTTGAAAAACGCTTGGATTTACTTAGAAAATGGAATCTTTTTCCAAGCAAAAACCTTTGGTGCGGATATTACAAGCGTGGGTGAACTTGTTTTTAATACTTCTCTTACAGGCTACCAAGAAATCACCACAGATCCAAGCTATGCAGGACAATTTGTGTGCTTTACAATGCCAGAGATTGGAATTGTAGGAACAAATCCGCAAGATATGGAGAGTCGCGGAGTTTTTGCAAAAGGAATCTTATGCCGCCACTATAATGAAAATTATTCAAATTTTCGTGCAAGCGAGAGTTTAAGCGCACTTCTTAAACGCCATAATGCAATGGGGATTTGCGAGATTGACACGCGCTTTTTAACCAAAACACTCCGTAAGAGTGGTGCAATGATGATGGTAGCTTCCACAGAAATTACAGACAAGGAAGCATTAAAAGAGATTTTACAAAATAGCCCTAGGATTGAAGAGATAAATTATATTAAAGAAGTGAGCACAAAAGCCCCTTATCAGCACACAAATGGGAATTTTGACTTCTCTTTAATGGATTATTCCACGCCTAAAACGCAAAGGAAAATCCTAGCCATTGACTTTGGAATTAAGCGAAGCATTTTAAATCAGCTTGTCAATGCGGGCTTTAGCGTAGAAGTGATTCCCCATAGTTTTAATGCACAAGAGCTTATTGCACGCTTTACAAAAGGTGATTTTGATGGAATCTTTTTATCTAATGGACCAGGAGATCCACAAGTTTTAACACAAGAAATTGCTAAGATTAAAGCCTTAATTGAAGCAAAGATTCCACTTTTTGCGATTTGCTTAGGGCATCAGCTTTTATCCCTTGCGCAAGGCTATCCCACTTATAAGCTAAAGTTTGGACACCACGGCGGAAACCACCCTGTGAAAAACTTACGCACAAACAAGATTGAAATCACCGTACAAAACCATAATTACTCTGTGCCAGAATCCATTGTAGAAATCGCAGAAGTTACCCATCGCAATCTTTTTGATGGCACGATTGAGGGAGTGCGTTATAAAAATGCTCTCATTTGCTCTTTTCAACACCATCCAGAAGCAAGTCCGGGACCTTTAGAATCAACTATGCTTTTTAAAGAGTTTGCCACGCTTTTAAAGCAAGCATAATGCAACATTCTTTGGAATCTAAAGCCCTAGAATATTTACAACGCTTAAAAAAGGATTCCAACTTCCGCTCCCTAACCCCACAAAAACACAATTCCACACTTTTAAATCTTGCAAGCAATGATTATTTAGGGCTATCTAGCAATGCAGATTTTAATGCACGCTTTTTAGATTCCGCTCTTTTTAAAGAGCATTGCCATTTTAGTGCGTCTTCTTCGCGCTTGCTTAGTGGAAACTTTGAAATTTATAGCCTACTAGAGACGCATTTAAAAATGCTTTTTAACAAAGAAGCCTTGCTTTTTAATAGCGGTTACCACGCAAATGTTGGAATCCTAAATGCGCTTAATGCCCTAAATGTGCTTTTTATCGCCGATAAATCCATCCACGCAAGCCATATTGATGGGCTAAAAAATTTTAAAAAGCCTAGCTTTAAGCGTTTTTTACACAATGATATGGAATCCCTAGAATCCTTGCTTGCTAAAAATACAAAGCATTATGATGCGATTGTAATTTTAAGCGAGGGGCTTTTTAGTATGGAGGGGGATTTTGCGCCTTTGGAAAAACTTGTGGCGTTAAAAAAGGAGTTTAAGAATGTGCATTTATACATTGATGAAGCCCATAGCATTGGGAGTTTTGGACAAAACGGGCTAGGGCTTTGTAAGCATTTAGATTTGCTAGAACACATTGATTTTTTAATCTTAACCTTTGGCAAATCTCTATCATCAATGGGGGCTTGCGTGTTGTGTAATGGAGTTTTTAAGGATTATTTTATAAATTCAGCGCGTTCTTTAATTTATTCTACTGCCTTGCCCCCTATCAATCTTGCACGCACGCTTTTTGCTTTTTTAGAACTTCCTAAGCTAGAAGCACAAAGGGCACATTTAGCAAACTTAAGCAAGGATTTTAAAGCTCTTTTACAGCAAGAATTAGACTATGAAGTTTTAGGCGATTACAACATTATAAGCCTAGTGTTAAAAGAGAATGCAAGGGCGGTGCATTTTTCAAAAATGCTTGCAAGGGAAGGCTATTTTGCTCCAGCGATTAAAACGCCAAGCGTGCCACCAAATAAAGCTCTTTTGCGCTTTTCTTTGATGGCAAATATGGAATCCAAAGCCTTAGAAAACTTAGCAAAAGTGCTAAAAAAGATCACCTATGCAACTTTATAAATCTTATCACAACACACAAGAAGTTTTCTTAATCTTTGGCGGTTTTGCTTCACATTTTAGCCATTTTGAGCCGTTTTTTAGGGATTATCTTCTTCTTTATAATTACACACATTTAGATTTTAACGCACTCCTACAATCCTTCAATGCTTTACCAAAGGATTGTAAAATCACGCTGATTGCCTTTTCTATGGGCGTTTTTGTTGCGCGCATTTTTCTAAGCATACAGAATTTTAAGCCCCACAAAGCCATTGCGATTAATGGCACAGAATATGGAATCCAAAACGACTATGGAATCCCACTAGCACTTTTTAGACGCACGCATCAGCAATTTTTGAAGCATCAAGACTTCGCATTTGCGCAATTTAAAAGCAATCTTTTTGGGGAACATTTAAATAAGACGCGCAATTTTAGCTTTTTGGATTCCAACATTTTATGCGATGAGCTTGCCTTTTTTATGGAAACTTGTGCTAAACATAGCACGCTTTTAGAGCCAATTGCTTGGGATTTTGCCCTGATTTCAACAAGGGATTTAATCTGTAACCCTAAAGCACAGCGCGCATTTTGGAGCGGTAGGGCGAACATTATTGAGCTTAATGCGCCCCATTTTGCCTTTTTTAATTGGAAATTTTAATGCTTCAAAAAGATTCCATACAAAAGCGATTCCACACTGCTAAAGCCACTTACAAACAAAATGCAAATATCCAAAATGGAATGCAAAAAACTTTGCTTGCCCTTTTAAAAAAACACGCACCAAATCACTTGGAATCTGTCTTGGAGCTTGGTTGTGGTAACGGAGATTTTAGTAAGAAAATTATGGAATCGTTTTTGTGTAAGGATTATTATGCGCTAGATTTAGTAGATTTTTCTAGCGATTTTGTGGATTCTAACATTTGCTTTTTGCAAGGGGATTTTGAGCATTTAGACTCACTTTTACCAAGCTTAAAATTTAACTGCATACTCTCTAATGCGGCACTGCAATGGAGCAATCAACGCACTTTACTTCCGCTTTTAAGCCAAAGATTAAAGCCAAATGGAATCTTATTATTTAGCACTTTTGGGACAAATAATTTTAAAGAGTTAAAAGAGTTATTTGGCTTAAGCCTTGATTATTTGGATTTACAAGATTATCCTATACTTTTAGAAAATTGTGAGATTTTAGAATGCTTTGAATCCACACAAATTTTGCGATTTAACAGCCCTTTAGAAATTTTTAAGCATCTTCAAAACACAGGCGTTAATGCGCTAAAACGCAACTTCACGCTTAAAAAAGCGCATTTAAAGGAATATGAAACAAGATTCCAAAACGCCCTAACCTATCACATTCTTTTTATTTGCGCAAAGCTTACAAGCAAGAGCTAATCTCTTCATCTAAAAAATAAATATTTGTATAGCCACGACTCACTAAATCACTCCCTAGCAACGACACCGTGTGTCCGCTGTAACAATTTAATAAAATCTTTTTATCCGCATTGTCTTTTAAAAATGTTTGAAGCTCTTCTTGTGTGGTGAGATTAACCGCCCCTTGCAAATGCCCCTCCATAAAGTCTAAGGGCATTCTAATATCCACAATTACCCAATCTTTTGTTCCAATAACCTTTGGCAAATCCTCTTTAAAAATTGCTTGCGCTAGGCTTTGATGATTTTTTCCATAAGTTTTCATCGTATTCCTTTAAGAAAAGATTTTTAGCTCGCATTATAACGCTTTAAGATTCCAAAAACGCCACAATACCAAAAATTATGCTAGAATATGGACTTTATTAAAAGGTGCGGTATGAAAACTCTAACACTCGCTAGTATCTATGAAATCCAAGGGCATCGCCACGAAGCTGCAGAAATTTATAAAACCATTTTAGAAAAAGACCCTAGCAACACAGAAGCAAAAATCGCACTAAAACGCCTAGTTAGCAATCGCAAAAACTATGGCAAGGCAAATGAAGATATGCTAAATTTATTTATCCAAATGGATAGTAGCGTGGAATTTAACGAATTTGAAAGGTGGTTATTGCAATTATGGAATTAAAAGAAGCGATTTTACAAACCTTAGCCGAGATTGACACAAATACGGAATCTATCCCTGCACTTGAGCGCGATGCGCTTTTAGATGTATTGCCAACTGCACAAAGCGACAAAAACACCAACACGCAAAGTCCTTATGCGCGCAAAATTGAAAAGCTAGATTTTAAAAACACAGAAGAATTAAAAGCATTGCTTAGCAAGCACTACTTAGAAGAAGAGAAATTTTTAAACGCATTACAAGAGAGAATCCTTGTGCTCTTTGAAGGCTTGCAATCGCCAAATAACCGCAATATAGAAAATAAAGTGGATATGATTCTGAATTTTTTAGAATACACTTTAGCTATTATTGATGAAAAAAAGAGCTAAAAATGAAAAAATTTTATTTATTTACTTTTGATTTACTATTTTTCTTTATAATTCCAATATCTCAACGGGATGAGTTGAGAGACAAACTTAAGCAATTAAGTTTGGGTTTCCTTTTAGGAAATATGTTTCATCCACTCCTCCTTTGTTTAAGGACACTTAGTGTGAGTAAGTTCTTTGAAAATATTATTTTTTCTAGCAGGTATTTTCCTAGATTTTTATTTAACCCCCTAAAATACCCAATCCTCCTTTTTGTTAGGAAAATACTATGCTAGAAGTGTTGATGATAGAAGATGATTTAGAGCTTGCGACCATTCTTAGCGAATATTTGAAAGCTCATGATATAAATGTAACAAATTATGATGAACCATATACTGGTATGAGTGCGATAAACACTCGACATTTTGACCTCCTTCTTTTAGATCTAACACTCCCAAACTTAGATGGGCTGGAAATTTGCAAGAAAGTCGCAAAAGAAAAGCATATCCCAATAATAATCTCTTCTGCAAGACACGATATAGACGACAGAGTCTTAGGGCTTGAATATGGTGCTGATGACTATATTCCAAAACCTTATGACCCAAAAGAACTTATCGCAAGAATCCATAGTGTCCTTCGTAGATATAATTTAGCAAAAAACCAAGACTACACAGAAATTTCAATACTTCCTTTCCGTCTTGATAAAGGGAGCAGAGAAATTTATTTGAATAATGAACTTTTAGAGCTGACTAAAGCAGAATATGAAATTTTATGCTTTATGCTAGAGAATGTTAATCAAGCCTTAACGCGTGATGCCATTGCAACATACGCAGATTCTATTAGCCCAGATTCTAGCAACAAAAGCATTGATGTTATCATTGGACGTTTGCGCTCTAAGATTGAAAAAAATGGTAAAAAATACATTTTTTCCGTGCGTGGAATCGGATATAAGCTCCAGTTAAAAGATGATTAAAAATTCCATTATTGTTAAAATCTCAATCCTATTTATCACGGCAATTATTGGATTGAGTGCTTTTTCTTATTATTTTATCCGTGAAGAGATTCATAAAGAAAACTTAGAAAACCAACTCAAATACAGCCAATTTCTTGCCACAATCAACCGACTTGTGCGTTTTGGTGGCAATGTGGATTTGATTGAAAAATATGTTTATGAGCTAGGATTACAGCAAATCCAAGAAGAAGATGTTCGAGAAAAATTTGAAAATCATTTAACGCCAAATCTTACAAGCGGAATCATTGCAAAAATCATCAAGCAAGAAAATGGTGTGTATTTATTCTTACAAACCCCAATAGAGTGGAAGCTCTATGGAGATTTACACAAAAATAAGCTTTTTAACTACTATCTTATCACATTTTTTGCATTTTTAGTGGTGGTGTTTTTATTTGCCCTTGTGATTAAAAGTATTTTGCCTCTTAAAACTTTGCGCAAAGAAATAAGAAAATTTGCCAATGGACAAACAAATATTAATTGCAAAATTAATCAAAGCGATGAAATCGGAGAGCTTTCGCGAGAATTTGAAAATGCAGTGGAGAAAATTAATGCCCTAAACCAATCCCGCCACTTGTTTTTACGCTCTATTATGCACGAGCTAAAGACGCCTATTACAAAGGGTAGAATCACAGCAGAAATGATTGATAATTCTTTGTATAAAGAACGCTTATGCAGTGTGTTTGACCGGTTAAATTCTTTAATTAATGAGTTTGCAAAAATTGAAGAGTTAAGCTCACGCAATTATTGTCTTAACAAGCAGAATTACGCATTAAAAGACATTTTACACCAAACTTTTGCAATGTTGCTTTTAGATGAAGCGCAAATCCAAGAGCTTTTTATTTTGCCTAGTGAAAACTCTATTTTGCGCTGTGATTTTGAAATGCTAACTTTAGCGATAAAAAACTTGTTAGATAATGCACTAAAATACAAAAGCAAGGGCAAGGTAGAGTTACGCATAAAGGGCTATGATTTAGAAATTCTAAATTTTGGAGCACCACTTCCTTACGCGCTGCAAGACCATTGTAAGCCCTTTTTTAAAGATGAAAAGTCTAACAAAAATGGTGGGCTTGGACTTGGAATTTATATTGTCAAAAGCACACTAGAATCACAAGGCTTAACCCTTGACTACACGCACAGCGGCGATAAAAATCTTTTTATCATCAAAGGTGTTATTGTCCAAAATCACAAATAAAGGAATCCTATGTTTAAGCGTTTAAGAAGGGTTAGGCTAAATAGCGTGGTGCGGAATCTCATTGAAGAAAATAGCCTAAGGGTGCAAGATTTAATCTATCCTCTTTTTATCACACACGGAGAGAATGTTAAAAACGCTGTTGCAAGCCTACCTGATGTGTATCAATTGAGCATTGATAATGCGCTAAAAGAATGCGCTAAACTTAGTCAATTGGGGATCAATGCGATAATGCTTTTTGGGATTCCATCTCTTAAAGATAGCATAGGCTCTGAAGCACTAAGTGAGCAAGGCATTATTGCTCAAGCTTTGTGTGCAATCAAAGAGAAATTTCCGCATTTGCTCTTATGCGTGGATTTATGCTTTTGTGAATACACAGACCACGGGCATTGTGGAATCTTAAACCCAAAACTTCAAAGTGTAGATAATGATTTAACACTAGAGATTCTAAACCAACAAGCCCTTGTGCTAGCAAAAGCGGGTGCGGATTTGATTGCGCCAAGTGGAATGATGGATGGAATGATTCTATCACTGCGCCAAGCACTAGATGACGCAGGATTCTTACACATTCCCTTAATGAGTTATTCTACAAAATTTGCTAGTGGCTATTATGGACCTTTTAGAGATGTGGCACAAAGCACGCCAAGTTTTGGGGATAGAAAAAGTTACCAACAAAACCCTGCAAATCGTAGGGAAGCAATCCTTGAAAGCTTAGAAGATGAAGCGCAAGGGGCGGATATTTTAATGGTAAAGCCCGCCCTTGCTTACTTAGATATTGTAAGAGATATTAGAGAGAGAAGCTTACTTCCCCTTGCTGTGTATAATGTAAGCGGAGAATATGCGATGCTAAAATTTGCGCAAAAAGCCGGGTTGATTGATTATGAGCGCGTATTAATAGAAACAATGCTTTGCTTTAAGCGTGCGGGAGCGGATATTATCATTACTTATCACGCAAAAGAGATTGCAAAATTACTAAATGGAATTTAATTTATCTATTATTTCTATCTCATCGTTTGTAAGATTGTAGAGTTTATAGACTAAAGAATCGATTTTGGATTCCAACTTTTTTGTATCAATTGTAGAATCTTTTGCTTTAGATTCTAGGATTTTATCTACAAGCTTTACAACTTCATCGCACAGGGACTTATTGGATTTTGTGATTTGTGGGATAGGGAGATTTAATAAATTATTTGTTTTTAACTCTCCCTCAATCCCACCGCCCATATAAAAGCTTCGCATTGCAAAATATATAAACTTAGAATTTAAAAGCCCTGTAAGATATTTCATATTCTGCTCCTGCCCTGTGATGAGATTTGCTGGAGCTGGAGCAAAAAATCCTTTTTCTTCATACACAAAACAAGGCTCTTTTGCCATAATGCAAGGGTAAAGAATCTTCCCTTGACACACCCTTTGTGGGAGTTTTAGCCCCCCATAGAATCTAAAGGCTTCGCACAACTCTTTCTCAAAATTTTCTACAAGCAGTTTTGTAAGCTCTAGGTGTTTGCTATCAATGCTTGCTATAAGCAATAGAGCTATGATTGCCCCCCCCCCCACATTCTATAAGCTTTATTTCATCATCGCTTAAGTGATAGAGTTTGAAAACCATTGTATCAAGTTTGGATTCTAGCTCTTTTGTGTTCTTGCCTTGCTTTTTAGATTCTAGTATCTCTTGCACGATTTGTATAAACTCCGCTTCAGTTTTAGAATCCACTTTAGGAATTGGGAGTCGCTCTAAAAACGCCTTTTTATATCTATATCCACTCTCACCTAGCCCACCACCTGCATAAAATTTCTTAAAAGCATAAGTGATAAGTTTAGAATGCAAGATGCCCAAAAGATAATGCAAAGAGTGTGTAAGGTTTTCATTCCCACTTAGAATAAAGCTTGTCGCTTCTGCGTAAAAATTACCAAACTTAAACTCTCCACTATCTAAGTGAAACTGCGGCTCTTTTACAATCTCGCTATACACAATCTTTTCTTTTGCAAACTCTTCTAAATACGCACAATTTCTAAGGTTATAGGGTGTTATCCCTTTATCAGCTCTTTTGGCGATTTTATCCCAATGTGTGTCTAAATGTGCTTTTAGGGCGGGATAGTCGTTTATATCAATGGGTGGGATTTTGACTTTTTTAGATTCTGTGTTTTTGGCGATTCTAGTATCTTGCGTGAGATTTGTAGGTTGCTGAAGCTCCTGCAAAGATTGCGTAAAAGACGAATCGCTTGTAGTATAGCCATTGTGCGTGTTGATTATCCACAATTGCGCCCACTCATAGCTATATCTCTTAATATCTCTGCCACGCAAAATAGGCTTAATGAGTTGCTCTGTGCGTTCCCTTTCTGTAAGCATAATTTCGCCCTTGTCGTTGTGTTTGTGGATTGCCACGCCGACTTTGTCGCTTCGCAATGACAAAAAGGGCTTGAGAGAGGCTTGTGTATCATCACAATTGCGTAAAATCTCATCTCTTTTATTAGAATCTATAATAAAGGCTTCGTTATAGCCCGTTAGGATTCCACGATATATAGAAATATCCCATCGCTTTAGCGGTGTGCCGATGGCTTCAATTTTAGCTTTAAGGGCGGCGGTGGCAGTATCTTGGAAAATGAAGCTTTCTGCACTTAGGCTAGATTGTAAAAGGCGTTTTGGTGTGATGTGCCTTTGGAGCGGGGCTTTACTTTTAGTGTCGTAGTCTTTGGGATGTGCGTAGTAGAAAGTGTGTTTAGAATCTTGGTTTTTTGCTTTGATAAAGCTTAGGATACTTGTATCCACAGAGGCAGAGTCAAAGACTTTTATACCATTTAGCTCTATGTAGTAAAGCAGGCTTGTGTTTTTGAGTAGAAATTCTCTTAAAGGCTCACCATATCCTGCTCGGCAGTATTTATTGCTTGTGATAAAGCTTAAGATTCCATTGTGTTTTAGAATCTTGTGTCCTTGCTCGTAGAAGTAGGTGTAAATATCGCTTGTGCCTTTGTAGATTCTAAAGGCTTTTTGAAGTTGTGGTTTTAGGTGCTTTATCTCTTCTTGGCGGATATAAGGCGGATTGCCTATGACTAAATCAAAGCCTAGAAAGTCGCTTTGATTATTCTTGTGCAGATTTTTGAAATTTCCTTTTTGCTTGTTTTTATTATTACTTACTATTTGTTCTTGCGTTAGCCCTGTGTCTAATAGCTTTGAAAACTCTATACGCCATTCAAATGTTTTAAAAATTTTATTGTGTTCTTTTTTGAGATTCTCTAGTGCTTGTTGGGCTTTTTCTTTATCAACTTCATTTGTTCGTGGAAAAAGTCCGTTGATTCTCACATTATTTTTTAAAAACTCATAGTGTTCTGAGAGTTCATCTATTCCATATTTCTCATAATTTTTTGAATACTCATCACACTTTTCACTCAGTTGCAATAACTCTTCTTTAAATTTTGTAGCGAGATGGATTTGCAAGATATCTTTTTTCGCCTTCTTTATCTTTTCTATATGGTCATCTCTATTTGTGTAACGACAATTAAAATAATCGCTTTCTAGCCTTTGGTATTCCTTGATTTTTTCCTTAATATTTATAAGGAGCGGATCAAAGATTGGCAAATATGAAGTAAGGGCGTTACCGCATTTAATATTTATATCAATATTTGGTAGGGTTTCTAGCTTGTGAATGTTGGAATCTAATTTGCCATTTTCAAAAATATAATAACTATTTTTTAGCAACTCTATCCATAGTCTTAAACGCGCAATTTTACAGCTAATAGGGTTTATATCCACACCAAAAAGACAGGATTCTATGATTTGTCTTTTAAGAGTAAAAAGGGCTTTTTGGTTTTTATGGTTTTGCTCTTCCTCGCTTTTTGGGCGTTTATAGTGGAATCCTTGCTTTAACGTGTCGTTTTCTATCTTTAAACTAACATCTTTTAGCCCAGAAAGTGTGAAATAATCAAAGTAATAGCATAGATAGTTTAAAGCTGAGGCTAGGAAATGCCCACTGCCAACAGATGGGTCACAAACCCTTATAGAAAGAAGTGCTTCTTTTAGTTTATCCCTTGCCTGTGTGTTACCACTTTTTAGCTCAAGTTTTAAGTATTCTCTAGCATTTTCTAAATCCTGCACATTTGCACTAAAGAGTTTATTAAACTTCTCTAAAATGATTTTTTCTAAAGCTTCTTTACACATATATTCTGTGATAAAGCCGGGCGTGTAAAAGCTACCTTCTTTAAAGCCATTTAGCTCTTCAAACACAAGCCCTAAAATCCTAGAATCCATAGCATTATCACTATCGGTGATTTCGTCTTTTTCTTGTGTCTTTTGTTGTGTTTGTTTGTCTTGCTTAGTCTTCACTCGTTTTTCAAAGTCTTTGTCAAAGTCAAAGGCGTTTAAAAAGTCAAAAAGATATGCTAAAAATGGAAGTTTATCTGTGATTTTCTTGTGAGTGTTTATATCACGCACTTGGGTGTTTCTATAAGGCACTATGTCAAAATTATCCAAGTCTTTAATGGAGAAATGGGATTCTAATTTTTTTCTAAGAAACAAAGATGAGTTAAGATAGGGGAGATAATTAAAGCCCTTATCCCTTTGTCTTTCCTTATAATGTTTAGCCAACACTTCAAAAAATAAATGCTCCAAAGTTTTAAAATCTTTAATTTTCTCCTTTGTTAAAAAAGCTTGGAATCCATTTTTACTATTAAAGTGGCTTAGATTTGTCTCAATCAGTTTTAAGAATAAGATTCTATTTAACCATACAATGAGTAACTCCATAGATTTATCAAAAAGCTCTAGGGAATCGCTTGGCTTTTTTGTCAATTTTGCTTGGATTATTTTAATAAAAGAAATATTTTGTTCTGTGTCTATTTCTATCTTATTTGTTTTAGAATCTTGCTTAAGCCCTAGAACAAAAAGCAATTCATCAAAAAACTTTTGATTTATGCGGTTACTATCTGGGCGATATTCAGCAAATAAATAGTTTTTATGAAAAACTTTAAAAATATTTTTATATTTTTCACAATCGCTTTCAAAAAGTCTTAAATCAATATGCAAGCCATAAAGGAATCTATCAAAAAGATTTGTTGCGCATATCCCTTGAAAAAACGCATCAGAAAAAAGTGCTTTTTCAATTTCTTCGTAAAAATCTTGATTGTTAGAAATAACACTACCCTTTTTATTTTTATTCTCATAAATTTTTTTAATACAAGGATTTTTATAAAAAAGTTTTTCAAATTCTATTGCTTTAAAGATATAAAAATTAAAAAAATCAGTAAGGATAATAAACTTTAAATCCACATTGCCATTTTCGCGTTCTCTTATGTAGTAGAGTATGGCTTCACGCATTGCTTTAGCCGTGGTGTTTTGTGCGCTAAACATTTCACTGCGATTATCTGGCTTTTTTGCTTCAAAAATCACTTCTACATTTTCATTTGTAAGAACTAAATCTATGGTGCTATTTTGATTTTGTTTGCTTTGGTGGTATTGCGCTTCAACGCAGCCTTTAAAACCTACATTTTCTAAAAATGGTAACAAAGCATTTGATACAAGCCAAGATTCAGACTTTGCATCTTTGTGGTTATAAATCTGTGTAAGATATTCTAAAACGCTATTTTTAAAAGTTTGAAACTCCACCTTGTCAATGCTTTGCTTATAATAAAGCGGATTGAGATTCTCCTCTAAACTCTCTTTTTCAAAGATTAGTCTTGGTTGTATTGCTTTTGACATTTTATGCCTTATTGTTTTAAATGCATTACTTTTAATCTTGCTTAAAAGTTGGAATCCAAAATGCGATTCCAACTTTTTTATGGGGGGGATTTTAACTCTCTTTAAACATTCTGCTTGCAAGCTTTTTTGCTTTTACTGCACGCTCTTCTTGCTTAAGAGAAGAATACAATGCATTTGTGTGTTCCTCTAACATTTTTTGACTATTCATAAGTTTTTCATTTTCTTTTGGAGCTAGCTTTGTGTATTCTCCATTAGGATTTAATGCGTGTGCTTTAGCATTATCTTCACTTTGGATTTTTATGATTCCAAAAAGCTTATTGGCTAATGCCTCATCAAAAATTGGCGTCATCAACTCCACGCGTCGCTCTAAATTTCTTGGCATTAAATCCGCACTTGCAAAGTAGATTGGCACTTCTGCGTGTTTAAAGTAATAAATCCTTGCGTGCTCTAAATATTTGCCTACAATAGAAATCACACGGATGTTTTCACTTACTCCCTTAATCCCAGGTCTTAAGCAGCAGATTCCACGCACAATTAAATCAATCTTAACCCCCGCATTAGAAGCTTTATAGAGTGCTAAAATCACATCGGTATCCACAATAGAATTTGCCTTTAAAATAATCCGTCCTTCACTTCCCATCTTAGCTTCATTTTCAATTAAATCTAAAATTTTTGGCTTGATTTGTAAAGGTGCTGCAAGCAATGCATTGAGTTTAGATTTATGCGAGAATCCAGAGAGATTATGGAAGAACTTTGTCGCATCTTGCGTAAAATCGCGCTTAGAAGTCATATAACTAATATCAGTATAAATTTTTGCTGTGCTTGGATTATAATTGCCTGTGCTTAAATGCACATACTCACGCAATTCTTTGCCGATACTTTTAATCACTAGGGCAATTTTTGCGTGCACCTTAAGCCCCGGAACTCCATAAATCACGTGCGCTCCAGCGGATTCTAATGCTCTTGCCCAGTGGAGATTATTCTCTTCATCAAAGCGTGCTTTTAACTCTACAAGGGCAGTTACTTGCTTGCCATTTTCAGCTGCTTCAATGAGTGCTTTGACAATGGGTGAATTTTTACCGACGCGATAAAGTGTCATTCTAATAGAGAATACATCAGGATCTTTTGCAGCACTTTGGATGAAATTCACCACAGGATCAAAACTCTCATAAGGCTGAAAGCTTAAAATATCTTGGCTATCAAGCACAGAAAAAATATTTGCGTTAGAGTCAAGGGGGGCAAGAATCTTAGAAGAGTAGCTTGGGAATGTGAGTTTTGCGAAGTTTTTATTCCCCACAATCTCCCAAAGAATATTAGAATTCATTGGTATTTCGCACTCATAAATATCCTCTGGCGTAACTTGAATGTATTGTGTAATAAAGTTTTTTAACTCATCATCGTTAGTTTTTCCAATCTCTAAACGAATAATCTCCCCTTTTCTACGCGATTTTAGTCCCTCCGTCATTAATGCCATAAAATCATCGCCCTCTTCTTCTTCAATCTCCATATCCGCATTCCTTGTTACCCTAAATGCGCTCCAACTTAGCACTTTAAAGCCCGGAAATAGCTCATTTGTAAATTCTGCCACAATAGAATCGGTATAAAAATAAGTGTCTCCTAAACGCACAAATCCCGGAAGCATTCTTGAAATGCGCGTCATTCCAAATTTAATTTCACTAGGATTGTCTAAATTTTGCAGCTTCAAAGCTAACACATAGCTAAGATTATTTAAATGTGGAAAAGGATGCGTTGCATCTACGGCAATTGGGACGACAATAGGATAAAGATGGTTTAAAAAATATTGTTGCAAGTCTTGCTTTTCTTGTTTATTGCCTTGCGCATAAGTTTTAATGTGCAATCCAAGCTTACTAAGCTCCTCTTTAATTGCAAAATAGCAAGCCTCCAAACACTTTTTTTCATCCTTTAAATAACTTCTAATGTGTTCTAATTGATCTTTTGGTGTTAGCCTATCAGGACCGCTCTCTGTAATGCCAGCACCATAAAGCCCTTTTAATCCTGCCACACGCACCATATAAAATTCATCTAAATTTGTGCCATAAATTGCGATAAACTTAAGCCTTTCTAAAAGCGGATTATTTGTCTCTTGCGCTTCGCTTAAAACGCGTGTGTTAAAGCGTAACCAAGATAACTCCCTATTGATAAAATTACTTGCTTTATTTAAAGAATTTTGCGCCATAACAACCCCTTTCTAGGAAATTTATCCTATTATATATGCTATTGTGTTAAAACCGCCTTGAATGCTTGTAGAAATGCTAGAATTTCTAAGCTTTAAGTTGCTTTTGTGTATGATTGTGTTTTGAAATTGCTTTGGGATTAAAAATGGATAAACTAAACTACAAAGATTCTGGTGTAGATATTGCTGAAGGAAATGCGCTAGTAGAAGACTTAAAAGGGCTTGTAAAACAAACTTTTAGCCCAAATGTATTAGGCGGAATCGGTTCTTTTAGTGGTGCATTTTTGCTGCCTAGTGGTTATAAAGAGCCAGTCCTCTTAGCTGCCACAGATGGTGTTGGCACAAAGCTAAAGTTAGCCATTGATAGTGGAATCCTAAATAGCGTTGGGATTGATTTAGTTGCAATGTGTGTGAATGATTTAATTTGTAATTTTGCAACGCCTATGTTTTTTTTGGATTATTATGCCACAGGAAAGCTTGATAAAAATGCTGCATTGCAGGTGATTAGTGGAATTACACAGGGTTGCTTAGAAGCACAATGTGCGCTAATTGGCGGAGAGAGCGCAGAAATGCCCGGAATGTATCAAGGCAAAGATTTTGATTTAGCAGGATTTGCAGTGGGGATTGCTGAGAGAGAAGTTGTAGAGCGACCATCTCAAGCAAAAAAAGGAGATGTGTTAATTGCCCTTCCAAGTAGTGGAATCCATTCTAATGGCTACTCTTTGGTGCGTAAAATCTTAAAGAAGCACGCTATCAATTTGGATTCCAACTTTGAAGGAAAACCCTTAATTGAAACTCTACTTGCGCCAACAAAAATTTATGTTCAAACCTTTAAAAAACTTCAAAGCAAAATTAAAGCCCTAGCGCACATCACAGGAGGAGGGCTCATTGAAAATCTCCCACGCGCCTTGCCAAATGGTGTGTGCGCAAAAGTGATTGAAAAAAACATTCAACCATTGCCAATTTTTGAAATGCTTTGCCATTATGTGCAAGACGCAGATAAATACAGGACATTTAATATGGGTGTTGGAATGGTGCTAATTGTGGATTCTAAAGATGCAGATTTTGTTGTCAAGGAATCTGGTGGCTATCTCTTAGGAATGCTTGAGAGTGGAGAAAAAAGCTTGGAGTTTGTGTAAAATATGATTTTTTGCTATAATCCAGCCTAAAATCCTAACAAGAGAATAAACGCTAGATGCTTGAGAGCCTAAAAAAGATTCTAAAGGTTTATCCTTTACCTATTTTTGTATTATTATTAACCTTTGTAGCGTATTACTCAGCTTTTGAATTTTTAAAGCAAAAAGAATCCACACAAGCCCCCATCTCTCAAGAAGAGTCTATGCAAAGTATTCTAAGCGCAGAAACCTCACAAGAAATAATGCAAGAAATTCCAAAAGAAGCAGAAACGCCAGATAGCCAAATGCGCATAGAAGAGCCATTAACAATACCTCAGCAACTTCCAGAAACTAAGCCTATTGTGTATCTAACAAGTGCGGTAAAATCGCTAAATATCCGCCAAGACACAAACACACAATCTGCTATTGTTGGCAAGCTCACTCCTGCACAAATGGTTTTAAGCCTTGATGAAAAAGATGGTTGGATTTTGCTTGCGGATTCTAATACGAAAGAACCTATTGGTTGGGCATTGAAGCGTTTTATCGCAGAAGTAGAAGCTCCACAAAGTATTGCAGAAACAATGCAAAATTTAGATTCCCAAATGGCAGACTTAAAAGCCACACAAAGTGTGGAATCCCAAAATGTAGAATCCAAAATAGATTCTAATCTTACAAATCCTAAAACACCAGAAATTCCACAACAAACAACGCTTTATGCCTCCAGAGTGCCAAGCTTAAACATTAGAGAAGCCCCTAGCACAGAAGCTAAAATCCTAAATAAACTCACACCAAACGATGCAGTTAGCATTGCAGAAGAGAATGGGAGCTGGGTAAAAATCCAAGATTCTAATGCTAGCGGTAAGAACGGATGGGTTGTGCGCCGCTCGTTGATTTTACGCAATTAGTCTATGCAATTTGCAGTTATTGGCAATCCCATCTCCCATTCACTCTCCCCTATCCTACACAATTACGCCTTTAAAATGCTAGGAATCTCTGGCTTTTATGGACGCTATTTATTAAAAGAAAATCAATCCTTCTACCACCTAAGAAGTTTGCATTTAAAAGGCGCAAATGTTACTTTGCCCTTCAAAGAAATCGCCTTTAACTCTTGTGATGCAACCTTTGGAATCGCGCGTGATATTGGGGCTGTTAACACCATTGTCTTTGAAAAAGGCAAAATGCTAGGATACAATACCGATGCTTTAGGATTCTATCTTTGCATTGAAAATTTAGCCCCAAAAAATGCTCTAATTATTGGTGCTGGAGGCTCTGCAAAAGCGATTGCACATCTCTTAAAACAAAAAGGAATCGCTGTTACACTCCTTAACCGCTCTAAAGAGCGACTAAAAGGTTTTAAAGATTTTGAGTGTTTTACCTTTGAAGATTTTATCCCTAAAAATACTTATGACATTATTATTAACACCACTCCAGCGGGGCTTACAAATGACGCTCTCCCCTTGCAAAAAGAACATTTAACCCCCATTATGCAAAGCGCACTCCTAGCCTTTGATTTAGTCTATGGCAAAGAAACGCCTTTTTTGGCACTTGCAAAATCCTTAAACATAACAACTTCTGATGGCAAAGCAATGCTGATTAATCAAGCCATTTTAGCCTTTGAAATTTTTATGGAATCCCAAAGCATTGCATTTGATGCAAAAATTTTACGCAAAAGTATGCAGCATATTCTTTAATGTGCTACAATAACTCTCACTTCATAAAAAGGAGAAAGAAAATATGCACACAACCATTACCTCCCGTCACTTTGAACTTACCCAAGCAATGAAAAACTATATCTTAAGCCTTACACAAAGCCTTGAAAAATATCAACTTGATATTCTTAGTGTGCGCATTATTGTAACTTACCAAGAAAAAAAAGGGAGCAAAAAGGGCGAGAAAAAGAAAAAACGCTCCTTTGGCATTGATATTACACTATCCTTAGCGCATTCTAATACGCTTGTAATTAACCAAATTGATAAGGATTTCTATGCGGCTGTGGATTTAGCAATTGGTAGAATGCACAAGATTCTACGCCGTTACCACGATAAGCACAATAAGAAATTTGCCACTCGGACGCAAGATTTAATGGTAAGCACAATTTGCACGATGAAGCCCTAGCAAGCAAGGGCGAAGATGAGATTGTGCCGATGGATTTAGATTTGCACAAGCCTTTGGACATTGAATATGCGCTAGAACGCTTAAAAAGCAGCTCCCAGCAGTTTTTTGTCTTTAACGATAAGGATTCTAAAATGCGCGTTCTTTACAAGCGGATTGATGGAAAATACGGACTTTACTAAAAAAATCTATCTTGTTGGTGGGGCTGTGCGTGATGGGTTACTTAAGCTAGCCCTTAAAGATAAAGATTATGTGGCAGTGGGCTTTAGCGAAGAGGATTTTGCACATTTGCCTAAAGTTGGCAAAAGCTTTCCTGTTTTCTTACAAAAAGATGGTTCTCAAATTGCCCTAGCAAGACGCGAGAAAAAGACGCAGCACGGCTATAATGGCTTTAGCGTAGAAACGCAAAATGTAAGCCTTTATGAAGACTTAAAACGGCGTGATTTAAGCATTAACGCCATTGCTTTTGAGGAAAGCACGCAGACTTACTATGACCCCTTTAATGGCATTAAAGATTTAAAAAACAAAACCCTACGCCACATTAGTTTAGCTTTTTGTGAAGACCCTTTGCGCGTGCTTAGGATTGCAAGACTCCGCACTAAACTTGGAGTAGAATGGAAAATCCACAAAAGCACAAAAGCTTTAATCTATAAAATGCGCGATGAGTTATGCTATTTAGAAAAAAATCGTGTGTATAAAGAAGTAGAAAGCGCACTCTTAGGGGAAAACTCCCATTTATTTTTTGAAAGCCTTTTTGAACTTGGCGTGCTTGATAAAATTTTCCCTAGCATTTACGCACTCACTACTTTAAAAGCAGAGAATTTGCATCCCCTAGAAGCATCCGTTTTTGCGCACACAATGGAAGTCCTAAAGCACACAGAATCTCAAAAAAACTCCAAACAACGCTTGGTTTTAAAGTTTGCTGCACTCTACCACGACATTGCAAAGCCCTATTGTTATCGCAATTTTGGCAACTCACAAGGACACGATGCTTTAAAAATTATTACTTCGCTTTTAGATATTGCAATCCCAAATGCGATCAAAAAGCCTATGTTACTTTTAATCCAAAACCACATTAAAATCCCCTTGCTTCCACAAATGCGCCTTAGTCAATGCGTGGCGTTTTTTGACTCTTACAAAAAAGATTCCACATTGCTAGAACTCCAAATTGCCTTGCTTTTAGCTGATAAACAAAAACAGATAAGCCAAAAATTTTTGGATTCCAACTTTTTAGACTTTAAAGAAACTTTACTAAATACCTTTAATGCGCTTTTAAACTATTCCCCAAAAGAATGGATTGCACAAAACAATCCCAATCCAAAGGCTATAAAAACACACATTTTAAAAGAAAAAATGAGAATCTTAAACAAGCATTTATCCCTTCAAAAATCCCTTTAAATCCCCGCTAAATCCAGCAATCTTCACACACTCTAAACACAATGCTAAAGGCTTGTCGTTAAAGAATTTAATCTGCACCTTATGGGAATAAATCCCTAGAAAAAAGCGCAAATCATAAGCAAGCACGGCTAAAAAATCTGAATTTTTTAAATTCTGCAAACAATCTCTACAACCACACAAATGCACGCAAGGTGCTCCTTGATTTCTAAAAACAATTTCTTGGACTTTTGCTTGGTAAAGTAAAACCTTTTGATACTTGTTGTTAGGATAGTGAAAATAAATTCCATTTGCATCTGCATTTAAATCGCTAAA
The DNA here is from genome assembly GCF_022770205.1 of Helicobacter sp. Taxonomy (GTDB): domain Bacteria; phylum Campylobacterota; class Campylobacteria; order Campylobacterales; family Helicobacteraceae; genus Helicobacter_D. The sequence continues at coordinate 27,147 of NZ_JALEIK010000022.1, read as the reverse complement.
ATCTGCTTGGATTCCACCATTTTCTAACTGCTTAAAGAGTGCGTTTTGCAGAGAAAATCCATCACTAGAACATACAGAAATGATTTTTTCAAAAAACATCTAATAGCTTTTTTCAATCAAATCACAAAGAATATGCCCCATTAAAATGTGCATTTCTTGGATTCTTGGCGTATCATCACTAGGAGAGATTAATAGCACATCACAAAGTTTGCGCATAGCCCCACCATCTCTACCGCTAAAGCCTAAAGTCTTACAGCCCATTTTGCGTGCCTTTTCTAGTGCATTTAGCACATTTTTACTATTTCCACTTGTAGAGATTCCCCATAGCAAATCCCCCTCCCTTCCCAATGCTTCAAGCTGCCTAGAAAACACATAATCATAGCCATAATCATTGCCAATAGCCGTAAGAGCACTAGTATCTGTTGTAAGTGCAATTGCGCTTAAGCCTTGTCGCTCTTTTTTATAACGCCCTGCAAGCTCCGCTGCAATGTGCTGTGCATCTGCTGCACTTCCACCATTGCCACAAACGAGAATCTTATTCCCCTTCTTTAGCGTGTCAATTGCCATTTTTGCTGCAATCTCTAAAGTGGGCACTAGAGATTCCATCTTTTGCGCACTTTGCAAATGCGCTTGTATTTCGCTTAAAATTAATGTTTGCATTGCAATTCCTTTATAAATTTTTAATTTTTTGGATTAAATTAGTCGTGCTTTTGCCCTCCACAAAATCAATCAAACGCACTTCCTTGCTAAATTTTGCGCCCACAACTTCCTTATTTTTATAATCCGCACCCTTGACAAGCACATCAGGGCGGATTTTTGCAATGAGCTCCTCTGGCGTATCTGTGTCAAACACCACCACAAAATCCACGCATTCTAAGGCGCAAAGTTGTGCGATTCTATCCCTCTGGCAATTCACAGGACGCGCATTTCCTTTTAAGCGTTTAATGGAAGCATCGTTATTTAATCCAACAATTAACAAATCTCCTAATTTACGCGCCTTGTGGAGATAATCCAAATGCCCTAAATGCAAAAGATCAAAACAACCATTGGTAAAAATCACCTTAAACCCTTCTTGCTTTAGCTTTTCTAAAGTTTTTAAAAAGGGAATAAATTCGTCTTGTTGAATCCATTTATCCCTATAAAAATTAAGCACCTTGCGCTTTAAAATCTTACTGACTTGGGAATTGAAACCAAAATTCTCCTGCTTAACATCAAAGATTTTTAAAAATTCCGCATTTGCAAGTGTGGAATCTAAAAGATTATTGCGCTTTAAATGCGCCAAAATCTCTTGCTTGCTTGCTGTTGCTGAACCTAGCTTGCTAACGACCACAGCAGCAGCTGCATTTGCAAAATACACGCTTTGAGAAATAGGCTTACCTAAGGCTAACATATAGGCAAGTGATGCAATCACCGTGTCTCCAGCCCCCGTTACATCAAAGACTTCCCGCGCAATAGTTGGAATCCTTTTTATCTCTTTTGCGGCACTTTCTCTAAAAGCGATTCCATCTTCGCTAAGCGTGATTAAAGAAATCTCTAAATCACATAAATCTTGCAAGCACACAAGGGCTTCTTTTAAGCTAGCTTCATCGCCAATTGTAATACTAGTGGCTTCTGTGGCTTCCTTTTTGTTAGGCGTTAGAAGTGTCGCGCCCTTGTATTTTGTATAATCCCTGCCCTTTGGGTCGGCTAGGATTTTTACGCCTTTACTTTTTGCTAGAGCAATTAAGCGTTGTGTAAGCTCCACACTTAGCACACCTTTTTGATAATCACTTAACACAACGCACGCAATGTTGGAATCCAAAATCAATGCTTCTGTGAACTTTAAAATAAATGCTTCGGCTTCTTTAGTAATTTGTGTTTTATCTTCCCTATCCACACGCACAACTTGCTGGTGTCCAGCGATAATGCGCGATTTTTGCGTGGTTGGGCGATTTTTTTCAAAAAAGATTCCATCTGTGTGGATTCCTAACTTTTCTAACTCCGCTTTTAGCGTGCTTCCTGCTTCATCTTTCCCTGCAATTCCACAAATCCAAACGCTAGAATCTAAACCCACAAGATTGCTAGCAACATTGCACGCACCGCCTAAATTTAAGGATTCTTTTTTTACATCAATGACTTGCACAGGGGCTTCTGGCGAAATGCGCTCACAATTCCCCCAAATATAATGATCCAAAATCAAATCCCCAACAACTAAAATCTTTGGCTTCACTTCTTATCCTACAATTGCATCCCACAAGCCATTTGCGTGGATTTCCTTAATTTTAAGCAAATAATCTCTCACCCCATATTCTAAAGAAAAGCGCGGAGCGTAGCCTAAAAACTCCTTTGTTAGCGTAATATCCGCCTCTGTGTGTGTTTGAAAAAACGCATAAGGATTGTCAAAATACTCCACTGCAAACTCGCCTAAATTCTCTTTTAAGCAAGCAATAATATCATTAAAAGAGCGTGCATTGCCACTTCCTACATTATACACACCGCTTTTTTTAGATTCCATTGCTTTAATGTTTGCTTGAATCACATCTTCAATATACACAAAATCACGCTTTTGCTCCCCTTTTTTAAACAAGCGCACCCTTTTTTGCTTCAAAGCTTGTAGCCCAAGCTGTAAAACCATTGAAGCCGTTTTGCCCTTATAGACTTCCTTGTTTCCATACACATTAAAATAACGCAAGCCCACAATGCTTAAATTAGGATATTCCTCCAAATATTTTTGCGTAAGATTGTCCATCATAAGCTTTGAAAACCCATACACATTTTCTGGAATCTCACCGCTGCCTATGCGATTTGGTGCAGGGGAGTTTCCATACACACCCGCACTTGAAGCATAAATCATTTTTACCCCTTGATGCACACATAAATTTAGCAAGTCCTTGTAAGCATTAACATTTGTGCGTAAAATCTCTTCTTGATGAATTATTGTCGTATCAGAAATTGCCGCTTGATGAAAGATATAATCAAAATTATAGGTTTCCAATCTCTCTAAATCCGCTTTATTTGTAATATCCCCAACAATCACTTCACCTTTAAAATCTAATAAATTCTTAAAATGTCCAAGCGATTTAAAATGCCCATTGCTAAAGGTTTTCTCACTTCTAAAACTATCAAAAACAACTACCCGCGCCCTATGGTGTTTTTGAAAATAAAGTGCTAAATTTGAACCAATAAATCCAGCCCCACCTGTAATGAGAATCCTTTTGCCCTCTAAAGAATCATCAATGTATTGCATTGCATTTCCTAAAAATTCTTAAAATAACTCTTAGGATTATAACAAAAACCCTACAATATTGCGCCAATTAAGGTTCAAAAATAGATATTTTATGTTATATTTATAAAAACTTTATTGCATTTATATTTTTTGAGAGTTATTATAATGAAAAGTCTTATTAGTGCTGATATTGAAGCACTTCCTCCCTTGCCACAAACCATTGTTGCACTTCAAAAAATTTGCCTAGACGAAGAAACAACGATCAAGCAAGTTACTAGCATTATTGAAAAAGACCCCTTTTTGACAGCAGAATTGATTAAATATGCAAACTCCCCCATTTATGGTTACACGCGAAAAATCCACTCTGTTTTTCAAGCCGTTTCTATGTTTGGAATTTCCACAGCAAAAGGGCTAGCTATTGCAAGTGCGGTAAAGGCAAGCTTTCAGATTGATTTAAGTCCCTATAGCATTAACACCAAGCAATTTGTTAATGTTGCAAATTTAAAAAGCGCATTTTTATTCCAATGGTATCAAGATAAAAAAGAGTTATTAGGAATCTTAATGCCTTGTGCACTTGTAATGCATATTGGAATGGTAATCATTACAGATTGCGTGAAAAAGAAAAACAAAGAACAAGAGTTTGTGCAAAAATTTAACCCCCAAGCCTTTATAGACTCAGAAAACACATTTCTTAATTGCAATCAATTTAAAATTTTAGAGCTTTTGTTTGAGCATTGGAACTTTGAACGTACAATGGTGCAAACTGCGCACTATCTCTTAGAAGATGAACCGCCAAAAGATTTAGAGCCCTACATTTATCCCTTAAGAGTGATAAATGCACTCATTAGCCCTTTTAGCATTGCAGAGCAGACACAAATTAACACTGCCTTGCAATACATACGCCACTACAAATTAGATATGGATTCCTTTAATGCCACTCTTAAAAATATTAAGTTGCTACAAGAGTCAATGTAGCTTTATTTGCCTTCTTTCTTAGCTTGCAACATTTCACCTTCTGTCTTTACCACTTCTTTAATAAACACATCAATAAGCTCCTCTTGCTTATACTTACCAACAATCTCACCTTTTTTAATCACAAGCCCATCTCCATTCCCAAAGGCAATGGCGACATCAGCGTGCTTTGCCTCCCCTAGCGCATTCACAGCACAACCCATAACAGAGAGTTGCATTGGTGCGGTAATTTTTGGCATCCTTTGCTTTAATTCCTTTAAAATCGGCACTAAATCTGCTTGCAATCTCCCACAAGTAGGGCAAGAGATATAAGTAATGCCTTCCTTTTGCCGCCCACTATAACGCAAGATTCCACGCGCAACTTCAATTTCTTTCTCTAACTCCCCCGTGATTGACACGCGCATCGTATCTCCAATGCCCTCCATTAAAAGCCCACCTAAAGCCATAGAGCTTTTAAGCATAGAAGATTCTAAATCGCCAGCTTCCGTAACGCCTAAATGAAAAGGATATTCCACTAAAGGACGCAGCATTCTATACGCTGCCATTGTGCGCTCCACATCGCTTGCTTTTAAGGAAACTTTAAGATTTGTAAAACCAAAATCTTCTAAAAGCTTAATGTTATAAAGGGCGGATTCTACCATTCCCTTAGGTGTTGCGCCATACTTTTTTTCAAATTGCTTCTCTAAACTCCCAGCATTCACACCAATTCTAATAGGAATCCCCCTTTCTTTGCACGCATCAACAACAGCTTTAATCTTTTCTTTTGAACCAATATTGCCGGGATTTATGCGGATACAATCCACACACTCAGCGGCAATTAGCGCAAACTTATAGCGGAAGTGAATATCAGCAACAAGGGGCAGGGAAACCATCTTTTTAAGTGTTTTTAGTGCATTTGCATCCTCACTATCACTCACAGCAACACGCACAATATCGCAACCTGCAAGTTGCAAACTATCAATTTGTGCTTTTGTTATCTCTAAATCAGAAGTCTTGCTAAAAGTCATACTCTGCACAGAAATGGGCGCATCGCCTCCTATTAACACATTTCCTACTGCAATTTGCTTTGTTTTATAGCGTTGTTTGATTATGGATTCCAACTATTTACCTTCTTCTTCGTGCTGATGTAAAGGCTGTTCATTAATAGATAGCAAAGAGTCTGCTATGATTGTGCTAAGATAGCCTTTGGGATTTCCATCAAAGGGAATGCTATCTAGTTCATTTTGCAAACCCATTTCATAAACAACCTTCTTAAGCTCTTCATCTTTACCATAACGCTCAATATAATATTGAAAAGTTTCTTTCCAAGAAATGTTTTCTAGCGCACCTTCTTTGCCCGGAGCATTTTTTGAAAATTCCGCCAAATACGCAATCTTTAAAATTGCTGCAATTTTATCAATCCAGCAGTCAATGTGCAAATAATCCTTTAGATGATCTAGCACATTCTTACCATTGCCTACAACAGCAAAACTAAAGGCGATCTTTTCGTGTTCCTTAAAGGTGTCGTATAGAATCTTATATTCAGGCATTGAGCGCAACTCATAATGCTCCTCTGCAAGCTTGAAAGCTTCACTTAACTTATTTTCACTGCACGCTTGGGAGAAGTTTTGCTTAAGTTGAATAGTTTCAATTTTAGAATTTGCAATATTTTTAAAAGGTGCCATAGAAGCTAACAATTTGCACATTTCAAGAGCTTTTGCAAAATCAGTTTGATTCTCTAACGCATTGATTCTTTGGACAATTTGATCGCCAATAAAAAGCGCACTTTTATAGATAAGCACATCTTTTAAAAATGGAAAGCGTTCAGTCATTTTGAAGTATTCTACAAAATTTTTTGCGCGGTATTCTTTGTCGGCTTGCACATATTTATCGCTATTTCTAAGCAACATCATCACAGAATCCTTTTTGCATTTTGCCAAAGCAAAAGGACGCAATAAGTCCTGCGCTTTTGCCAAATTTCCTTTTGGATCTTGGAATAATAAGCGTTTGCAAACTTCAAAAGTTTTATTCCATAAATTCTCCACTTCTTCATAAGCAATTGTGTCTTTAAGATACGAATGTTGCTCACTTAAGCGATAAGCTTCCGCATAGTTTTTTGCTTCCAATGCATCCATAAACTTTGCTGTAAATTCCTTTTGCTGCCAATAATAATCAAACTCTTCTTTTTTTGCTTTGTCTAGCATAAAAGGTTCAATAACAGCCGTTGCCTCTTGCATTTGATCCTTTGCTAACAAATCAATTGCCTTTGCTAAAGCCTCTTTCCATTGCGATTCCAACTTCTCGCAATATGCACGCATTGTTTTTAAAAAAATATTTTTTTCTTGAATCACGCTAAGCGCACCCTTTAAATCATCTTTGTTTAAAAGTTCAAGCATTTCTTCGCGCGCTGCATCAATATCTACAATTTCTACCACACCATCAGAATATCCAATGTAAAGCAAATTTTTGTCAAAACGCATTGTGGTGATTCCGCTTTGTTCTAGAGTTATGGATTCTATTAACACATTATCACTTAAACGGATAATTCTAAGCTGTTTATCCTTCCCCCCTACAATAGCAAAGTCTTCTTCGGGTAATTTATGGCAAATTGTTAGCCAAGCTCCCTGTAAAAAAATCTCACTTTCAATCCTATCTTCTGTGATATTATAAATCAAAGCTTTTCCCTCTTTTGTTACGCAAAATAGCTTTGTATTTTCTGCATAAAAAAAGGCATCTTCAATTAAATATTCCACTTTAAGTGTGGCAACTTGTGTGTTTTTAAGGCTATTAAAAATCGTTGCATTCTTGTCAAAAGATGCAGAAAAAATCAAACTATCATCTTCGCTAAAAACGATAGAAGAAATCGTATCTGGAAGAGGTGGAAGACTAAAGACAAGCTGATAATTATCCGCTGAATACACAAGTACACGCCCATCTTCGCCACCGGTAGCTAGCAAGCTATCATCGCAAGAGTAGGCAATTTTTGAAATTTGGAGTTTTTGCCAAGTCAGCTGTGCAATGGGTGCAATCTCTGGGGTGGTATTAATAACGATTCCTTTTGTTGCCTTAGCAAATCCCATAGCAACTTTAGAAGTGCCATAAGAAACTGCAACAGCCTTGCTAAAATGGTGCAAAGATTCTAAATCTTTTCCTAATTGCAATGCTTTGTCAATCACATAATCTTCTTTTGAGAATCGAGAAACATTATAAAAATTATCCACACAAATAACAGAATCCTTATCAATTCCAATCCCCAAGGCACTTCCAACAAGTCTCATCTTTGTTTTTATCGGAAACATCGCAAACTCCTATCCCAAAAAATCCTAGCAAATGATAATTATACTCTTTTCTCTTTTAAAGTCTGTTTTAGCACTACTTTAAACTCTCAATTGCCTTTAAAATCCGTTCCTTTGTCTCCTCAACACCTAATGTAGCAATAAGCGGCGCAATTCCAACGCCCCCGCTTCTTCCTAATAGAGCATAGCGCAAAGGCATAAATAAGCTTTTTGCCTTTAATCCTTGAAAATCCGCAAATGCTGCAATCTCACTCTCTACTTCTTGTGGCGTTTCTAAAGGTTTTTTAAGTGTGTTTAAATACACAAGAAACTCTTTAAAAAAATGGATATTTTCCTCGCTTTTGACTTTTTGGTGCATTTTTTCATCAAAGGATTCCACAGGTTTTAGACACTCTTGTAAAATGCAAACGAATTCCACTAAAGTCTTTGAACGCTCTTTAATCTCAGGATACAAAATCTCTTGCGCCTTTCCACTAGGCACATTTGCGCCATAAAAAGGTAGAATCGTATTTAGCGATTCCTTATCTAGCGCATTTAAATAATGCGCATTTAGCCAAAGCAGTTTTTCTGCATTATAAGAGGAAGGGGAAGAATTTAGAGCATTTGGATTAAAAAGCTCTAGCATTTCTTGCATTGAAAAAATTTCTTTATCGCCATAACTCCAACCTAAACGCACTAAAAAATTTAAAAGTGCTTGGGGTAAATATCCTAAGTCTTTATATTCCATTACACCCATTGCACCATCGCGTTTGCTTAATTTTTGCCCTTGTGGGTTTAAAATCATAGGCACGTGAAAAAAGCGTGGTACTTCAAATCCTAATGCTTCATACACCACAATTTGTTTAGGCGTGTTGCTTAAATGGTCATCGCCACGAATCACATCGCTAACACCCATAAGCGCATCATCAATTGCAACAACAAAATTGTAAGTTGGCACTCCATCGCTTCTTGCGATAATAAAATCATCTAACTCTTTTGCATTAATGCGCATTTCCCCTTTTATGCTATCTTTAAACACAATCTCACCCTCAAGGGGAGCTTTGATTCTAACAACAGGCTTCACACCCTCTGGTGGCGTGCCACTAAAATCCCTATAACGCCTATCATACTTCCACACTTGCCCCTTTGTTTCTGCTTCTTTGCGCTTAATGTCTAATTCCTCTTTTTGCATATAGCAATAATATGCCTTCCCCTCCTGCAATAAACGCTGCACATACTCCGCATACAGCGCAAATCTTTGGCTTTGATACACCACTTCGCCATCATAATCCATTCCCACCCAATCAAAGGCTTGGATAATTGCATCTTTAGCATCTGTGGAATTGCGTGCTAAATCTGTATCTTCAATGCGCAATAAAAACTTCCCCCCATTTGCCCTAGCATATAAATAATTAAAAAGTGCCGTGCGTAAACCTCCAATATGCAAATAACCCGTAGGAGATGGTGCAAAACGCGTGACAATATTACTCATAAATGCTCCTTATAAAGCAATCTTAAAATGTGGAATCTTATCTTAAAGATTCTAAAATTCTTCCCTTAAAATTACAGAATGCGAAAAACAAATCACATTGCGCCCCTGCTTCCTTGTGCATCCTTAATTATTTGATTGATAAAATCCTCTAAATTTTGTGCAATTAAGTTTTCAATGCTTGTAATTTGTGTAACAAAAAATTGATTAAAATTTCCCAAAGATATTCCTAATACCATCTAATACCCTAAATATTTATTTGCTTAGAATCTTAAAAGCGTTGTTAAAGTTTTGTTAAAGTAGAATCAATAAAAATTATTAGGAATATTTATGCGCTTAAATGGTTCTGAAATGGTGATGCACGCCCTTAAAAACGAGGGTGTAAAGGTTGTTTTTGGCTATCCCGGTGGGGCTGCACTAAATCTTTATGATGAGATTTATAAGCAAAATTTCTTTGAGCATATTTTAATCCGCCACGAACAAGCAGCCGTGCACGCAGCAGATGGTTACGCAAGAGCAAGTGGTGAAGTGGGGGTTGCTATTGTTACAAGTGGACCGGGCTTTACAAACACAATCACTGGAATCGCAACTGCCTATATGGATTCCATTCCCTTAGTCATTATTAGCGGGCAAGTGCCTACAAGTCTTATTGGCACAGATGCGTTTCAAGAAATTGATGCTGTGGGAATCTCACGCCCTTGCACAAAGCATAACTATCTTGTCAAAAGCATTGAAGAGCTCCCTAGAATCTTAAAAGAAGCCTTTTATATCGCAAAAAGCGGACGCCCGGGACCTGTGCATATTGACATACCCAAAGACATTAGCGCAACAATGGGTGTTTTTAATTATCCTAGTGAAATTAAACTACAAACCTACAAACCCACATACAAAGGAAATTTAAGGCAGATTAAAAAAGCAGCACAAGTGATTAAAGACTCTAAAAAGCCTTTGCTTTATCTTGGTGGTGGAGCAATCACATCAGGAAGTGCTAGCATTATCAAAGAGCTATGTGAAACCACACAAATTCCAGCCATTGAAACACTAATGGCGCGCGGAATCCTACCCCATAATCATCCCAATTTAATCAGTATGGTAGGAATGCACGGAAGCTATGCTGCAAATATGGCAATGAGCGAAGCAGACTTGCTAATTGCACTTGGTGCGCGCTTTGATGATAGGGTTACAGGAAAGCTTAGTGAGTTTGCAAAATATGCACAAATCATTCACATTGACATTGATCCAAGTAGCATTAGTAAAATTGTGAATGCAAATTATCCTATTGTTGGGGATATTAAGAATGTTTTAGAGGAGCTATTACCGCTTTTACAAAAAGACTATAATCCTAAATCCACGCTTGCTTGGAGAGAACAATTAGAACGCTATGACAAACTCCATCCCTTAAGCTATAAGGATTCCACAATTCCGTTAAAACCACAATGGGTGCTTGAAAAACTAGGCAAAATGCTAGGCGACTCTGCCCTTATTAGCACGGATGTCGGACAGCATCAAATGTGGGCAGCACAATTTTATCCCTTCACCTATCCTAGACAATTTATCACAAGTGGAGGATTAGGCACTATGGGCTTTGGCTTACCTGCTGCAATGGGGGCAAAAAAGGCATTCCCTGATAAAATTTCCATTAACATTAGCGGCGATGGTTCAATTTTAATGAATATCCAAGAGTTGATGACTTGCTCTGTGTATGGAATCGCTGTGATTAATATCGTATTAAACAATAATTACTTAGGAATGGTAAGGCAGTGGCAAACCTTCTTTTATGAGAATCGCTATTCTGAAACAAATTTAGAGCAACAGCCGGATTTTGTGAAACTTGTAGAATCCTTTGGTGGTTATGGTAAGGTGTGCCACACAAAAGAGGATTTTACAAATGCACTCCAAGAGGCAATTGCTTCTAATAAGCCAGCATTGCTTGATGTGCGTATTGATAGAATGGAAGATGTTTTGCCAATGGTGCCAACAGGCGGTGCATTGTTTAATATGATGCTAGAGTATAAGGAGTAAGCAATGCAAATCAAACGCATAATCACCGTAACAGTGCTCAATGAACACGGCGTTTTATCGCGCATTAGCGGGCTTTTTGCAGGACGCGGTTATAATATAGAATCTCTAAGTGTTGCACCCATTTTGGATTCCAACCTTTCGCGCATAACCATTGCCACAAAGGGAGATGATAAGGTGCTAGAGCAAATCCTTAAGCAACTCCACAAGCTCATCCCTGTGCTAAAAGTGCTTGAAGATGAGCAGATTATTGAGCAGGAATCTTTGCTTGTAAAATTCAATGCAGATTGCAATTTAAGCGCAATTAGCACACTCTTTAATGGCTTTAATGGAAGGCTTTTAGAAGCAAATGAAAAATGTTCCATTTTTATTGCCTGCGATACGCACGCACGCATTAATACACTTCTAAATGCGCTAAAAATCCATAAACCAAAAGACATTACCCGTAGCGGAATCCTAGCGATTGAGTCTAATAATTAAAGGGAAAGTATGGAGCTAAAAGAGATTGTCGCGCTTTTAAAGGATAAAGATGTCCTAGAATGCGTAATGTGCTATCATAATGGGAAGTGGCAAGCGCATTCTAATTTTTTGGATTCCAATTTGATAATCAACCTAGAATCGCCACAAAATGCCACTTGCAACTCCATCACTTTTTTAGAAAAAGATCAATACATTGAAGAGATTAAAACAACAAAAGCAAAAGCAGTTTTAACACGCAAAGAACATTTAAATGTGATTCCAACTTCCGCCTTTGCGCTTGTGTGTGAAAGCCCCTACCTTGGAATGGCTTATCTTACAGAATGCTTTGCCGCGCCACTTTTTAATAGCGCAACTCCACCAAAAATTGCTAAAAGCGCGCAAATTGCTAGCAATGTAGCCATTGGCAATGGTAGCGAGATAGGGGAAAATTGTGTGATTTTAGCAAATGTAAGCATTGGGGAAAATGTCAAAATCGGATCAAATTGTGTGTTATTCCCCGGAGTTTGCATTTATAATCATTGTGAGCTAGGAGATAATGTTAGAATCCACGCAAATAGCGTGATTGGAAGCGATGGTTTTGGCTATGCACACACCAAAGATGGAAGGCATATTAAAATTTATCACAATGGCAAAGCCGTGCTTGAAAATGATGTGGAAATTGGCGCAAACACAACAATCGACAGGGCTGTCTTTGGTGAAACGCGCATCAAGCAAGGCACGAAGATTGATAACCTTGTGCAAATTGCGCATAATTGTAACATTGGCGAATTTTCCATCATCGTTTCACAAGCAGGCATTTCAGGCTCTACCTCAACAGGACGCAATGTTGTTTTGGGGGGGCAATGCGGAAGTGCTGGGCATTTGCACATTGGCGACTTCACGCAAGTAGGAGCGCGCGGAGCGATTTCAAAGAGTCTGCCTGCAAATGGGAAGTTTTCAGGACATCCGCTCTTACCGCTTAATGATTGGTTAAAATTACAAGCACTTTTAAAAAAAATGTTAAAAAAAACTTAAAAATTTGCTACAACTTGCTCACATAAATAAAGGAAAACAATGCGACAAAAAATTAAAAAACTCTCTTATACAATCCCCTTAAAGAGTAGCCTTTTAAAAAAAGGCACTATTGAAGTCTCCGCCTTTGATCTTCCTAACCAAGATAGCAAAGACACAGGAGCGGTTACTATCAAAGTTAATGTTAATGACACACTAAGGGATGCTACACAAAACGAACAATCCATAATGATTCCAAAAAAGCGAATTAAAGCCTTACGCAAAGCGTTGAAAAAAATTAGCAAAAAACTCTAAAAGTCCAAAAACTTCCCAAAAAAGTTGGAATCGCAAATATAAAATCTAAATAAATGGCACTTCTATTTTATCCCCTTGTCCATCATCTTGTGGGGGAATGAATTTTGTCTGTGTTGTTTCTGCATTTTCAAATGTAATTTGCAATGCTGACATTGAATCGCTTGTATCAATAAAGCGCGTGCAATGCTTTTGGAACACAAGCTTTACCATACCTGTTGGACCATTGCGCTGTTTGCCAATGATTATCTCTGCTTCCTCTTCATTTTTGAACACAAAAGTGCTTTTATACTCTTTACCCTCTTTTTTAAAGGCTTCTTCTTTCTCTTTCTCATCTTTTAGCTTATACACTGCATCACGATACACAAACAAAATAATATCTGCATCCTGCTCAATAGAGCCTGACTCTCTTAAATCTGAGAGCATAGGACGCCTATCGCTTCTTGACTCAAGGCTTCTATTAAGTTGTGAGAGCGCAATAATAGGAATCTCTAATTCTCTTGCTATCATTTTTAGCCCACGGCTAATTTCACTCACTTCTTGATGTCTATCCCTGTTGCTTGCCCCACTCATCAACTGCAAATAATCAACCACAGCAAGTCCAATTTCTGGATGCTTGGACTTAATTTTACGGAGTTTTGTGCGTAGCTGATGGATTGTTAGGATGCTATTATCATCAATAAAAAGCGGTGCCTTACTCATCACATCTACGGCATATGAGAGATTCCTCCACTCATCATCTTGCAAATTCCCTACACGCAAATCCTGTAAAGCAATAGAAGTTTTGGCTGCAAGCATTCTTAGCATTAATTGTTCTGCTGGCATTTCAAGACTAAAAAACGCCACTCCGCGCCCTGTGTCTAATGCTTTTTGCGACATATTTAACACAAGCGTTGTTTTGCCCATTGCAGGGCGTGCTGCAACAATGATTAAATCTCCGTTACCAAAACCCGTTGTTATTTTATTTAAACTTGTAAATCCTGTATCCACACCAATTAGCAAATGATTTCCGCGCGCCTTCATTTTATTGATATATTCCATTGTGGCCTCTGAGATTTCCTTGGCACTTCTAAAATCACGGCTTTGTTGCACATTTGTGATTTTATAAAGCTCACTTTGGAGATAATCCATTATCTCTTGTGTGTTAGAATTTTCATCGCTTGTTGATTCTTGAATTTTAGTTGCAAAAGAATGCAATTTACGCTTGATGGAAGCATTGCGGATTTCATCTGCATAGGCTTTCACATTTCCAATTGGGCTTGTTGTTAGCACATTTAAAAGCTCTTCTTGTGGAATAGGGCGAGCTTTTGTAGAAAGCTTTAAAATAAACTCTTCATCAATGGGGCGATCGGTGCGGTGTAACTCTAACATTGCAAAAAAAATGTTTTTATGGGGTGCATAAGAGAAATCTTCAGGAGCTAGTAACTCTGCTAGTGTGTCTAAGCGTTCAGAATCAAAAAGGATTGAGCTTAAAACTGCACGCTCAATTTGCATTTGCATTTCCATAATCTTCCTTTAATTTTATATCAAAAAAATAAATGTGTAAGCACACTTAGCGCATACACATAGGAGAAAAAACCAACAATGGGAATAAGATTTATCAAAGAAAGTGGAATAATCACACTTTTAATCTTGCCTTTTTGTGCCAACCTTAAACTCTCATAAGAAACATCGCCACAAAAATTTTTATCACAGCCCACGCCAACCAAGTGCTACTAAAGCCAAAATCCACGCGCAAAAACTCATACAATACCACATACAAATTTGCGCCATATAAGGATTCCACAGAACAATAAAAATGCAAGCAACAAAGGCAAAAACGAAAGTCCTAGCAAATAAGGTGTAAAAAAATCACGCCTTGCAAGCTTAGAGTATTCTTTTTTTCCTAGTGTTTTGGATTCCATATTTTAGCTTTATTGCAACTTCTCTTTTAAAAGTTCATTCACACGAGCAGGATTTACTCCCTTAGCATTTTTCATCACCTGCCCTACAAAGAATCCAAAAAGCTTATCTTTTCCATTTTTATATTCAACAACCTTGTCTGCATTAGCCTGCAACACAGAATCAATCACGCTTAAAATTGCTCCCTCATCATTAACCTGCTCTAATCCCATTGCAGAAATCAAAGAATCCACATCACCACCGCGTTTTTCTACAAGAACATCTAAAATTTCTTTGCCACTTTTTCCACTAATTTTGCCTGCATCAATGCGTTTAACCAAAGTTGCAAGCACGCTAGATTCTATCCCACAATTTTGTAAAGTATTCTCTCCTTTTAGTCGCCCCAAAAGTTCTGTTGTAAGCCAAGTTACCGCACCTTTTGCGCTTGCTCCAAAATCAAGCATAGATTCAAAATACAATGCCATTTCAAGTTCATTTGTTAATACGCTTGCATCACTTGCTTTAATCCCAAAATCACGGATATAGCGTTCTCTTTTCTCATCGGGCATTTCTGGAATCTCTTTACCCTCGCGCATTAATGCTTCATCAATAAACACAGGGAGCAAATCAGGGTCAGGGAAGTAGCGATAATCTGCTGCTTCCTCTTTGCCACGCATTGAGCGCGTTGTGCCTTTTGTTGTGTCAAAAAGCCGTGTTTCTTGCACAACTTGTGCTTCATACTTGCCATCCTCCCACGCAACAATTTGCCGCTCCACTTCGTATTCTATTGCCTTTTGGATAAATTTAAAGGAATTTAGATTCTTAATTTCTACGCGCGTATAAAGCTTAGAATCCCCTTTTGGGCGAATAGAAACATTCGCATCACAACGGAAACTGCCCTCTTGCATATTTGCATCACTAATTCCAAGAAAGCGCACAATAGAGTGCAACTTTTTAAGATAAGCAATGGCTTCATCACTACTACGCATATCCGGCTCACTTACAATCTCTAAAAGCGGTGTGCAAGCGCGGTTTAAATCCACTTTAGAAAACTGCCCTTCGTGGATATTTTTCCCTGCATCTTCTTCCATATGCGCACGCGTTACGCCAATGATTTTTTTTGCACCATTCATTTTAATTTCAATCTCTCCACGCCCCACAATTGGAATCTCAAATTGACTGATTTGATATGCCTTTGGTAAATCCGGATAAAAATAATTTTTACGCGCAAATACAGAATTTTGGTTAATCTTGGCATTAATTGCCACACCAAAGCTAATTGCCTTTTTTACAACTTCGCGATTTAATACAGGCAAAGCACCGGGCAAGCCCAAACAAGTTGGACAAACATTTTTATTAGGGTTATCCCCAAAACTTGTTGCGCAAGAACAGAAGATTTTTGTTTTTGTATTAAGCTGGACATGCACTTCAAGTCCAATGATGGTTTCAAAAGCACTCATTTTAGCCCCTTGTAATCATTTATTATAAGATAATGTTAGCGTATTCTAGCGTGTTTTACATTGTAGTAATATTTAACTTATCCTTACGCACTTTTACGCCCATCATTGATGCGTTGCACTTCAAGCAGCACATTTACCATTGCTTGATAAAGTGATTCTGGAATCTCTTTATCAAGTTCAACATCTTTATACAATGCCCTTGCAAGCGGTGGGTTTTCTATGATAGGAATTGCGTGTTCTGTGGCGATTTCTTTAATGCGTTGGGCTAGGAAATCTACCCCTTTAGCAAGCACGCGTGGCGCACGCTCTTTTTGATTATCATAGCGCAACGCCACCGCATAATGCGTTGGGTTTGTTACTACCACATCAGCACTTGGGATATTTTGTAGCATTCTTTTTCTTGCTGCTTGAAACATTAAAGAGCGGATTTTTCCCTTAACTTGTTGGTCCCCTTCTTGGTTTTTAAATTCATCTTTGACTTCCTGCTTGCTCATACGCAATGATTTAAAATATTGATACCGCTTAATCATATAGTCCACACTTGCCATTACCAAAAAAAATGCTAAAAGGATTCCAATTAAAACAATTGCCTTATCCCTAAACCATAGCATTTGATCTCCAAGCGGAAGGAGTGCAATGGTTGTTAGCTCGTGCATAAAGCCAAGAAATACAAAAAAAGCAATCACAAATGCCGTAAGCACCTTAAAGGTAATCAAAAAGCCATCTAATAACTTTTTTAATGTGATGAGATTTTTTAATCCCATAATGAAATTTAGCTTTTGAAGCTTGGGTTGGATGGCTTTAGTTGTTAGCAAAAAGCCACTTTGAGAAATATTTGCAATCACACCTATTAACATCAAAGCCCCAAAAATAGGTGCTAGCAAATACAGCACTTGAAACATTAAAGATAGGGTTAGGGACATCGCATTTGAACGCGTAAATTCTTGGGAGAAGCCTTGATAGATTTGCTCAAACACACCGCCAAGCCCACGCACCCAAAAATTAAAACACAAAAACACTAAAGCCAAGCCCACAACAAGCCCTAAAAACGCATTGACATCAGGGCTTTTAATGACATTGCCTTCTTCGCGTGCCTTTTGTATTCTCCGCCCCGTAGGAGCTTCTGTCTTTTCCTCATCCGCCATAACTCTCCCTTAATATAAAGTTAAAGCTCTCTTAAAGCCTTGCCACATTTACGATTCCAACTTTTATTAGAATGCGTATTTTACCAAAGAAATGCGCACATATAAATTTTCACAAAATCATATTTTTTGTATGATTCCATAATTCCAAACAAGGAGCGTGTGTGCTAGTTGATAGCTTTGGTAGAACCATTGATTATATGCGCATTAGCGTAACAGAACGCTGCAATTTCCGCTGCGCTTATTGTATGCCAAATACTCCGATGGATATAGGCAATGAAACCCAAGATGTGCCCTTAGATGCTATTTTAAATTTTATTCAAGTTGCCATTAATGCAGGGGTAAAGAAAATTAGAATCACAGGGGGAGAGCCACTTTTGCGCTCTAAAATTGTGGAATTTATCGCTAATATTTGTAAAATCGCTCCCCATATTGATATTGCCCTAACGACAAACGCCTTTTTGCTAGCTCCCATAGCACAAGACTTAAAAAATGCTGGATTAAAGCGCATTAACATTTCCCTAGACTCCTTAAACAAAGAACATATTAAGTGCATCTCTAAAAGAGATGGATTAGATAAGATTCTACTTGGCATTCAAAGCGCACGCAAAGCAGGCTTAAAGATTAAGCTTAATATGGTGCCACTACGGGGAATTAATGACTCTGAAATTGTAGAGATTTTAGAATACGCCATAGGTTTAGGTGTGATGGTGCGTTATATTGAGTTTATGGAAAATACGCACGCAAGGAGCGAAATAAGGGGCTTAAAGCTAGCTGAGATTTTAGAGTATATCCGCAAAAAATACCAAGTGCAACTTTTCAATAAAGAAACTTTTGGACCAGCAGTGCTTTTTAAGATTCCACAAAAAGAAATCAAACAGAAGTTAAATTGTGCTTTAGAGCAAGATTATATTTTTGGAGTGATTGCTCCCCATAATGATGACTTTTGTAAAACCTGCAATCGTATTCGTCTAAGCAGTGAAGGTAAACTTATCCCCTGCCTTTACCACGAAAATGCAATCAGCGTTAAAGAGGCAATGTTAGAAGGTAACACACAAGAAATTTTAGAACGCCTAAAACTCTGCATCTCCACAAAACCAGAGAAAAATGATTGGAATGCAAATGCGATTTCCAAGCGCGCCTTTTACCAAACAGGAGGTTAGTTCTAACCGCAGATTTACAAACACAAGATTCTAAAGGATAATAATTTTCTTTTAAGATTCTTTGGAATAAAATTTTGGAATCAAAATTAAAGGAGAAATGATGCATAAAGTTACCCAAAGTCTAAAACAAATTCAAGCAGATTCTGCTGTGTTTTACATTAAGCTACACAATTACCATTGGAATGTTAAAGGTGGGGATTTCTACCCTGTCCATAGAGCATTAGAAGAAATGTATAATGGAATCGCAAAACAAATGGATGATGTCGCAGAGCGCATTTTGCAAATAGGAGAAAAACCCTTTGTTACACTAAAAGATATGCTAGCAACAAGCAGAATCCAAGAAGATAGTGCAACTTGTTTTGATTCTAAAACAATCCTTACAAAAATTTTGCCAGATTATGAATATTTTTTACAAGCTTTTAAGGAGCTTTCAGATACCGCAGGTGCAGTCAATGATAAAGCAAGCGTTGCATTAGCAGACGAAAAAATAGCAAGTTTAGAAAAAGCTGTTTGGATGCTAAGAGCACAGCTTGCGTAATTAAAACTCTTTATTTGGAATCCTTTTTTGGATTCTAAATGCTACTTTTATTCTCATTTTATCTGCATTGATACAATAATACACAAAAAATATATAATCCTTGAACTTCTTATGCGTTTCTAATTAATGTTGCTTTAAAATGCCATTTAATCTTAATAGAAAGGTTTGTCTATGGTTTTAACATTTAATTTTTACGCAACCTTGCTTGCTATGGTTTTTGTTTTGCTTCTTGGACGACTTATCATTAATCGCAGTCAATTTTTGCGCGATTATAATATTCCAGAACCCGTAGTTGGCGGAATCATTATTGCGATTTTGATTTTTATCCTTTACACTTATGGTAAAATTGAATTAAAGTTTGACAGCTCTTTAAAAGATCCTTTAATGCTTGCATTTTTTACAAGTATTGGCTTAAGTGCAGATTTTGCTTCCCTTAAAAAAGGAGGAAAAATCTTAATAGGATTTTTGTTTATCGTTACAGGATTGCTCTTTTTGCAAAATATCGTGGGCATTAGTGTAGCGACACTCCTAGGAGTAGATCCAGCAATTGGACTTTTAGGTGGCTCTGTTACAATGAGTGGAGGACACGGCACAGGTGCAGCGTGGGCAGATATTTTCAAAAATCCCCCTTATAATTTTAGCGCAGCAACAGAAGTGGCAATAGCAAGCGCGACATTTGGACTTGTAATGGGCGGACTAATTGGTGGTCCAGTAGCGCATTATCTCATCAAAAAGCACAATTTAACGCTTCCTTCAATAAGCTCTCAAGAAGAAGTCCCAACAGGCTTTGAAAAACCAGAAAAAGAACGCTTAATTACCGCAACTTCTTTTGTAGAATCCTTAGCGTTAATTGTGATTGCACTCTATATCGGAACAGAAATTGCAGCATACGCACAAGGCAAAGGCTTCACTCTACCAACATTTGTATGGTGTTTGTTTATGGGTGTAATTTTGCGCAATGTCTTACAGGCAACAAAAATGCATCAAGTCTTTGATAGAGAAGTTTCAGTGATTGGAAATGTTAGCCTATCGCTATTCTTAGCATTTGCGCTAATGACAATCAACCTTTGGCAACTCGTTTCTTTAGCGATTCCTATGCTAGTTATCCTTGCGTGCCAAGTTGTGTTGATGGTGCTTTATGCGGTTTTTATTACCTTTAGGTTTTGCGGCAAAGATTATGATGCAGTCGTGCTTGCAGCAGGGCATTGTGGATTTGGACTAGGAGCTACACCAACGGCAATGGTAAATATGCAAACAGTAACACAGCACTATGGAGCAAGCCACACAGCATTTATTGTTGTGCCGCTTGTGGGTGCGTTTTTTATTGACATCATTAATGCACTTGTGATTAGCGCATCACTAAAATTGCCTTTCTTTGGTTAAATAAATGGAATCCCTAAAGCATTTAAGTGCTCGCACGCAATATGTGTTCAGCTATGATAAGAATCTTTTAGAAACCTTTAAAAATAAGCACAAAGGGCGCGATTACTTTGTAAAATTTAATTGCCCAGAATTTACAAGCTTTGTCCAATCGCAGGGCAACCAGACTTTGCTACAATTTATATTAGCTACATTCCAGAGCTTAAAATGGTAGAATCCAAATCGCTCAAGCTTTACTTTTTAGCTTCCGTAATCACGGAGGATTCCACGAAGATTGCGTCAATATAATTCTAAATGACTTAGTAGAGTTAATGCAACCACGCTATTTAGAAGTGTGAGGGAAATTTACTCCGCGTGGTGGGATTAGCATTGATCCTTATGCAAACTATGGAATCCCAAATACAAAATATGCGCAAATGGCAGAATACCGCTTGCTAAACCACGATTTATATCCAGAGAAAATTGACAATCGCTAAATTATAGCGATTTTTTGTTTCTATTGTGCTATAATCACAACTGCTTTCCACTGCAAAGAAAGTTTTCTGTTTATCCCCCTTTTTAAAGATGCTTTCTTGCGTGGAAGGCTTAAACTCTCTTATAAACCCAACAACTAATTCCGCTCTAATCCATTCACAACAGGCACAAACACACAGCGTTCAAGCTCTTCTTTTTGTGTTAGGATTCCGTTTTGTTTTTTAAAGCGCGTGATGATTTGTGCTTGATTAATTAGCATTGGAGCAACTAGGATTCCGCCTTCATTGAGTTGGTTAATAAGACTTTGGGGAATCTCTTTTGTAGAAGCAGAAAATAAGATTCTATCATAAGGAGCAAAGGTAGCCCAGCCATTTTGCCCATCATCAAGCTTTGTATTGATATTGTAGATGTTGCAGAGTTTAATGCGCCCCCTTGCTTCAAGCCAAAGTTTTTCAATGCGTTCAATGCTAAAAACACGGCGGATAATTTTACTTAAAATTGCTGCTTGATAGCCACTTCCACAGCCAATTTCTAGCACAGAATCCGCTCCCTCTGGTTGTAAAAATTCTGTCATTTTAGCCACAGTTAAGGGGGAGCTAATCCACTGACTCGCCCCCATAGGCAATGCATCAAGGGCGTATGCTAGGTGCTTAAAGCCATTGGGAACAAAAATTTCACGATTAATACTTAAAAATGCCTTTTCAGTTGGTAGGCTAAGGGGAAAACGCTTAGAAATCTCAAGCACCATATTAGCAGTTTTTAATGCTTCCACTTTTAGTTTAATCCGATATTAATGTATTTTCGCGCTTGTGCAATGGTGCTAAAATCAGCCTTTAAGCTAATCATTTCCTTGCTATCATCTGTTGTTGCAATGCCAAAAGGCGTGATGATTCCACTTCCTTTAGCGCAAGTGTCGTTTGCGCTACTGCTTGCAAGCACAAAGCTTTGTGTTGTGATTGCTAGGGCTTTTGTGAGTGTTTCAAAGTTATCTTTACGCTCTTTTCCCCATTGCGCTGGAACAACAATCAAATCACAGCCCTTAAGTTTTTGCCAAAGTTCAATAAAGCGCAATTCAAAGCAATTCATTGCCCCACAAGTTAATCCATCAATTTTAAAAGGCGCAATCTCGGCAATATCGCCACTTTGAAAATGCAAATGCTCATTGCCTAGCGGAAAGAGTTTGTGTTTGCTTTGTTTATGGAGCAATTCACCTTTGTGAAAAACCTTTAAATTATTGTAAAAGCCCTTGCGGTATTTTTCAATCATTGTTGTAATAATTGTGCGATCGCTTGATAATGCAAGTAGGGTTTTTGTCGCTTCTTTTGCAAATTCACTTGCTTCATCCATTCTTTGGTAGCAAAAGTTTGTCAAGCACACTTCTGGAGCTAGAATAATGGAATCACCTCTGCATTGGATAATAAGATTCCGCAAATGTTCCAAATTTTCTTCAAAATTTTGTTTTGTTTTTATCTGCAAAGAATAAAGTTGCTTAGAAATCATCAAAATTAATACTCCCTTTTGCGTAATTTGTAACATTTCCTTCAAAGAAATTTGTCTTTTGTTCGTTAAATGAGCTAAAAGCATCTACCCATTTCATCGGATGCCTTGCGTTATAAAGAGCTGGTAGCCCCACGCGTTTTAAACGACTATCTGCAAGATAACGGATATATTCTTGGATAATCTCACTAGTAAGCCCTAAAATTTGCCCTTGCGTGATGTAATCTCCCCAAGCGGATTCTACACGCACTGCTTCTCTAAACATTTCAATCACTTCATCAATTAAATCTTTGGTAAAAAGATGGGGAGATTCTTTTTTTAAGGAATTGATCATATTTTGGAATAACAAGAGATGTGTAACTTCATCGCGCTGGATAAAGCGAATCATTTGCGCACTGCCTAGCATTTTTCCGCTTCTTGCAAGGGTGTAAAAAAAGGCAAATCCACTATAAAAATAAATTCCTTCTAAGATTTGATTGGCAAACATTACTTTCAATAATGTGGATTCTGTGGGATTTACAGAGAGCTCTTCATAGACATTGGCAATGTAGTTGTTTTTGCTTTTGAGTTGAATGTCTGTGCGCCACATTTCATAAATTTCATCTGTGTTTGCAGAAATGGATTCTACCATTACTGCATAGCTTTGGGAATGCAAGGCTTCTTCAAAAGCTTGTCGCACTAAAATTAAGTTGATTTCTGGGCTTGTAACATAGGGATTGACATTATCAATTAAATTATTTGTTTGTAAGGAATCCATAAAGATGAGTTGCGCTAAGGCTCTGTCATAGCCAACTTTCTCTTCTGGTGTTAAGCCATCAGAATAATCGCGTTTATCTTGTGTCATATTGACTTCTTCTGGAAACCAAGAGTTTGCAAGCATTATTTTCCAAAGATTATAAGCCCACTGGTATTTGATTTTATTTAGTTCAAAAATACTTGTAGGATTCCCTCCAAAAATACGGCGTTCATTCACGCCTTCTTGAGAGTTTGGATTGTAAATCTTTTTGCGGTTAATCATCATTATGCCTTGCAAAAAAAATAAAAGAATTGTTAAAATTTTAAGAGTGCAATTATAGCCTTATAGATTTAAAACTGAATTATTTTTAGGAATAAAATGGAGATTGTGAAACTAAACATTAGTGGAATGCATTGTAGTGCGTGTTCTGCTACTATTGAAAAGAATTTGCAAAAGATTCCCTCTATCACAAACATTAAGATTAACGCAATTAGTGGGCACTCTAAAATTGCTTTTGATAACACAAAGATTTCTAAAGAAGAGATTGCTAGCCTAATCACTTCGTATGGTTTTCCTACAAGCCTAGATGATTCTAAAGCGCAAGAAGTGGCATATATTAAGGGACTAAAGCAACGCTTATTTGTTGCGATTCCGCTTTTTTTAGGGATTTTTCTTTTGCATATGGGAGGATTCCATAGTGCTTGGAGTGGTGCTTTACAGCTTATCTTAGCAAGCGTGGTGCAGTTTTATTGCGGGTATCCTTTTTATAAGGGGGCTAAGAGTTTTTTAAAGACAAAATCAGCGGATATGAATGTGTTAATCGCACTTGGCACAAGTGTGGCGTATGTGTATTCTTTGTATTTGTTTGCTTTAGGGGGGAGTGTTGATTTTGAGGATGGGTTTTATTTTGAAGGAAGCAGTGCTGTGATTTGCTTTGTGCTTGTGGGGGAGTATTTAAAGGCAAATGCGAAGAAAAGGGCAAGCGATGGTGTGGCAATGCTTGCTTCTATTCTCCCCACACAAGCAAGGCTAAAGTTAGAATCCAATTTAACAAAATGGGTTGCCATAGATGGAATCCAAAAAGGCGATGTGTGCTTGGTTTTAAGTGGGGAGAAAATCCCCTTAGATGGCGTGGTGCTAAGTGGCAAGGCGGAAGTGAGTAGTGCGCATATTAATGGAGAAGAGTTGCCAAAGCTTGTAGAGAGTGGGGCGGAAGTTGTTGGAGGGAGCTTGGTTTTAAATGGGGAACTTACCATTGAAGCAACTAAAGATGCCAATGCGTTTTTTGTGTATGAAATGCTAGATTTGCTAGAGTTATCCCAAAGTCAAAAGCCCGCTATTGGAAGGATTGCAGATAAGATTGCAAGTGTGTTTGTGCCAAGTGTGGTGGCAATTAGCCTGCTTGCGTTTGTGGTGTGGCTAGCTTTGGGGAAGGGTTTAGCCTTTGCGCTATCCATTGCTGCTTGTGTTTTAGTCATTTCTTGTCCTTGTGCTTTAGGGCTTGCGACGCCTTTAGCCATCGTGTGTGCTAGTATGCGCGCTAAGGGCTTAGAGATTTTAATAAAAAGCCCAGAAATCTATGAAAAAGCAGGGCAAATTCAAACCATTATCTTTGATAAAACAGGCACGCTGACAAAGGGGGAGATTGTGGTTAAAGAATGTAAGGTTTTCACGCAAAAGGGCGAAGATTTTGTAAAATCCATAGCAAAAACCTTGCAACACAACAATCCCCACCCAATCGCAAAGGCGATTTTAGAATTTACAAAGGAATCTAAAATGCTAGAGTTAGAGAGCAAGGAATACACAATTGCAAAGGGTGTTAAGGGCGAAATTTTAGGGGCGTCTTATTATTTTGGTCAATTAGAATGGGTGGAAACTTGTGCTAAGGTTAGCACTCTAAAAAATGAAAACGCCATTGCGCTAGCAAGAGAAAATGAGCTTTTAGCCCTGTTTTATTTACAAGATTCCATTAAAGAGAATGCAAAGGCTACGATTAATGCGCTTAAAAAACGCGCAATTACTCCTGTGATTTTAAGTGGGGATAACGCACAAAGCGTAGAAAAAGTGGCAAAAGAGCTTGGGATTAGAGAGTATTTTGCATCCATTGCGCCTGTGCAAAAGGCGCAAATTGTGGCGGAGTTTGCTAAAAAGGGCGGTGTGTGCTTTGTGGGCGATGGGATTAATGACGCTCTAGCCTTAAGGGAAGCAAGTTTTGGAATCTCTTTTATTGATGCGACGCAATTAGCGCAAGAAGTGGGTGATGTGCTGTTGTTAAAAAATGATTTGTGGGGGATTGTGGAAGTGTTTGATCTTGCAAATGTAACTTTACGCAATATTAAAGAAAATTTATTTTTTGCCTATGTGTATAATATTGTGTTAATTCCTATTGCTGCAGGTGTGCTGTATCCCCTTTTTGGAATCGTTTTACAGCCCGCATTTGCTGGGGCGGCAATGGCATTAAGCTCGCTTAGTGTGGTTAGCAATGCGCTTAGAATTTCAAAAATAAGATTAGAAAAATGCGAAAAATAATTCTCTTTTTATGCTGTGTAGTGTGCGTCAATGGTGCGTTTGGCTTGGATTATTTTGTGCTAAAAAAAGAATATCGCTTTAAAAATGAAGAAGTGTATGCAAAGGACTTGTTTGAAGGGATTGTAGAGGATTTTTTGCTTTTTAAGATTCCAACTAGCTCTAATAATTATCAGGTTAAAAGTAGTCAAATTATTAAGGCTTTTGAAAATGAAGGCATTGTGGTTGGTGCTGAAGTGCCTATTATTACCTTTAAGCGTGCGTTTGGTGGGGAGCAAAAGGGGATTAAGAATTATATCTTAAGCGAGTTGTTAAAAGAATACAAAAAGAATAATATCCAAATTGAAGCAATCCATTTAGAGCAAATCACGCCTGTGGATTTTAAAGAAGATGCGATTAAGTCTATTGATTTTCCCGCAAAGCTGCTAAAGCGCAATACAGGGAGTTTTGACATTGTTGTAGGGGAGCAAAGGGGGACGCAAATAAGGAATCGGAAAGTGTATTTTAAATATGTCATTGACGCAAAACTTCAAGCAATCCAAAGCAGTGAGCCTATTAGTGGGAGAAATGGGGTGAATTATAAGAATGCACATTTAGTTTGGATACCTTTTGAGAAAATTAGCAGTCCTTTAATGGAAGAGAGTGAGATGGGGAGAGTTGCAGTGCGCTCTTACACGCCAAAAGATGTGATAATCACGCAAGATAGGCTAATTCCAAAGCGTGTGGTAAAAAAGGGGGATAGGATTTTAATTAGCGTGGTAGAAAATGGGGTGTTGCTAGAATTTACGCTTGAAGCGCAAAAGGACGCCGCTGTGGGCGATGTTATAAAGGCGCGAGAGATTGATGATAGGAATGGCAAAAAGACTTATGAAGTGGAAATTTTAGCAGAAGGCAAGGGGAAATTGTTATGAAGCGCGTGATTATAGGGATTAGCGGAGCAAGTGGGGCAGGGCTTGGCTTAAAATTTTTAAAATCTCTGCCGTGTGAGATTGAAAAATATTGCGTGATGACAAAGGGTGCTAGGGAAGTTTTAAGGCTTGAAGAGGGTGTGGGGGAGTTTGATTTTAAAAAAATTTGGAATCTAAAATTGCTAGATGATGAAGATTTAGGGGCGTGTATTGCAAGTGGGTCTTTTGTGTGTGAGGCGATGGCGGTGATTCCTTGTTCAAGCGATGTGCTAGCAAAAATTGCGTGCGGGATTAGCGATACTTTGCTATTGCGTGCAGCAAGTGTGGTGATAAAAGAGAAGCGCAAATTGCTTTTAGGAGTTAGAGAAATGCCCCTTAGTGCAATAATGCTAGAGAATATGTTAAAGCTCTCTCATTTAGGCGTGGTGATAGCACCGCCTATTTTTGGGTATTATGCTGGGCGGAGTATGGAGGAAATTGAGAATTTATTAATAGGAAAATGGTGCGATAGTTTAGGTATTGCTTGTGATTATAAACGCTGGGAGTAATTTAACAAGTTTCTTTTTATTTCCCTTTTAATTTTTATCTCTCCTTAAGCTTTTATAGCTATAATTCCATTTCCTTTTTTGCGCTAAATTTTAATCCCTTAAATTAGCACATTATGATGAATTAGTTTCAACTAATTGAATCTCTAGTTTTAATCAGTTTTTAGTTTCTTGAT
>NZ_JALEIK010000021.1 GCF_022770205.1 Helicobacter sp. | reverse complement strand
ATAGATGCGTCTAATGCTACACAAAATTTAAATATTTTTTACCTATAATAAATGCTTTGTTAATCTCTAAAGAAAGGTGGAAAGATGTCAGCATTTATGATACTCTCAACATTGCTTGCTGTTGTGGTTGTGGCGTATTATATTCTAAAAAAATATAATCCCATTTTTACTTTTTTGTTTTCAGGAGTGATTATACTCATCTTTGCATTTTATTTTACAGGTGCGCCTATACCAAAATCCCCTGTAAGAGAGAGTGTAAGTTTTTTAGATGTTTTGCTTGATAGCTTTGCCTTTATCACGGCAACTTTTAAAACACAGCTTGCTGGAGTGGGGCTAATTATTATGAGTGTAGCGGGATTTGCGGCTTATATGAAGCATATTAATGCTTCTGCAAAGCTTGCTTTTTTAGCCAATAAGCCACTTGGGAAGATTAAGAATAAATATTTAATTTTGAGCGGAACTTTTATTGTGGGTATGGCTTTAAAAATTGTGATTTCAAGTTATGCAGGACTACTTTTATTGTTGCTTGCTT
Organism: Helicobacter sp.; assembly: GCF_022770205.1. Classification (GTDB taxonomy): domain Bacteria; phylum Campylobacterota; class Campylobacteria; order Campylobacterales; family Helicobacteraceae; genus Helicobacter_D. Next base: position 3,849 of record NZ_JALEIK010000021.1, on the reverse strand, counting down.
GTATTTATCCTGTGTTAATTGCCCTTAAAATTCGTCCCATTACTGCTGTTTGCGTGCTGTCTTTAATTGCTCTTGATTATGGACCAAAAGATGGTAATTCTATCAATATGGCAGATATGGTGGGACAGAAAGATAATGTTGTGGAGCTTTTTTAAATTATCAAATTTGGAGCGTGCTTGCTTATGTTGTAGTAATTGCAGTTTTAATCCCTTTTTATTTTGCTTGGATCGATAAGAGGGATAGGGTTAAGAATGTGCTTTGTGAAGAGGTGGAAGCACCAGAGATTATTAATCCGCAATGTCCAACACTTTATATTTTATTCCCTTGGTTGCCTGTGGTGTTTTTGTTTGTGGCTTATTTTTTAGGTATAAAGCTTGATGTGGTAACTGCGAATTTTCTTAGTATTGCCCTAGTGTTTATTGTAGAGTTTATACGCCATAGAGATGGTAAGAAGCTAGGTGAAGATATGGTGGTGATTTTAAGGGCGATGGCAGAGATTTTTATTAGTGTTGTGAGTATTATCATTGCAGCTTCTGTGTTTGCAGATGGGATTAAGGCACTTGGTGGAGTTGGAATCTTGGCTAATGCAGTGGGTGCTTTAGGTGGTGGGAGCGCAGACATTGCTGTGTTAGTTAGTATTGCTGTTTTGAGCTTTTTAGTGTATGGATTTGCGGTAATTATGGGAAGCGGAATCGCTGCATTTAACGCCTTTGGACGATTAGCACCTGATATTGCGACAAGACTTGGAGTTGCTCCAATTACTTTAGTGTTGCCCCTTGAGATTGCTTCAGCCTTAGGAAGAGCAGCTTCGCCTATTGCTGGAGGGATTTTGGCGCTTGCTGGGTTTGCAAAGGTATTCCCTGTGGAGATTATCAAGCGCACAACGCCACTTTTACTTGTTGCAATGGCGGTAAATATTCTAGTTGCTTTCTATCTTGCTAAGACAAATCCGCTTCTGCCACAAGCGGAGCTTAGCGTAAAAGTGGAGACAAGTTCAATAAAAGATTCCAACTTATTGCTGGATTCTTTTTAAAAGTTCAGCAAGCGTGTTGGAATCTAAACGCAAAAGGGTTTTTTCAAGCTCTAAACTCTCTTCAAAGCTAAGTTGTCGAATCTGACTTAAAAATTCTAAAAGTGCGTCTTTCGCTATAACTTGTTCTTGTGGTTTGATAACGCTTTGGATTCCTAATTGATTACTCATAGCGTTTTGCGTATTGATAAATGCGCTAGGCGTTTTGTATTTATCAATGAGATTTTGGCTAGGGTAACTTGCTTTTGTGTGGATTTGTCTGCTGTTATTAGGGTTTGGAGCGGACTCTGGCTTGGGATTAGGCTTTGGTTTTTGTGGTGTGCTATTATGCGTTGGCACTTGCATTTGTGTGTCAATTTTAAATGCCATTGTGGAATCCTTTTTAAGCCCTTAAAATGTTTTTAGAATCTCACAGATGGAATCTAAAATGTAAGTGGCTTCCTCTTTGCTTAGAATGTAAGGGGGCATTAGATAGATTGTATTCCCAAGCGGGCGGAGTAATAGTCCCTTTTCTAAGCCTTTATTAAAGACTTCTAAGCCTTTACGCTCCCCTTCAAATCCTATCAAATCAAAAGCAAAAACCATTCCTTGATGGCGCAAATTCCTAACACAGCTAAACTCCCTTAAAGCCTGCATTCTCTCCCAAATAAATGCGGATAATTCTTTGTTTTTTACAAGCACATTATCGCACTCAAAAATATCTAAAACTGCATTTGCACACGCACAAGCTAGAGCATTTCCTGTGTAAGAGTGGGAGTGTAAAAAGGCTTTGTTTTCTCTAAAGGGTGCATAAAATAATTGATAAATCTCATCACTTGTAACAACCACAGAAAGTGGCAAATAACCCCCTGTAATGCCTTTGCTAAGGCAAAGAAAATCTGGCACAACACCACATTGTTCATAGGCAAAAAGACTTCCTGTTCTCCCAAACCCAACGGCAATTTCATCAAAAATCACATACACGCCCGCTTCTTTGCAAAGTTTTGTCGCTTCTTGCACAAAGCGTGGGTTATACATATTCATATTTCCTGCACATTGAATGAGTGGCTCTAGCACGAAGGCGATAATGGAATCTTTTTGCGTAGATAACAAGATTTTTAGGGCTTCTAGGGAAGCATCAATGTTTTCTCCCACAGGGGCTTTAATCTTTAGCGTTTCTAGCAAAATGGGCGCATAAACATCTGTGTAGATTCCAACATCACCTACGCTTAAAGCCCCGATAGTCTCGCCGTGGTAAGCATTTTCTAGACATAAGAATTTACTTTTTCTATTCCCTTTAATCGTGCTTGCCCCTTTAATAACGCTTGCGTGGAATGCCATTTTAAGAGCCACTTCAATGGCGCTTGAGCCATTATCTGCATAAAAACATTTGCCAAAGTTGGAACCCAAAAGCCCTAAAAGCCGCTTAGATAAGTCAATTATGGGCTTATGGGTAAAACCTGCAAAAATGATATGCTCTAAAGATTCTAATTGTTCTTTAAGTTTTGCATTAATGTAAGGATTGCAATGCCCAAAGAGATTCACCCACCAACTAGAAATGCAATCTAAATATGCCTTGTTTTCAAAATCATAGAGATACACGCCATTAGCGCGTTTGATAGGGATTAATGGAATATTGTTTTCGTGGTCGTGCATTTGTGTGCAAGGATGCCAAATGCAAGATAAATCTAGCTCTTTTAGAATTTGCGATTCCATCTTTTGCCTTTTTATTGGGAATTTTGCGTGTATTTTATCTCTTAAAAGATAAATTTACCGCCTAAGACACAAAAGAATAGCACCACAACTTATTAAAAATGCTCCAAAATATTGCAAAGCACTCAAATGATTTCCTAAAATCCAAATGGATAGCACCACAGAAACTAGCGGTTCAATCATTCCTAAAATTGCAGTTTTTGTGATTCCAACTTTTGGCATTCCTAAATAATACGCAACCATTGCAAAAAGTGTAGAAAATATTGCAAGTGCAAGCAAAGAAAAGATTCCAATAGGTGGAATCTCAAAAAGGTTTGGAATGCTATTGAGTGCTTTTAGCATACTAAAAAGCATCGCAAGTGATGAGAAAAAGCACACATAAAAACTAGAAACTAAAAAGTGGCAATTGCGCGTTATCCTTTGGCTAAAGATGATATAAAGCCCATAAAAAAGCGCACCAATTAAAGAAAGCGCAACGCCAAGAGGGCTGAGTGCAATGTCCTTTGGGATTTGTAAAATCACTATCAATCCAATAATGCAAAGTGCAAGCGCAAGAAGTGTTTTTAGTTGAATTTTTTCTTTGAAAAACACAAGGGCTACAAGTGTAACAATGAGAGGATAAATGTGGTAGAGCATTACAGAGAGTGCCGTTTGAATGTATTTTAAGGAATCTAAATAGGCAAAAGACTGGATGGAGTATAGGATTCCACCTAGAAAGACAAATTCTAAAATCTTACGCTTAGGCAGTAGAATTGGAACTTTTTCAAGGCGTGCAAGCGCAAGCAATAATACACTTGTGCAAGCAAATCTAAAAAACAAAATGAAATCTGTCGTTAATCCGCTATTTTGTCCAAGAACCGTCCAAATAGGCATAAAGCCATATGCAACACTTGCGCTAATCATCCACAATGCACCAATTTGTTCTTTGCTCAATACTCATCCTAAAATAAATGCTTTAAATTTTATGGAATCTTAACTATTCCCTCTTTTATCTCTCCTTAAGCTTTTATAGCTATAATTCCATTTCCTTTTTTGCGCTAAATTTTAATCCCTTAAATTAGCACATTATGATGAATTAGTTTCAACTAATTGAATCTCTAGTTTTAATCAGTTTTTAGTTTCTTGAT
>NZ_JALEIK010000024.1 GCF_022770205.1 Helicobacter sp. | reverse complement strand
ATAATACGCCACAACCACAACAGCAAGCAATGTTGAGAGTATCATAAATGCTGACATCTTTCCACCTTTCTTTAGAGATTAACAAAGCATTTATTATAGGTAAAAAATATTTAAATTTTGTGTAGCATTAGACGCATCTATGCCAAAACTTGCTAAGAGACTTTGTAGCTCACCCCAAAAGATAGAGCTTGAAAAAACTCTAAAAGAATGGAGCGAAGGGAGTTAGAGAGTTCTATGCCTCACTCAATTTTTCTTAAATTGTTAATTGAGAGAGACAAATAGGCTAACGAGTTAAAGTTTTTAATTAAGATTGATAAATGTATTCGATAATGTGTTATTAATCTCTTTTGTCATTAAAAATTGGAATAAATCAATATTGCCAACCCTAAATGCAGAAGCACAAGAGCGCAAATATAGCCCCCACATTCTAACAAACTGCTCATCATACATTTTTCTTACCTCCTCTATGTGTGCATCAAAATTTTTAGCCCACATATCAAGAGTTTTGGCATAATGGATTCTTAAACTCTCTGCAAGCAAAAGGTGAAAATCCCATTCACTCATCGTGCTTACAACTTCCCTTAAAGAAGGCAGATAACCTCCGGGGAAAATGTATCTGTCAATCCAAGCATTCGTTTTGCCTTCAAACATTGCTAAAATAGAATGCAGCAAGAAAGAACCTCCGGGCTTTAACGCTTGCTTGACTTTCATAAAATACAATCCTAAATTTTCTTTGCCCACATGCTCAAACATTCCCACAGAAACAACCTTATCAAAGTGATTTTCATATTGCATATCTTGATAATTCTCAAGCTTAATTTCTATTTGATGTTCTAAGCCCAACTCACGCACTCTTTGCGTAGCCTTTTTACATTGCTCTTCTGAAATGGTAACGCCAACAACTTTAACACCATATTTTTGCGCCGCCATTATGGATAACCAACCCCAGCCGCAACCTATGTCCAAAAGATTTTCTCCGGGCTTTAAATCAAGCTTTTTTAAAGTGTGTTTAATTTTATTGATTTGTGCTTGATACAGGGAATCATCAGGTTTTTTAAAATATGCGCAAGAATAGCTCATTGTTTCATCAAGCCATAACTTATAAAAATCATTTCCTAAATCATAATGGCTTTTTATATTCTCACTTTCTTGTTTTTGTGTGATTTTGCTAGAAATATCATTTTTATTTTTTAAATATTTTTTATTAGAAAAATAATATAAAACTCTAGCAATCTCATCATAATCTCCATAAATTTCAAGCTTACCTTCCATATAATGTTTAGCAATCACCAAGCTTGTATCGTTAAAGAGAGCAAACAAAGGAATCTTTTCTTTAACAACTAAAGAGAATTTTGGAGGGTTTTTGCCCACACTTACTTCTTCGCCGTCCCAAAATACAAGCTTAAAGTCACCATAATTCCATTTTGATAAGATATTTTTAAGTAATCTTTTTTCTAGCATTTTTGAACTCCAAATGATAAAAATTATTATTTAGAAAATAATATATTTTTAAATTTTAAAGTTTAATAAAAATATGGGTATTGGAAGCTGTTAATCTTAGGTAAGAAAAGATTTAACTTTAGCTCTTCTATTTTATGAAAAGCTAAAGTTAAATTTAGATTTTAAAAGGGTTTTCAACTACTCTCTTGCGATCTACGATATATGGGATAAGTGCCATATGTCTTGCGCGTTTAATCGCAACTTCCACACGCTCTTGCCATTTTTTTGAATTCCCTGTCAAGCGGCGTGGCATAATTTTATAGCGCTCTGAAAGAGAGTGTTTTAACATCTCCACATCTTTGTAGTCAATAAACTCAATCTTTGCTTCTGTGTAGCGACAATATCTTTTTGAATAGCGTTTTTTCTCTGCCATAATATTCCTTTAAAATGGTATTTCTTCATCATTAATATCAATCACTGGAATCTCATCGTCCTTTTGCGGTTTTTGTGGCGGTTTTTGTGCTTTTGGTTTTTGGTAATTTGGCTGGCTATCGTAATTATTTTGGTTGTTATAGCCACCTTGATAACTACTATTGCCATCATAGCCATTATTAGAATTTCCGTTAAAGCCCCCTTGCTCATAATCCGCCTGATAATCACTATTTGGGTTATATCCGCCATTTTGGATTCCACCTTCTGCTCTTCCGCCAAGCATTTGCATACTCTCAGCAGTAATGCTATGCTTGTTACGCTTTTGCCCATTATTATCTGTCCAACTCTCCAATACCAAACGCCCTTCAATCAACACTTGAGAACCGCGTCTTAGATATTGGTTTGCCACTTCAGCTGTGCGTCCAAAAAGATTCACATCCACAAAACACACTTCCTCGCCTTGCGAACCATCCTGTTTTCTGTAACGGCGGTTTGTTGCAAGTCCTAGTTTTGCTAATGCGCTCCCATTTGGCAAATAACGCAACTCAACATCACGGGTTAAGTTTCCAACTAAAACGACTTTGTTAAACATCTAATATCCTTTTAGATTAAGTATCTTGCGGTTTGTATTCAACTTCTTTTAGCGGTGCTGATTTTTTATTATTAATCGCACGATCCACTAATGTTTCCCATGCCTTTTGTTCTTTTTTGTTCTCATATTTAATCACAATAAAACGCAAAATTTCTTCATTAATGCGATACAAACGCTCTAATTCTAAAACAAGCTTTGGCTCAGCTTTAAAATAGATCACAAAATAATATCCGCGCTTGTTTTTCTTAATTTCATAAGCAAGATTGCGCATTCCCATATCTAAAGTTACGCTAATTTCGCCTCCATTGCTAAGGATTGCAGCTTTGTAAAAATCAATCTTTTGCGTGATTTCTTCTTGTGTTAAAGTGGGTTTTACCACAAACATCGTTTCATAAAAACGCATAGAGTCTCCTTATGGATTTGCCCTTTTGTAACTTAGTTCAAAGAGCAAGGATTATGGTTTTTTACAATATTGTAAAGGGCTAGATTCTACTTTAAAATTGCTTGTATTTTTATTAAAGTATTTAAAAATCCATTCCCACGATTCATTCCTTTTAAAAATTCCTCCCTCCAAGTGTTTAATATAACAAATATAGATTCATACTGCGCTTCTTTGATTTTTGTTGCAAAAGCCTTCTTTTTCTCTAAAATTGCCTTTGGCGGATTATAGCCTAGCGTATCTGTAAGATTAGAATCGCCTTTTAGTCGGATATGACTTGTGAGCAAAAAAAGAGTCAAAAAATATTTCTGCACCGCTCTTATAAGTTGATTTTCATCAAAGTTTTGCTCCATAAATTGTGAAAGCTTTACAAAATAAGGCTTTTGAAGAAGTAATAACTCTAAAATCTCATCCACCTCAACACTGCCTAGCCCATAACCTAGGCTATCTACCATTTCTGCGGTGATTTCCTGCTCAAAAATTGCATATTTTCTAAGCTCTGCAACACTTAAACCTAAATCTAAATTTTGTTGTTCAAAGATTCTATGGAGTAAAAAATCTGGAATCTTAATGCGCAATTCTCTTGCATATCCTTGCAAAATCGGCATTGCTTCATAAAAGTTTGGTGCAAAAAAGCGCACTTCAAACACGCCTTGTTTTGCTAAACTCCCACCAAAACTCACAATCATAGCCTTAGCATCTGCCATATACTCTGCATTTGTTTTATTTTCTGCTTGATAAAACTCTACAATTAAAATTCCATTACCATTTTTAAGCAAAGATTCTATGAGTGTGTCTAGTTGTTTTTTCGGAATCTTTTTTTCTATTTTTATCCAAACTAGTGCATCATTGCCAAAAAGTGAGCCTTGAGAGAAGCAATTAAGCGCGCTTTGAAAATCAAATTCACCAAAGTAAAAGCTGTTTTTTTCAAAACCTCTATCTAGTGCAATTTTTGCGATTTTCTCCCCATAATGTCCGATTAAAAATGCATCTGCTCCATAAAGAAAAATCGCGCGAACTTGCACATTTTGAGCAAGTTTTGTGTCAAATTCTTTTTTATACATTCATTTCCTTTTGCGCTTATGACGGGGCTTATAACTTGCACTTTGACTTCTTATCCTATTGCTTTTTTTAATCTTTTGACGCATTTTCTTAGCATTAAGCTTTGCCTTGTGGTGCACATAAGGATATTTAGAAATTTGCTCACTTTGGATTCCAAATCCTTCCTTAAAACATTCTAAAATTCTGCCATACACCTTTGCTGTGGCAAGATTAACATCAAGGATTTGCACACGCACTTTTTGGTATTTTACACCCATTCCTTTTAAACACACAACACGCGCTCCTTGTAAAGGCGGTGTAGTGAGTGCAATTAATTCTGGATGCTTATCGTTAATGATTACACCTACATAGGCTTGTCCGATTTTTTTGTTTAAAAAACGCGCAAATTTGCGATCTTTAAAGTTTATTTCTATTTTTGCAACCTCCCTTTCTTTTTGACTCAAATCTTCACAAATTTGCGGCAAAGATTCTAGGGATTCTTCATTTAATTGTATTTTTGCTTTTAAGATTCTATGCAAGAGCAAATCACTATAACGGCGGATAGGAGAAGTAAAGTGGCTATAAGCTTCAAATCCTAACCCAAAATGCCCGATATTATGGCTTGCATAGACAGCTTGCTGCATTGAACGGATGATAAGCTTATCCACTTCTGTTGCCATATTAGAATGCTTTGCTAGGGCTTGAATTTCTAAAATTTCCCTATGAAAATCCCTAGTATTTTGTGGAATCTTTTTTTTATGGTAGATTCCAAGTAAGCGAAACTCTGCAAATAAATCTTGGATACTCTCTAGCTTTGGGGCATTATGCACGCGGTAGATTCCTAGTTTTAATCGCCCATCTGTTTGCGTGCTTTGTTTGCTTTGTAAAAGTGCGCTTTGTATATTTGCAAGCAGCATACACTCCTCTACAAGCTGATGGCTTTGTGTTTGACATTCCGTTTTTAAATCTTTGAGCTCATAATTTTTATCAAGCTCCATCACGCTCTCATCGCCTAAAAAGTCAAATCCATTTTTTAGTCGCTTTTGACGGAGCTTTTGAGCTAAATCATTGAGCGCAAATAGCATTGGTTTTATGCTTGGTTTTATGTTTTTATGATGCCCTGTTTCTAAAAGCATATCCACATCTGCATAAGTGAGTTTTTGGCGCACTTTTACCACTGCTTCAAAAAGCTCACTATTTAGCACCGCTTTTGTGCGTTTGTGTAAGCGCATTTTCCACACCACCGCAAGGCGTAAATTCCCCTCACTAAGAGAACAAAGATTTTCACTTAAAGCCCTTGGTAGCATTGGAATGGATTTATGTGGAAAATACACGCTAAAGCCCCTATTTCTTGCTTCTAAATCAAGGGCAGAATCCTTTTTAACATAATAACTCACATCCGCAATAGCAACATAAAGCGTGGAATTTTCCCCATCATAAAAAATCGCATCATCGTGGTCCTTTGCCCCCACAGGATCAATCGCGCAAAAGGGCAAATGCGTGCAATCTACCCTTTCTTTAAAATCCTTTAAACGCACAGCTTTAAAACTCTCTGCTTCAAGTTCTGCTTGTAAGCTAAAAGATTCCTGCCTATCATACAAACTTAGCACGATTGTTTCATCAATTTGCGGCTCTCTTAATGTGCCTAAAATCTCTAAAATCTCGCCATCTTTGGGATTAAGTTTTAAAAGTGTGTTTGGCGGAAGTGTTTTTAGAGATTTTTGCGTGGCTTTAATTTTATAAGGAATCTCATTGGGAATTGAAATGGATATGCAATCAAGCTTGGACTTTTCCAAATAGCAAAGCACACTGCTTTGTTTTGCTTCTAAGATTTGAAGCACTTTTGCATAAATGCGTGTGTTGCGTTGTCTATTAAGTGCTTTAGCTAGCACAATATCGCCTTTTTGCGCTCCTTTTAACAAATTTTTCTCTATCAGCCAATCGCGCTCTTTGCTTTTTGGTAAAGGAATCACAAAGCCATAGCCTTCTTTTGCAAGTTCAATTCTTCCAATGCAAAATTGCTTTTTTAGCACATAGCAATTTTTGCGCACTTCTAGCACATCAAAAGCACGCAAGGATTCTAAAAGCTTTAAAAAAGATTCCGCAAGTTTAAAATCCAGTGGAATCCCATTTTTAAGAAAGTTTAAAAATTCAAGCATCTTTTATTGTGTCATTAAAAATAAATTGATGCTCTTGTGGCAAGGCATTAAAAAGATTCAATGCTAGCTTCCTAATCTCCCACAAAGCAGACTTTGCACTACGCAATGCTAAAAAATTTTGCAAACTTCTTGCATTAATACTCCAAGTTAGCTCAGTTTTATACGATTCTGGCATTGCAAATTTTGCTAAATCATTGCTAATGTTTGTTATTAGCAATTTACGCAAATTTTCTAACGCATAGATAGATGCTTCATTGACTGCTTGATTTTCTGTAAAAACCAAAAATTGCTCTGCTCTTTTGTAATTTTCACCACAAAGTGGCAAAAAGGATTCCACCTCTTTGAGCTCTTTTAGTGTGTAACGACTAGATTTTACACTCAAAGATGCCATTCTGTGTCTTGCCAATTCTTGCAAACAAGCCCTGCTAATCCCTTGAATGTAAAAGGTATAATGTAAATGCTCTAGCGTGGAAGCGTGTTTTAATTTATTTCCTACTCTATCAATTAATTCTTTATCTTTTTCACCGCCGCTATCGCCCTTTTCAAAACTCTGCCAACAAGTTCTAATTGCGTGAGAGCAAACATTTAAATTTGTGTAAGATAACAATTCTATTTGCATTTTTATCCTTTTTGAAGTTTTAAGCGTTGTGCGTGTGTGATAGCAATCGCAAGGGCATCACTAATATCAAGGGGTTTTATCTGACCCTTGATGCCAAGCAAGCGTTTTACCATAAATGCAACCTGTTCTTTTGTAGCTTTTCCATTGCCTGTGAGTGCCTTTTTAACTTGTAAAGGCGTGTATTCTGCAAAATTCCCAAGTTCTTGTAAAATCTTAAGGCTCAAAGCTCCTCTAAATTGTGCTAGTTTAATCACGCTTTTAGGATTATACGCATAAAACATATCTTCAATAGCAACACTATTAATGCAATGACTCTTTAAAACTAAATCAATCCCTTCTACAAATTCTACAATTTGATGTTGTAAAATTCTCTCTTTAATTTTAATCAACCCTGCCTCCACTAAAGAAATTGCACCATTTTCTAGCTTGATAATTGCATAGCCACAATTTCTACTTCCCGGATCAATTCCTAAAATATTCATCGCCACCTTACAGAAAAATATTTTTTTCGGATTCTACTAAAGTTATTTCTTTTAACAGATTAAACGGAATAATAATGGTATTAATTTTTCATTAACTAAATACAAGTTAGAATCTTAGTCTTAAATTTAAATAAGGAGATTCTATGAAAAAAATAATTCTTTCCTGCTTTGTCGCAAGCGTTTTTGTGCAAATGTCTATGGCAAATTCTCACGCAAGCCATAGCCATCATATGCACAATATGGCATCAGACACTACAATCCAAGAAGTTGTGGATTTAATGCACGCCCCTATGATGAACACTCAATTTATAGAAAGCGGAAATCCTAACATTGACTTTTTAAAAAATATGATTCCCCACCACGAAGGCGCAATTCTGTCCTCTAAAAAACTCATTCAAAATAAGGCATTAGATCCTAAACTAAAAAAAATTGCAGAAGGGATTATCCTTGAACAAGAAAAAGAGATTAAACATTTTAAAGAATTATTGCGCAATGCAAAGCAGTTTGACCAGACGATAACAAAAGAGCAATACCAGCAGTTTGTCCTTCAAGAAAAGCAAGATATGGATTTAATGATGCAAAAGATGTCTGAGCTTGGCAGGAATGAAACCTTAGAAACTGCTTATATGAAATCTATGATTGCCCATCATAATGGCGCAATTAATGCCGCAAGGCAAATCCTAAGTATCACAAATAATCCCACAATAACTAAGATTGCCAATCAAATCATTGCAGCCCAAGAAACTGAAGTTAAGCAGTTTGAAGAAATGCTGCTTCACGCTTCACACTAAAGATCATAAGGAATTGGGCGCATTTGTGTTAAAATCTGTAAATTTTTAAAAGGATTCTTATGCGTTTAATTACATTTCTACACTCTTCAAGCAATGCTCCACAACTTGGCGTTGTGGAGAAAGATTTGGTTTATCCCTTTAGTTCCATTTTTAAAAGTGAAATTCCACAGATTTATACAGATATGAATGTGTTTATTACGCATCACACACAAGAAATATTGGAATCCCTAATGCACGCAAGCACGCACAAGCCTTTGTGCGCATTAGATTCTGTGGAGTTGCTCTCCCCCATCCCCTACCCTAAACAAGATGTGATTTGTCTAGGGATTAATTATTTAGAACACGCTAAAGAATCCGCACGCTTTAAAAAGGAAAGCTTAGATGAAAAAAGAGAAAATGCAGTGTATTTTAGCAAACGCGTAAATATGGCAGTGGCTCCAAATGCGAAGATTCCAGCGCATACAGAACTTACAAATCAGCTAGATTATGAAGTGGAGCTTGGCGTGATTCTAGGGCGTGATGCGCATAGAGTGCCAAAGGATAGGGCTTTAGAATATGTTTTTGGCTACACGATTATTAATGACATTTCAGCGCGCAACTTACAACAAAAGCATAAGCAATGGTATGCAGGCAAGAGTTTGGAAGGGAGTTTGCCTATGGGACCTTGGATTGAAACGGAGCTAAATCCGCAAAATTTAAGCATTAAAAGCTATGTCAATGGGGAGCTTAGGCAAAACTCTCACACTTCTTTAATGATTTTTGATGTGGCAAGTGTGATTTGTGAGCTATCTTCTTATTGTAAGTTGCAGGCGGGGAGTATTCTCTCAATGGGAACACCAAGTGGCGTTGGAATGGGATTGACACCACCAAAGTTTCTAAAAAGTGGCGATGAAGTGCGTTGTGAGATAGAAGGAATCGGAATTTTATGTAATGCCATAGAGTAGAATCGCTACACATTTTGCGATTCCAAATACTCCTCATAGCTTCCGCGAAAATCAAGGTTAAGGTTAGCGATGATGCTAGCAAAGATGAATGAATCAAGTTTTTTATAAATCTAGTCAAAATATGAGCGAAGTGAGTGAATCTAGCATAGATTTAATTATCACAAGTCCGCCGTATTTTAATATCAAAGATTATGCGAAAAATGGCTATCAAGATTCTATACATTCTCATTCTAAAAAGGGCGATTTAGGTGCTATTAGCGAGTATAAAATCTATATACAAGAGCTTTTAAAAGTATGGCGTGAATGTGAGCGGGTGCTAAAGCCAAATGGCAAGCTTTGTATCAATGTGCCTTTAATGCCGATGTTTAAAAAGGATTTGAGAACGCATTATAATCGCCATATTTTTGACTTACAAAGCGATATACAGCATAGCATTTTAGAATCTACTTCTCTCTTTTTGCTTGATTTATATATTTGGAATCGCACCAATACCACTAAAAAATTGATGTTTGGAAGCTACCCTTATCCACGCAATTTTTACGCGCAAAATACAAGCGAATTTATCACCATTTATGTCAAAGATGGCAAGCCGCAAAACACACCACAAGAGCTAAAAGAGCAAAGCAAACTTAGCCAAAAAGAATGGGTAGAATACACCAAGCAAATCTGGGATATACCTATACCAAATAAAAGTGATGTAGCCTTTGGCAAGCACGCTGCCATTATGCCCGAAGCCATTCCTTACCGCCTTATTAAACTCTACTCTTTTATAGGGGATATTGTGCTAGATCCATTTGCTGGCAGTGGGACAACGCTAAAGGTAGCAAAGGAGCTAGAGCGGAATTTCATAGGCTATGAGATTTATCCGCATTATAAAAGTGTGATTGAAGAAAAGCTTAGGCAGTGTGGATTATTTGCAACACAAGGGCAGGAAAATGCTTAATAAAATTTATATACAAGATTGCTTTAGCTTTTTAGAATCTTTGGCAGATTCTAGCATTGATTTAGCCATAATTGATCCGCCTTATAATCTCAAAGTAGCACATTGGGATAGCTTTAAAAGTGAAAAAGAGTTTTTAACATTTAGCTATAAATGGATAGATTTATTACTGCCAAAAATGAAAAAAAGCGGGAGTTTTTATATCTTTAATACCCCTTATCATTGTGCGTTATTTTTGCACTATTTACAAGGAAAAGCCGTGTTTCAAAACTTCATCACTTGGTATAAAAAAGATGGCTTAAGCACGACAAAAAAACGCTTTGTAAATAATCAAGAATCTATTTTATTTTACACAATGGATTCTAAAAGCTATTATTTTGACCCAGAATCTATCCGTGTGCCTTATGAATCAACAAGCCGCATAGAACACGCTAAAAAAAATGGAATCCTAAAAAATGGCAAAAGGTGGTATCCAAATGAAAATGGCAAACTCTGTCCTGATGTGTGGGAAATCACTAGCCAAAGACATAAGCAAAAAAAGAATGGCAAAACGCAAAAGCTCCACCACCCAACCATAAAGCCTAGAGAGATGATTGAGCGAATGATAAAGGCAAGCTCTAAAAAGGGGGATTTGGTGCTAGATTTATTTAGCGGAAGTGGGACAACAAGCCTGTGTGCTAGGGATTTAGGGCGGAATTTCATAGGCTGTGAGGCGAGTATTGAATATGTGGATTCTAGCTTAAATATAAAGGAGTATTAATGGATAAAATTTTACAAGAGATTTTACAAATAGATTCTAGTAGAGAGTGTATAAAATTTTCAGTAAAACGAGTGCAAAGCGATAATTATAGAGGGTTGCAAATCTCACAGCACAATCGCTACACGCAAAAAGAAATCCTAGTGATTTTACAAGAGATTTATGATCTTTGTGGGGATACATTATTACAAATCCGCACAAGCGATTTAAGCAAGCGACCATATAATATTGAAGGTGAAGAAAAATATGCAGAACTTACGACAAGAATCGCTTCAAAACTTGGGCGTTGCACGCAAGATTCTTTGCGTAAAAATATCTTTGTAGATTTGCATAGAATGGGGCTTATTGATAGATTTAATACCAAAAAGAAACAATTAAGTCCATTTGATAATGGCACGAAAAAATACATTGCTCTTACAAATTTTGGTATAGAATTTTTACAAAGCACAGATATTTTCACGCAGAATTTATTTTTTACAAGGGCGTTGGAGAATCTTATGCAAGGTTTTGGTGAAGAAATTTTACATATTATTTTGGAGTTAGAGAGCAATTATTTAACACTCTATGAAGTCTTATTTTTTGCAACTTTTCTATATCAAAAACTAGATTCTAAAACTTATAATCGTAGTGATATTATCTCACTCATTAAGGATTACAGAACTTTAAGTAAATTTCAAAAACAAGCTTTGAATGAAAAAATCAAATCTTATTGTGAACCCAAAAAATTTGGCGGTGATAAAATACAAAAGAGAGACTTCCATAATTGGATAAATGAAACACAACAGATTCTAAGTCTCTTAACACAAATGGCATATTTTGAATACAACGAACACGATGTAAAGCTGTATATCCGCACAGGAACTTATGGAATCTATGAGGACAACACCAAGCTTAAACGCTCCATTAAAGAAAAATATTTGTATTTCAAAAAGCATAATATCACAAAGGAAAAAGGCTTTGAGCTACATCATATTGTGCCTTTGTGTTTGGCTGCAAGTAGGGCTGAATTTCAAATCATTGATAAATGGGAAAATATGGTTTATATAGACGCTTTTTCACACGCAAAAATCACACAAAATAATAATACAAATATGCGATTAAGCTTTGAAAATGATAATGCAAATTTTAGTGATTTTAATGATTGTGTCGTGCATTGTGAAAACAACATCAATATAAAATACGACACAGAAAAACAAGAACTTATGTTAGATTATAATAAACGCATTTTAAATTCTAAGTTGTGAAAAACTTTGAACTTTATAAGTAAAATCTAAAAAATGCGTGTTTATTGCCCGTTTTAGATTCTAAAAACATCAATTTTAACTTCATAGAATCTTTCATCAAAGCTATCCAAAAAGAATGTATCAAAAGCTTGGTGTTGTGGCAAGAGATGGAGAGACAAGCTTACAAAAAAGTGGTAAAAGATGATAAAGTTTTAAGTCATACTTAAACACAGACTTTCTAAGAGCAAAAGCGCACTAAAGATTCCATATTTCTTAACACTTAATTAGAATTATGCAATACTTCTTAAAATGCTATAATAAAGCAAACTGCAAAAAGGAATACTATGCAAAGCTATGAAAAGATTATAAGCGGGGAGCAGGGGCTGCTTAGATGGATTATAGATAATGCGACAGAAGATGGCTTGGATAAAGACTTGCCAGATGATGATAGCCTGCATATTTCTATGCCAGAAATTGCTAAGATGAACTTTATGCCCGGAATGCTAGATGGCATTATGGGGAAAGATGAGAAAAATAGTGCAGATACGCTGCTTGCGATGTTTAGGTGTTTTGCAGAAGTGGATTCTAGTGAGCTAAGTGATGAATTGATAGATAAGCATTTGGGCGGGATTTATATGTTTATTATCCAGCATAGAACGCTTGGGTATATTGATGATTTTTTAGAAGCATTGATGAATGAGGCGGAGAATAATGCGAGGCTTTTGTATTTTTGTATCACTGTGGCTAGGCAGTTTCTGCTTAGTGGGGTGCATAGAGAGGCGATTAAGTTTGGTATTGCCGTGCTTGGGGTTTGCAGACTTGATGAGAAAGAAATAAGTATGCTTATGCAATTTGGCTTGGCAGATGAGTTTGCGAGATTTGTAGCCGTGGCATTAGCACGCAATGAGAAAAATGATGAAATCTTTTATCTTGCACAATGCACAAAGGGCTGGGGGAGAATCGCCTATGTGGATTATGTGAAAATTGATGATGAGAAAAAGCGTGAGTGGCTATTATTTGAGGGCTATAAATGTGAGATTGGGATTGATCATATTGTGCTTGAGTGTTTGGAGAAGGGCGATTTGCTAGGGTTGATACGAGAAAGGGGATTTGATGAAAAAATTTACACAGCAACGGGGCAAATGCTAAAAAGCTTTTGTGGCTTAAGCAAGGTGCATTTTGCAGACTATCCGCACTCAAAAGAGCTAGTCGCATTGTTTATTAAAGAATCTAAAAACAAAGCGATGAATATAGAGCGATTTGCCATTATTTGCGCGCTTATTGATCCTATTAAAGAGGAGCTAGAATACGATGAGAGTGAGAGGCAGGAACTGCTAGATATTATCAATACCCTAGCCTTTCATAGCGGGATTGATTGGGAGGGGCAAATCCGTGCTGATGTGTTTAACTACGATGCAAGGAGCATTGCTAGGTATCTTGGCATTGATATATGGGAGGATATGTTTAACATCGCTAGTGAAAACAAGGAGTTTAAAGAGTGGTATCCGCTCACGCTTACAGATTCTAAAGATAGATATAAAAGGCTTTGTGCTTTAGCAAAGGAGCGATTTGACTTGAAGGCTTTAAAAAGTGAGCCAAAAGATGAGCTAGGGCTTGGGGCGGAGTTTAGGGTGTATGATGAGATAAGTTTCATTGTGCAAAATCTTAGAAATTTTGATGAAATTATCGGGCTAGAGTTTGTAGAAACTGCCCTGCAAAGCCCTGTAACTCGCTGCCGCAATATGGCATTAAATGTAATTGAAACTTACAAAGAGATTCCACAAAGCATTATTGACATTATGGAAAGAAATCTTACAAAAGAGCCAAATAAAGGCGTGCTAGAGCGATATGAAAGCCTCCTGCAAAAGCATAAAGAGCAATTAGAGCAAAAACGAAAGATTAAGCCCTGTGGCAATCAGCATTGCAAGCATAAATGGCATTTGCAAGTGTGGGAGGAGTTTGGTAGCAGTGGGATATGGAGTCTTTGGAGTGATAAAAAGCAAGAAAGGGAGTTTCCAAATGTGGAGTATGAGGCTTTAGATTTACCGCAAGATTTAGTGCGACAATTTAAGCAGTGGCAGAGACTACACGATGAGTATGGGCTGTATTGGTATAAGGATGATGCAGATGATTTTTTAAAAAAGCTTTATGCTGTTTTTAAGGAGCAAAAATTAGAGCTTGCCAAGGCGTTAAAGGCGCATTTTAAGGGCGATGCGTATGTGGAGACTTATGTTGAGGGCGAAGATGATATAAAGGAGATAAAGTATTACTACGTAATGGCGGATTATGATGCGTTGTGGGATGAAGAAGGCGTTGGGATTTGTTTTGAAAATATTGAAGAGGATTGTAATATTTCTTTACAAACAAATGAAGCGAAACAGCTAGAAAAAGACTTGGATAAATGGGCTAGAGAACATATGGATTTAGAATGGAAAAATGGGGACTATACCCCTGTAACCGATGAAGCGATTATTGAAAGGGGCAGAGCTTTAACGCAAAGATTAAGGGAGATGCTACCAAATTATTGCGTAGTGGAATATAGGGCATAAAGTTGGAGTCGCTACACATTTTGCGATTCCAAATATTCCTCATAGCTTCCGCGAAAATCTATGATTGCATTATTGTCTTTAAACTCAATAATGCGGTTTGCATACGCACCAATTAGCTCTCTATCGTGGCTTATGCAAATCACATTGCCACTATACCTATACAAGGCTTCACCAAGCGCGATGATAGCTTCTAAATCTAAATGGTTTGTGGGCTCATCAAGCACTAAAAAATTCCCCCCTTCTAGCATTAGCTTACTTAGCATCATACGATGCTTCTCGCCTCCACTTAGGGAATTCACACTTTTTTCCTGCTCCTCTCCATTAAAAAGCATTCTGCCAAGTGCATTTCTAATTTCGCTTGCCTCCTTTTTCTTGTCAAATCCCCTTAGCCACTCATACAGCGTTTCATCGCCTTTAACTTGCTCTGTCGTGTTTTGGGGAAAATAGCCCCTCTCAATTGTTGCGCCCCATTTAATGCTTCCACTTGCTGGCGTTAAATTCTCACAAATTAGCTCACAAAATGTGGTTTTTCCAATCCCATTTCTTCCAATGAGTGCGATTTTATCACCCGGTAGAATGGTGAGATTTAGATTTTTTAACACACACAAATTATCATAATTAAAGCTTAGATTTTCAATATTTAAGGCTTCATTGCCGATGGTGCGATTTGCCTTAAAAACAATGCTAGGGTCACGGCGGCTTGAGACTTCAAGGCTTTTAATATCAAGCTTTTCTAGCTGCTTTTGGCGTGAAGTGGCTTGCTTTGCCTTGCTTGCGTTTGCAGAAAAGCGCGCGATAAAGGATTCTAGCTCCTCTTTTTCCTTAAGCTTTTTGTTACGCTCCATTTCTTGCTGTTTTGCAATCAAATTAGAAGCAATATACCAATCATCATAGTTGCCACTAAACTCACGCACGCTTTTAAAATCTAAATCCAAAATATGCGTGCAAACGCTGTTTAAAAAGTGTCTATCGTGGCTTATGACTACAAGTGTTCCCTCGTGTCGCTTAAGTTGCTCCTCAAGATAGCTAATCGTTTTTAAATCAAGGTTATTTGTAGGTTCATCTAAAAACAAAATATCAGGTTTTGGAAAAAGCACTTGCGCGAGTAAAACCTTAAATTTATCCCCACCTGTTAGGGTTTGCATCAAATTTTCGTGGAGATTAGCAGGAAATCCTAAATCTTCTAAAATCTTTTCAATTTGCACATCATATTCATAAGTTGGATCTTCCTCCGCGCAAATCATCTCTAGCTCCCCTAAACGCGCATTTACAGAATCGCTAAAATCCCCCTTGCTATAAAGCCTTTCTTTTTCCTTAATCGCATCATAAAGGCGTTTGTTCCCATAAAGCACGCAATCTTTAATGCTGTAATCCTCAAAGGCAAATTGATTTTGCCCAAGCACCCCTAAGCGTGCGTTTGCATCAAAGGCAATATCGCCACTTGTGTGTTCTATCTCTTTGCTTAGGATTTTTAAAAAGGTGGATTTCCCCGCTCCATTTGCACCAATTAGCCCATAACGCTTGCCTTTATCCAATTTTAAATTCACATTTTCAAAAAGTTTTTTTGTGGCATATTGCATACCAAGCCCAGTGATTTGCACCATAATTTT
Source organism: Helicobacter sp. (assembly GCF_022770205.1). Lineage (GTDB taxonomy): Bacteria > Campylobacterota > Campylobacteria > Campylobacterales > Helicobacteraceae > Helicobacter_D. Next base: position 2,283 of record NZ_JALEIK010000024.1, on the reverse strand, counting down.
TCCTTGCGTTTAGTTTTGGATTCCATATTAAAGTTTTATCAAAGCCATAATTTTATCAAAAGATAAGATAAAATACGCATTTTTAAAATCCACAAATAGGTTAAAATATGTTTGCCTTGCACTCACAATTTAAGCCATCAGGCGACCAGCCAGAAGCCATTAAAACGCTTAGTTCTTTTATCAAAAAAGGCAGTCAATACCAAACACTAATTGGCGTTACAGGCAGTGGTAAAACCTTTTCAATGGCGCATATCATACAAGAATTACAAATGCCAACCTTGATTATGACGCATAACAAAACCCTAGCAGCGCAACTTTATAGCGAGTTTAAGGGCTTTTTCCCCAAAAATCATATTGAATATTTCATCTCTCACTTTGATTATTATCAGCCAGAGGCTTATATTCCACGGCAGGATTTGTTTATTGAGAAGGATTCTAGCATTAATGATGAGTTGGAGCGATTGCGCTTAAGTGCGACAACTTCGCTTTTAGCCTATGATGATAGCATTGTAGTAGCAAGCGTTTCGGCAAATTATGGCTTAGGAAATCCTAAAGAATATTTAGAAATGATTGAAAAATTTGAAGTGGCGCAAGATTACCATCAAAAGTCCTTGCTTTTGCGCCTTATAGATATGGGCTATAAGCGTAATGATAGTTTTTTTGACAGGGGGGATTTTAGGGTAAATGGGGAGGTGGTTGATATTTTCCCCGCATATAGTGAAGAAGAGATTGTGCGTTTGGAGTTTTTTGGCGATGCATTAGAATCCATTACGCTTTTAGATTCCATAGAGAAAAAAGTGCTTAAAAAGTTGGAATCCTTTGTGCTTTATGCGGCAAATCCTTTTATCGTGGGGGCAGATAGACTAAAACAAGCAGTTAAAAGCATTGAAGAAGAGTTGCATTTGCGCTTAAAGTTTTTTAAAGAGATGGGCAAAATGGTAGAATATGAACGCTTAAAATCACGCACAGAATTTGACTTAGAAATGATACAAGCAACAGGGATTTGTAAAGGGATTGAAAACTATGCAAGGCATTTAACGGGCAAAAAGCCAGGTGAGACGCCTTATTCCTTGCTAGATTATTTTGCGCAAAAAAATCAGCCCTATTTGCTAATTGTTGATGAAAGTCATGTGAGTTTGCCACAATTTGGCGGAATGTATGCAGGCGATAGGAGTCGCAAGGAAGTGCTTGTAGAATATGGATTTCGCTTGCCTAGTGCTTTAGATAATCGCCCATTAAAATATGAAGAATTTATCATAAAAGCACCGCATTTTCTCTTTGTCTCCGCCACACCTGCACAAAAAGAGCTAGACTTAAGCAAAGCACACACGGCAGAGCAGTTGATTCGTCCAACAGGCTTGCTAGACCCTTTGTATGAAGTGCTAGAAGTGGATAAGCAAGTTACGATTCTTTATGATAGAGCAAAGGAAGTGATTGCAAGAGGAGAGAGAGTGCTTGTAACTGCACTGACTAAAAAAATGGCAGAGGAGCTAACAAAATACTACAATGATTTAGGCTTAAAAGTGCGCTATATGCACTCTGATATTGATGCCATTGAGCGCAATCAAATCATTCGCGCTTTAAGGGCGGGGGAGTTTGATATTTTAGTGGGAATTAATCTTTTGCGCGAAGGCTTAGATTTGCCTGAAGTGTCTTTAGTTGCGATTTTAGATGCGGATAAGGAAGGATTTTTAAGAAGTGAAACCAGTCTTATTCAAACAATGGGGCGTGCTGCTAGAAATGTTAATGGACGCGTACTACTCTTTGCTTCTAAAATCACGCCTTCTATGCAAAAGGCTATGGAAATTACAGATTATCGTAGAGCCAAGCAAGAAGCCTATAATAAAGCACATAACATCACGCCAAAGAGTGTTTCAAGGAAGCTTGATGAGGATTTAAAAAACCAAGATTTAGGAATGCTTTATGAAAAAGCTAAAAAAGCAAGTAAGGAAAAAATGCCAAAGAGTGAGAGAGAAAAGCTTGTGAAAGAGTTAAGCAAGCAAATGCAAGAGGCGGCTAAAAAGCTAGAGTTTGAAGAGGCAGCAAGACTCCGCGATGAGATTGCAAAATTGCGTGCGTTGTAGTTTGCATCTTTAAGATTCCTATATCCCCCACTACACACTAATCTCTAAACTTACATTCTTAGAATACTTTGCATCTACACTTTTAGTAATATCTTGCACAATGCTAATAATATCATCTTCAAAGCTAGGATTATTCTCTAGGTTTCTCTTTAGGGTTTCTTTATCAAGTTTGGTTAAGTCTTGGATTTCTTTAAAGGTG
>NZ_JALEIK010000009.1 GCF_022770205.1 Helicobacter sp. | reverse complement strand
AAGCCAAATAATCTTAGAATTGTCAAATTTTTTCTTTAAGGATTCCAATACAACCGTGCATCGCACAACATCGCCTAAACTTACAACCTTACCAATCTCAGGATCTAGCGTCTCTGAATACCCAAGTTTAATGATTAAAATTTTCAAAATTTTTACCAATTTCCCTTAAAAAGCTTTTTTCTAGCTCTAAGATATTTCTACTTCTATCTTTAATTTTCCTAGCTGGAATCCCTACATAAATCCCCCAAGGATCTGTCTCTCCGCTAATCATACTCATAGCACCAACAGCAACTCCTTCTGCAAGTTTAATTGCTGGCAACAATAAGGAACCAGAACCAATAATACAATGTTTCTTTACATCAATCTTACCTCGTCTAATATTAAAACGATATTTATCCGGAACAAATGGAGCAGACATAGATTCTCCAGAATAATCATCACTCTCAGTAATCAAGCAAACACGATTGCTTATGCTCACAAAAGAATCTATGAAAATTCCAGCACCTCCATACAAACCACAAAAAGAAGCAATATGCACAAAACTACCTATCTCTACATCTCCACTCAATATTGCATAGCTACCAATTTTCACATTGCTACCCAGTGATATCCTTTCTGGATTATCAATAGTTGTTCTTGTATCAATCAATACATTTTCCCCCAAATGTTTAAATCCCATATTCTCTAACTCACTACGCGGATAGAACATTAAGCACCTCCGCGCAATATACTAAATTTCTAGACGATACTTTTGGATATAATAGCTTGGCGGATAAATATACCCCCCCCCAGCCACAGAAACACTATTTTCTTCTGCATTTAAAAATGCAAATCCATTCTCCTTACTGACCAACCTTACAATACAATCCTCACATTTTACTAAAACAGCATTATTTTCTATTTTATAGATTTTTCCGTGTTCCATATTGACAATTTCTTTATCTATCAAAACTCTTTGTGCTTCAACAATATCCACAATATAATTATCTATAATTAACTTTGCGCAAGGATATGGGCTTGTGAAACTCTTAATTGTGTTGATAATCATATGAGAACTCATTCTCATATCCAACAACACATCGTGCATATTTCTTTTACGCCAATAATTTGCCTCCCCTTCTTGATTTCTTTTATTTTGGAAGGATAAAGGATTTTTTAAAAGCTCTGTTAGCCCCTCATACATAGCATCATCAACCTTTGCATTCATAGAATTAATATCATCTTTGTCATCAAATTTTAGCAGAACTTGTAAAAGGATTTTTCCCGTATCAATCCCCTCGTCAATCTCAAAAAAGCTTATCGCACTCTCTTTTAATCCTAAAACCTTACTCCAATGCAATGCGTGCCTGCCTCTATTTTGTGGAAGTTTTGTAGAGTGTATGCCAAATGTAATCACTTTTGGCAGTTTATAGATATGCGATTTGATAATTCTAGGCCACACAAAGACTAGCACATCAATCTCTAAGCTTCTTATCAACTCCTCCTCATCATTAATATTTTCTATCTCATAATACAAAACACCTATATTTTGCGCAAATGCTTTAATATCCGTAGAATTATTTGGCAGTAGCTCCTTTTTTAAAGAAATCATCGCCACTAACTCATTTTGCGATTCCATAATCGCCCTAGCCAATCTCTTCGCACACTCCATTGTTCCTAAAATCACAAATCTCATTATGCTATCCTTTTAAAAAATTCTATAATCGCCTCACACACAATATCCACTTCCTCAAAACTTCTACTAGGTCCGCTAGGCAAAATTAACTTATGTTTTTCAAAATAATCGCTATGAACAAAATCCCCTTTTATGTCCATATAAGAACAATTACTAAGAGGTTGAGATTCCAAAGCACACACAATATTCTTTGACAACAAATAATCTTTTAACCTCTCATTATGCTTAGTTAAAGCAACCACCCGCATAGGAATCTCACCATTTTCAATATCCGATTCTAAAAACTGCATATATCCACCAAGTGCGTCTTTATACCTCATATAAATCTCTTTAGCCCTTTGTATCTTACCCTCTATATTCTTTAGCTGATTAAGACCTATGCTTGCTTGTAAATCCGTAAATTTAAAATTAAACCCAAATTGATGGTATTGGCAAGTTTTTCTAACATCAAGCACCCCTTGGTTTCTTATCTTTTTCAATAATTCTGCATCTTCTTGAGTATGTGCAACTATAAAGCCTCCTCCACCAGTTGTTAAAAGTTTTGCCATTCCTAAAGAAAAACACCCAAACCTACCAAATGTCCCTAAATATTTCCCTTTATTAACGGAATCCAAAGAATATTTTGACGAAAAGGCTTGACAAGCATCCTCTACAACTTCCACATTATGCGCCCTAACAATCTCTAAAATCTTATCCATATTACAAGAGCAAGCATTCATATGCACAGGAACAAGAATTTTTGTTTTTTCTGTAATTTGCGATTCTATACTATTCTCATCTATAACATTTCTAACATTAACATCAACAGCCCTAACCTTAGCTCCAAACAATAAAGCCGCATTCGCAGTCGCCACAAATGTAACATTAGAAGTTAAAATCTCATCCCCCACCCTTAATCCACACGCATAATACGCCATAGCTAACGCAGCACTACCACTTGACGCACACACCACATAAGGAACATTTAAATATTGTGCCAGCTCTCTTTCAAACTGATGGGTTAATTCCCCCTGAGAGATGCTCTTGTTTCTCATAGCACTGCTAACTGCCATAACATCACTCTCATCTAAAACATTAACCCACCAATCAATCTTATTGTTCATAATCATCCTTTAAAGAAAAATTTGCAGGCAACAATTCTAGTATATTTCTACTTCTATCCACAATAGCCTTTTTTATCACCTCTTGCTCCTCTTTACCTAATGCAATATTCCACCAATTTACTAGCATTTACGCCCCCTTTTTGAAAGGGGCAATGCGATTAACAGCTAAATACGCCCCCCCCCCCCGCAGCTAAATTATGTTTTAATTCCATCGTTTCTTCCTTAGAATAAATTTGTAAATCTCTTTGCAAATACTTTTGCACCAAGCCCCGAATCAGCCCCTCGTATTCTTGCAAACTCACACCACCATCAACCCTTAACACCTGCCCTGTCATAAATCCAACACGCATTAAAAATTCTATCACCTCACACACATCTTCACTCTTTCCCATTCTCCCCAAAGGACAAATACTAGAATACAACTCTCTTAATTTTGTTTGCTCCTTGTAAAATAAAGCATTTTCAGGCTTAAGAGTTAAACTAGGAGCTACCACATTTACGCGAATATTTCTATTTCCTAGCTTCACTGCATAAAAACGCGCCATTTGCTCTAAAGCCGCCTTAGCAAAATGATACTCCACCCCTTGATTATTTGCAACCAACGCCCCACACACAGAGCTAACCAAAACAATACTTGCACCATTTTCTAAAAAACTTGAAACATTTTCCATTACATTCTTAAGCGTTTCTATTTCTACTGCTATCTCTCCGATAAAGGCATTTTCAGCCCCACCTCTATATTTTAAGAAAAAAACTAAATGGTGGATTTTTTCTACTTCTTTTAACCTTTTCTTAAATGCCTGCATAAAGGAATCCTGCTTACAAAAATCCACATTCACAAAATCCACAGCGAAGTTATAAGGATTACTCCTTGCAAACAAGCTTATAGCATACTCCCCACTCTCTAGCATTCTTTGTGTAAAAACACCACCTATCCCCTTACTTCCACCAAAAATCCATAAATTTTCCTTATTTTTCACAATCATCCTTTAAAGAAAAATTTGCAGGCAACAATTCTAGCATATTTCTACTTCTATCCTTAATGCGTTTAGCAGGAATCCCCGCATAAATCCCAAATTCCTCCAATCTCCCTTTAACCAAGCTTAAAGCCCCAACCGCAACACCCTTTTCTATCACAACACTAGGCAGCACTATAGAATTTGCTCCAATGATACAATGATTTTTAATCTCAACCCTATCACCCCCCCCCTTCACAAAAGCAGAATCCACCATACATCCCGTTAAATGCTCACCACTATAATCATCAGCACTTGAATACACCTTCACGCCGTGTGCAAAAGATACATAATCTCCAATAAAAATGCCAAACTTAGCTCCCAAAAAACAAAAAGGCGGAATATGCACAAAAGAGCCAATTACTAAAGGACCTGTCGCCACTAAAACACAAAAATCATCAATCCTTACATTATCACCTATAACAATATTTTCAGCCCCATAAACACTAGCTTTTTTGTGTATCCTAACATTATTGCCCACTCTCATACCCATTTCTTGCAATTCTACACTTGTAAAATAATCACTATTTAAATCCACTAATTTCCTTTCCCTTACAAGAAAGAAACTTAGCTTCTTAAATAGCCTTCACCTCCAAGGTAATAGCATATTCCCTGCCTTCATACCTTAGCACGCTAGTATATCTTGGACTAAAATCATTTGCCAAAATTCTTAAAACAAAATCCTCAATCTTAATATAACTCTTAGCATCAAGATATTTCACAGCATCTGTTTGCTTTCTTGTATATTTTGTAATAACTTTTTGCTCCTTAGGAAGAATCTTTTTCTTAAAAATATCCTCCCAACACTCTTTAAAAAACCCTATCGCTTCATTCATTAAAATCTCATGCAACTCCTTTCCCTTAATTCCAAACTCACACACAATCTCTTTAACAGCATAAATTCCCCCTTCATCAATATTTTCTGTCATCTCCAGCAAGCAAACACCTGCTAAAAACGCCCCCCCCCCCGCAGCCATACTACGATTTTCCATAATCGCCCAAGCTGCATTATCATTTCCTAAGCAATAAGGTGCATAGCTAGGATGGACATTAATCCTATGCGCAAAACACTCTAAAATCTCTGCGCATAAATAATGCGCAGACCAAGCATTCACGCACCAAGCAACTTTTCCTAAAGCCCTTAAAAGTTCTAAAACTTTTGCCACATCAAAGCAATATATAGGCACACTAAACCGCTCACATAACGCAAAAATCTCTTTATCATCATTTCCTGCAACAATCACAGCAACAACCTTATATTGCCTCTCTAAAAGAAAGCTTAAAATTTCATATCCAACTCTCTTAGAAGCAAAAACAACAACACTATCTTCCATAAAACTTCCTTATCTTATCAATCACATAATCCTGCTCTTGCTCTGTTAGCTTTTCGTGCGCAGGGATACACAAAATTCTCTCAACAATTCTTTTTGCGTTGCTAATATCGGCAGTTGTGTATTTTTGATAAGCAGGTTGCATCGGCATTAAAATAGGATGCTGGATTTTCGTCTCAATCCCATTTTGCTCTAAAAATTCCTTCAAGCCATCTCTAGCATCTGTTTGAATCGTGTAGCTATACCAACTATTGCTCTCTCCATTTTTCTCTAAAGGAATCTCCACCACATCCCTTAAAGCTTCGTGGTATTTATACGCAATAGCCTGTCGCTTTTTAATAATCCTTTCAAATGTTTTTAATCTCTCAAGCAAAATCGCAGCTTGCAAGGTATCCATTCTCCCATTCATACTAATTTCTACACAAGTTTCTTTATGAATCGTCCCATTGTATCTTAAAATCTTAATCTTTTCTTGGATTGCTTCTTTATCACAAAGGATAACCCCAGCCTCTCCTAAAGCCCCTAAAACCTTCATAGGATTTAAGCTAAAGCAAGCCACATCCCCAAAACTTCCCGCCAACACTCCATTACGCCTTGCTCCAATTGCTTGTGAAGCATCTTCAATCACTAACAAATTATGTTTTCTTGCAATTGCTAAAATTTCTTCAATCTCACAAACTCTTCCCGCATAATGCACAGGCAAAATCGCCTTCGTCTTAGAAGTGATGAGACTCTCCACACTCTTTGGATTAAGGTTTAAATCCTCATTAATATCCGCAAAAATTGGAATCGCACCCGTGCAAGCTATCGCATTTGCCGTTGCAATCCAACTTAGCGCAGTTGTAATCACTTCATCACCGCTACCAATCCCTAACGCCCTAAGCGCATAATAAAGCGAACCCGTCCCAGAACACACCCCAACAGCATATTCCCTTTGATGAAAGCTAGCAATCTCTTTTTCAAAAGATTCCAACTCCACCCCGTTAATAAAATAACCGCTATCAAACACCTTATTAATAGAATCTAGTAATTTGCCCCTCTCATCTTCGTTAATTCTTAAATCCATAAATCTTACAGCACGCATTTACGCCCCTTTTTTGAAAGGGGCAATGCTATTAACTACTAAATGCCCCCCCCCCCCGCAAGATCGTTACATTCATCCAAGACTCCTTAGTATTTTCATAAGTTTTAATCTCTAGCGTAGGAAGCTCCAGTGCATAGAACTTCCCGCCGTTTTCTAAAAATTGCATATGCTTTTTTGTAATGCTATCCATAAATCTCCAAGCCACGCTAATAACCTCTTTAACTTCATTAAACTCACCTTCTAACACCTTAGAATCATACACAAGCACACCAAGCGCAGGCGCATATGCTCCAATCTTTGCAGGATTATCATCAACAAAGCAGTCAATAATATCCGACAACCCTAAATGATACACCATCATAATCCCACCAACAGAAGCCCCATACACCACAAGCTTCCCTTGTCGCTTTTTAACTCCTAGCGCAAACTCCCTTACTCTCTCTCTAAATCCTAAAAGATTCGTGCTAAAACGCGCAAAAACATCTTGCTTAAAAAACTCTTTTTCTTTTTCTAGCAATTCTTGTAAATCCTTGCTTTTTTCTCTATTTGGATTCTTTGACACCCAAACTTGTATGCTCCCACCTTTACTTGCAATCTCTTTTGCGTGATACAAAGACAAGCCTCTTTTTTCTAAAAAGACACAAAGAGGAAGCAAAGATAAATAATTTAAATGCTCCGTATAAACCATATCTAAAAGATTCCGCTCTAAAACCGCCTTTGCATAAAAGCTCTCAAATACAAAACTTTCATTTTCCTCTAAAGCCTTACTAATCTCACCAAACAAACTTTCAAAATCTGTTGTATTTGCCACAATATGGCTAGCAAAGATTAAAGAATCTTCAAACTTTATAAGATTTTCAAGCCGCTTTGTTTTATAAAAACAAAGCGGCTTTGCAACATATCCTCTTAGACTCCCTCCCTTAGTCCAAATCTCCTCTGCATCAAAAAGTTCCAATCCACAACGCGTAAAAAATCTCCCCAAAGGCTTAACACTAAAATAACTAATATGTTCGTGATAGGTTGTATCAATCAAATGCTTTTGAATCACACTTGCTGCATAGCTTGTCTCAAACACAAACACCCCATCATCCTCTAACACTTCTTTAATCCCTTGCATTATATCTACTAATGCTGGAATGTTGGCGATTACATTGTTGGCGACCACTATTTTCACCTTCCCCCTTTCCCTAGCAATTTTTTGTGCCAATGTTAAAGAAAAAAACCCTTCTATCGTTTCAATCCCTTTTTCTTGCGCCTTTTTTACCGCAATCCTAGCAGGATCTACACCAAGCACACGCATTCCTGCTTCCCTAAAAGCCTCTAACATCGCTCCTTCATTACTTCCAATCTCTAAAACCAAAGCATTTTGTGGAATCCTAAATCGCTCTATTAGCTCCTTAGCACTTTGTCTAAAATGCTCTATTAAGCCCACAGAAGTTCCTGTTGTGTAAAGATACTCCTCTGTATAAATCTCTGCAGGCTCTACCACTTCACTGAGTTGCATTTGCCCACATTCCTTGCACAGCATAATCTCCACATTATGTAGCTCACTCTTTAACGCCTTCTCTCTATCGCGCCAAAACCTATCACCCACAGGATTTTTTGTAAGCTCTATCACCTTAACTAAATCCCCGCCCTCGCACAAACGGCATTTTTGTATTTTAATAATCTTATCCATTTTCTCTCCTAATATTTATAAGTCCTATCCCACAAATCACAACCTTGGCACAAGCTATAAGCATTTCTATTTCCGCTTAAATGCGCTTCCTTTACAGCTCTTGCCCTTTCTCCTTGCCAAATCTCTTGTATGCTAGAATCTCTAAAATCCCCTAACAAAAACTTACAACCATAATCCACTCCACACAGCCCAACTCTACCATCATAGTGCATTGCTAGCGAGCTAAAAGGAGAAATACAAGCATAACTGCTCAGTGCTTTTACCTTCTCTTGCTTTTCCTTTTCTAGCTGATTTCCCCAGCTATGCAAAGGCATTATGTAAGCTACATCCGTGGCTTGTAATTTTGATTTCCAAAAATCCAACCAAATTTGCGATTCCATCTTATTGAGTTCTTGTTCAATAAAACGCACTTTTATGCACACTTTAGGGAAATACGCATTTCTTAAGCTTATGAAGTTTAGGACATTATTATACACTAAATCTCTTTGTAATCCAACACGAATCTTTTCATACACTTCCTTAGAATAGCCATCTACGCTAAACATTATCTCATCAATTCCACTAGATAAAATCTCTTGCGCCTTTTTTAATGTCAGCAGTTGAGCATTTGTTACAATCACCACTTTTTGGATTCCAACTCTCTTTAAATCCGCAATTCTTTGCGCAATTTTTTTATCCAAAAGTGGCTCTCCATCTCTAGTAAGGGTAATTTTTTCTATCCAGCTACTATAAATGCCCCCCCCCCCGACCTCATTAACAAACTTTTGCCACAAAGCATCACTCATAATATTTTTCATACTTGCATTCCATTCATTAATCGTGCACATCACACATCTTGCATTACACGCATTAATGGTTTCAATCTCAAAATATTTTGGAAACAAAAAACACGATTCAAATGTCTTTATCCCAAGCCGTTTTGCAATATCTTCTTTTGTTTTTAGCATTATTTTCCTCCATTTAAAACATAAATTTGCCCCGTTGTTTGCATATTGTTTTGTAAAATTAACGCCACAACAAAGCTAGAAATCTCATCTAAACTCGCAAATCTCCCTAAAGGATACTTCGCTAAGGCTTGTTTATAGACTTCACTTCCTTTTCTTTGATTCCACACACTCAAAGGGAACTCAACAATCCCCGGCATCACACCATTAATACAAACTCCATCTTTTGCATAAAACCTAGCAGTGCTTTTGATATACGCATTTAAAGCTGCCTTTGAAGCGACATAACCACTAGCACCATAACCATCTAATGCAGAATCCGAAGAAATGTGTAAAATTTGCCCTTTTTTTGCCTTAGCATAAAGAGGCAGTAGATAAGAATTAATTTGCACAGCAATCCCTAAATTTAAGCGCACACTATCTATAAAGGATTCCAACTTAAGAGGTTGTGTATCATCACTTAGGCGTCCGCCAACATTATGCACACAGACAAAAGGCAATAGATGATGCGTTTGTAAAAAAGCTAAAAAGTCTTGCAAGGCGTTTGTATCCATTAAATCTAAGGGATAAATTTCTACATTCTCTTTTAGCTTTTCTTTTATGGATTGCAATTTTGTAGCATTTCTTGCAACAAGCATTACACAATAACCCTCTTTGTGTAATTCCTGTGCAATGGCTAGCCCAATCCCTGAGCTAGCACCCGTGATTAAAGCCCTAGGCTTAAGCGATTCCATCTTAAGCCACCTTTTGCTTACGCCATAAAGCAAGGGCTTGGGCAACTAAAGGATTATCCCCCCCCCCGCACAAGTAGTAGCAGTATTTCTCTCTCTTACTTCAATAAAAAGCAAACTATCGCTTAAAATCTCCATTTGATAACACACACCCTTAGCAATTTTTGCGATTTTACACTGCTTTTGACTCAGCACAATCTCTGTATTTGTGTCTAAATTTGTAAGCTTAAATGCTCCCTTTTCTAAGAGATAATAAGAATCTGTGTGTTCAAAAATCTGTTGGGGAATTGCCTTTTTATAAGGATGATAAATTAGCATTATATGCAAGGAATCCTGCGGACTATTATGCAAACAATAGCGCACACTCTCCTTACAAGAATCCCCAAATTTTAGCAAATCTTGCTCCATTTCCTTAGAGATTCCAAAGAATCCTTTTAGCGCGAAAAAACTAGGTGTTTTCGCATTAATTGCAGGAGTAAAATTTTCTAAATCAATTCCCTGTTCCACCCCCTTTTGTGTAGCATGAGATAAAGCCATCTAAAACCTCCCTCTCACACTCTTCTTGCGGAGCAAAGGGCGCATAGGCTTGAAAATCCCCCCCCCCCCCGCACAAAAGGACCAAGCGCAATTTCGTGAAACACCACAAGTTGCGTTAAAGGCAGTAGCAGTAAATACACATTCTTTTCAATCCTTACCATTCTATCCCCCTCATTTGAAAGCTCTCTATCAAAAAGCTTTTTCCCCACATCATCAATCCCTATCATACGCATAGCTCCTTCTACTATCTGATACGCCTTGCTTTTCTTAGGATTTTTATGCGGACGGATGTATTTCCCCTTAGGATGCACAATTAGCATATTATGCAAATCGCTATCACCATCCCTATGCAAGCAAATCCTAGCACTATCCCTAGTTTTTAAAGCCACATTTTTAATAAACTCTATATGCTCGCTATTAACACTTGCAAATTCTAATTTCTCTTTAAAATAATAAGTCGCACTCTTTGCATCTTGCATTTGTTCTAATTCCATAAAACTCCTTACATTTCTTAATAAACTTCTACCATAGCATTAAAATGGTATTTTGCCTGCACTTTATCTTTAATATGCCCATAAGGCATAATCACTTTTTTATCCCAAGCACTAGGTGGAATAATCCTAACGCCTAAATGCTCCTTGCCTATTTTCCTTACATCCTCATCTAAAAACGCTGCCAAACTCCCTTCTAAATACCCCGCTATAAATGTGCTATTAATCGCACTGCCAAAGACAGCCACCTTCTCTCCACTCTCTACAATCCTATCTAACACACTAAAATGCGCTTGGATTCTTTCCTTAGGATAAACAAAAGAACTGCTTTTGCCCAAACTTTTGCCATCCTTTTTAGCTAAAAGCGTAATCCCTCTATCTAACTGCACACTAGGGAACATCACGCAAAAGCCTAAAGGGCAAAGCAAATTGCGCAAAGAATCCCTGCTAAAATGATGGATATGGTCATAAGTAAAAATATCCCAAAGATTCTGCTCTATATCTGGCACTTGTACCATTAACACTCCATCATCATTTAATAACTCCCTCATCGCTAAAATCTCTTTTTTCACCTCACAAAAATGCTCCACACAATACACCGCGCTAATAAAATCAAACTTTTGCTTAATTGCATTTAAGCTTGTGTAAAACTCCTTGGCAACTTCCGCAAACAATGCACGATTATGGCTACTCACATCATAAGCATACGCACTAGATTTAGGAAAAAGGGCTAAAAAGCTCTGTAACATACCCCCCCCCCCCCGCACCATAGTCAAGCATTGTTAAGGACTCTCTTTTAGGGATAAACTCTAAAGAATTTTCAAGCAAACGATAAGAATTGCTCTTAGGCACATCACTATCAAACTTCACTTGCTCTTGGTTAGGTAATAAGGAATCTGTTTTATAATTTGCATAAATTTGGTTTAAAACTTCTTTTTTAGGAAACTTTTGCAAATGCCCACATTCCACGCACGCATACAAAGAGATTCCAAGTTTTAAAAGAAAATTATCCGAACTCACACTAAGAGGCTTTTGACTGACATACACTTCTTTTAAACTTCCTTGACACATTAAACATTCCATTGAGCACACTCCTTAAATAAATTAATAAACTCCACATTGGGATACTTCAAACGCAGTTTTTTATACATCTCATCTGTTGCCTCAGGATTTCTAAAAGCAAGCAAAATAGGCTTTTTAGCTTCATTTGGACTAATAATTGCTTTATCCAAAAATTTAAGATTCCACTTCTCCCTATCTTCATCCACTAAAAATAAGATTTTTTTAGGAAAATAATTTGCAATAAATGCCCCAAAACCATTCACACCAAAAACGCCATACATTCCTTCTAATCTCTCCACCCTATTTAAAATCTTAAGCACACCTTCTATTACACACATAAGAGAATAATGCCCCCCCCCAGCAGAAGCAGCAGTAACGCAAGATTCCACCTTACTCACCTTTTTGGCAATCACAGCAATTTCAATATCGGGAATCCCAGCAATCTCTTTTTCTACCACAAAACCACTTTGATTAAGCAGTCTTTCTAAACTCTCTTTTGTGTAATGCGCTGTGTGTTCGTAGATAAACACATCTGTCATTAAATGTTTAAAATCAGGAATCCTAATCACAAGCCTGCCATTTTCCCTTAAAAGCTTATGGATTTTACTAAGCGTTTCTAGTGGCGCAAATAAATGCTCCAACACCATATTTAAGCTAACAACATCAAATGTCTTGCTAATTTCCTTCCCTAAAATAAAAAACTCTTTTAAATTTGCACTTTTCATTAAGTCCTTTTGATTAATCGCACTCACATCCGCTCCATAAAGATTCCAACAAGGCTTAACACTAGCCATTAAACTCAAAAAATGCCCTCCACCACAACCATAATCTAGCAAATCCAACCCCTCTTTATACATTTCCTCTAAACTCTCAACAACCCTTAACCCTCTATCCCTCTCACCTCCTTCAACCACACTTTGCCCCTGTGTGAAAAATGTGTAGTTTTCTGCATACACAGCTTCCATTTTACCCATATAAGCTTGACTGATTTCCTTTTGCACCAAGCCACATTTTTCACACACTCCTATTTTAAAAGGATATAGCCCACTAGGATACCCACTAATATTACCAAAAAGTTCTTTTTCTGTTAACTGAACCGCCCCATCACACACCAAACACATTAAAAACTCCCTTACACCCAAGTATCGCAATTTTCACACACTGCAATACAACCTCTACCGCCTTGCAAATGCACTTGTCGCATTTTAAGCAAGGCTTTGGAATTTTGCCACACATCTTGCAAGGTTTGCGTTTTTAAATCGCCAAAAATCACACTCCTTCCCATATCCACACAGCACATTCCAACCCTTCCATCACTTAATATCACACTCGTATTCCATAGCGCATAACAAGGATAAGCATTACAATCAAAGGCTTCTTGCTTGTATTCCTTCATTCCAATAAAGTCCGACGCATTCTTAGAAATATTTGTATCAGTAAATTTAGTATTAAGTCGCTTAGAATACACCGCATCCCCCCTTTTACTATCTAGCACACCATTCCAAAATTCCTCCATACTCTCAACCTCATCTCTATTGCATAGCATTTCTGTAATTCTAATTCTAATCCTAGTCTTATAATCGCCTGCATTACGCAGTTTAATAAAGCGCAAAGTATTCTCTAACACCACATCAAACTTCAAATTTACTCTTATCTTTTCATAAATCTCTTTATTTAAACTATCTATGGAAATATCCACTTGAGTAACTCCACTCTCTAAAATCTCTTTTGCCCTTGTTGCATCAAGCAGCGAAGCATTAGTGGTAAAATAAATATTTTGGATTCCATTTGTGGATAATTTCTTAATCCTACTCTCTAATTTCTTATCCAAAAGTGCCTCACCACCCATAAAGATAGAAACACGCTCAATCACATTGGAATGATTGATTAACTCATTTGAAATCCTATGAAATAAATCATCATTCATATACTTATCTTCCCTATCCCATTCCTCAATAGCACACATTGCACATCTTGCATTACATCTATTAATCGTCTCAAGCTGGATATATCTAGGAAATTGCAAAAAATCATCTAATAATGCCCCCCCCCCCGCTACAGAATTAGACACCTTTTCTAAAATATAACTTTCATTTGCCTTCATCATCTATCCTTTTAAAATTAATATATTGCTGCCCTCTCCCCCAAGCCTTAGCAAACTCATTAAGAGAAGCAACACCTTTTGCTGTAATATTTCCCGTTTGTAAAAATGCAATCACTTCAAGCAAGGGAGCACTAAAAGCCTTCCCTAAATCCCGATTTTTCTCTAAAATCTCTTGCAACACCAAAATCACTTTTTGCATAATCTCTAGTGCGTTACCCCCTTGTTTTAACTTCACAATCAAAGCCCTAAATCTTTTCAAATCTTTTTCTAATCTTTGATTGCTAGAAATTTCTCGCGCATTATCCAACAAATCAATAGAGAGCAAACAATGCTGTTTAAGCCTAAACTGCTCTCTAATAGTTGTCGCATAAGAATATTCCATATCTTTATACCAACTTAAATTACTCACCAAAGCAGGAGAGATTCCAACCACTTCCACACACGCCCTTTTGCAAAATTCCGCAACACACTCTCCCATATCCAAAAACTCCGTATCCAAAGCAGGATTCAAAATTGCATCCTTCACCCAATCATCAATGGGACGCGATGCAAATTTCAAACTCTCTAAATGCGTAACAAATGCTTGAGATAGAATCTTAACTCTTTCTTCATAAGAAGCACATTCACAAATCAACAAATATCCAAGCATTCTACGCACATCTTCAAAAAAATACGAAAACACACACATTGATGTTACAACGATATACCCCCCCCCCGCCTTAGCTTTTTTAATAAGAGAGTCAATCACTGCTTCTTGCATCTTTCTATTATCAAGAGATGGCAAAAACCCCTCTGCAATGGTAAAATCATATTTCTTAGCAGAATCAAACTCCTCAATCATACAATCATAAATTGTGTATTGACTAGGATGAATATGATAAGACTCAAAAAGATTTACCATCGCTTCTCGCCCTGTTTTATTAGGCTCTACAATATCCACCCTAGCACCTGCTAATAAAAACGGAAGCGTGTTATACCCACTCCCAGCACCCACTTCTAAAATCTCTGCCCCCTTAAACAAAGCAGCATCAATTCCTAAGAGCTGATAAAGTCGCTCACGCCTTAAAATATGCTTTTTTAAATCACTAATATCTTGCGAAACAGGCGAAATTTTATGCGCCCCATAATATTTAACAAACCAATTCATCACAACCTCACACAAATCCTAAATGCTGAGCATCAGCATTTAAATACTCTAAAACCATTCTGTTTTTATCATCTGCTACGCAATGATGATTACAAACCTTGCAAGGATTCACTTTAAAAAAGGATTCTTTATTGCTTTGCCACCAATCCTTAAAGCGCATATTTGCGATACTTCCAAGCAGTGCTTCCTCTAAATTATACGCCTTATCTTGGCAAGGATAAAGATTTAAATCCGCCCCAATGACCATAAGCATTTGCGAGTAAGGACACCAATCATAATCCTTCTTAAAGCTTTGCAATTGATAATGATAAGAATCAAAAATCTCTAACTCCGCACCAAAATCCGCCTTCACCCTTGCAATCTGCTCTCTTACAGCATCATAAATCCCTTGATGATAAGCATTTGTCCCCTCACTATCATTGCTTACAATCGTAGGCGCAATCTTTAAACTATCCACGCCCACATCCCTTAAAATCTTAGCAAAAGGATAAATCGCCTGATAATTCTCCTGCCCTACGATATAACTCACGCCTAAATCGCACTTCCCGCCAATTTTCTTAAAAGATTCCATATTTTGAATAATCTTATCAAACTCTTTCGCACCCGTGCCACGAAACTTCTTGTAACTTGCATTATCATACCCATCCATACTCACGCGCACCCAAGTCCCGTGCCTTGCAAACAACTCCGCCACCTCCCCATTTAGCCTAGAACCATTTGTCAAAGTCGCAAAGGCAATATCCGTTTGCACCAAAAACCGCAGCGCATCTAGCATATATTTATACACCAAAGGCTCACCACCACCGCTAAAGGTAATCGCCTTCACCCCCATTTCCTTACAATCCTCTAAAATCTCAAGCATTTTCTCTTTTGGAATATAATCCCTCTCTACCATATCTTTACCAAGCTGCAAATGCGACACCTTATACGCACAATACCAGCAATCGTGGTTACAAACATTAGTAGGCTTGATACGAATATGAATAGGAGGCGTTATCTCCCTATCTCTAGGCAAAGAATCTAATTTATCCTTAAAATGAAACATCTTAAATTTTGTGTATAATAAACCCATTGCTATAA
The DNA here is from genome assembly GCF_022770205.1 of Helicobacter sp. GTDB lineage: Bacteria > Campylobacterota > Campylobacteria > Campylobacterales > Helicobacteraceae > Helicobacter_D. The sequence goes on along the minus strand of NZ_JALEIK010000009.1, from coordinate 6,680 downwards.
CCATCCAATACAATTTTTACAAACATCCACACTTCCTCTACCGCTATCTAAATGCTTACGCATTATTGCCAGCTTATCAGCATTATGATTCCATATTTCTTTAATGGAATGATTGTTAAGATTTCCTAATTTTATTTTTCGACATTGATCAACATTACACAGCGCAACGCTTCCATCGCATTTTACCACCAAAGTATTCCATAAAATATAACACGGCACTTCATTAGTGTGATGATAGGGCAACTTTTCATCTAGCTCCATACCATTAATTTTTTGAATATTCTTTTGCGTTCCATAAACCACAGATAAATCATCAATCCGTATTCCATCGCCTAAAGACGCATTAAGCATCTTATTCCAAAATCCACAAACGCGTTCTAAATCATCATCTACCTGCTTTGTTTTGATAATACTTATCCTAATTTGCGTTTTTTTCTTTAATCCATCGCGTAGTTTGATAAATTGTAAAACATTCCCCAGCACATCTTCAAATTTAAGCGGTTTTCTAATCTGCTCATAAACCTGCTTATCTAACCCATCAATTGAAAAATTAATATGATCCACTCCACTCTCTAAAATCTCAACTGCCTTATCATAATCCATCAATGAACCATTTGTAGAAAAATTCACCTTTATTTCTTTACTCTTTAAATATTGAATCCTCTTGGATAAATTCTTATCCAACAAAGGCTCATTGCCAACAAACAAAGCCACCTTCATAACTTTATCCTTATTTGCGATAATCTCATCAGCAATTTTATAGAATAAATCATCCTCCATATAATCTGATTCCATCTTTTTGCGCCACTCATTAATCCCACACATCGTACATCTAGCTGTGCAATTATTTGTAGTTTCAATCTTAATATATCTAGGAAAATCAGCAAAATCATCTAATTTTGCCCCCCCACGCAGCTAAAACGCGACTCTCTACATATTTGAGATTTTTTTCATAAACACTTTCCATAAATACATCCTACTCAAAATAAATAAACTCATAATCCCCACGATACCCACACTCACGCATATACCATATCCACTCATCAGGACGAAAAAAGCTCTCACAAGTTAATGCCCAACACTGCAAATTAAACAACTCTTGACTATTGCGATAAGCCTCTACCATTATATATCCCTCTTTTCCCACGCGTTCAATCTCACTAAATGCAGTCTTTAAATGATACAAAGGCAGATTATGTAGCGTCCCAAGTGAAACCACTAAATCAAACTCCTTATCCCCAAAGGGCAGAGGATCTTTAGCATCATAAACAAAAAGATTCTCTCTAATCTCCTCTTTTGCATTACAAATTGCATATTGCGAAACATCAAAGCCCACAATCTCACATTTTGGAAGCAATTTTGACAACTCATAGAGTAAAAACGCCTTGCCACAACCCACATCTAAAATCTTCGCATTCTCTTTAAGCCCATAAATCTCTATAAGCTCTCTTGCAACTCTCTCCCATCTTCCATCATACCTATACCCCCCATAGCCATAACGCCTATCCCCATCCCAAAACTCCTGCCCATACTTCTTAGCCACTTCCATACATTCCACCTTAGAATCCACCATTCTATCAACGTATTTTCTAGCAGTCTTTTGGTGCAATTGCGTGAAAATCTCTATTTTTCTACCCATTATAAACCCTTTATAAAATTTAAAATTCCCTTAGCATTAATCCCATAATGCTCCCTTGCTTGCGCTTGTGTGCCGATAAAATGCACATACGCATTCTCTATTCCTAAAATCTCTATTTTCTTATCCACTTGACTTTGTAAATAAGTCCCTAAACCGCCATATTTAAAATGCTCCTCCACCACAATCACCCTATCAAAAGTTGGAATCCTTTTTAAAATTTCCCCGTTTTTAGAATTGATAAAAGGCACACTCATCACACTTGCATTAACCACACTTGCCACTTCTAAAACTTCAGCAGCAATCGCACTATGCGTGATGAACAAGACAGAATTGCCACCCTCTCTTAACATTTGCGGAGCGGTAATATCCACAATCTCTGCGGTATGCAAGTTAGGCTCCCCTGCTTTTGGAATCCTAATATAACTTGGATTTTTTGACGCATAGGCATAGGCAAAGCACGCCCTTGCTTCCACAGGATCACAAGGCGAGAAAATCTCTAAATTTGGCATTGTAAGCCCAAGCGCAATATCTTCAATTGCATAATGCGTCATTCCACTTGGCATATAAGTGATTCCACTTCCTGTTCCTGCTAAAATCACAGGGACATTTTGATAGCAAATATCATTTCTTACTTGCTCATAGGGGCGCATTAGCACAAAGGGGGCAATATTGTAATACACCACCTTTTTCCCACACAACGCCATTCCACTAGCCATTCCCACACACAAGGCTTCATTAATTCCGGGGTTAAAATACTGCTCCCTAAACTCCTCTTTATAAGAATCCCACACACCAAGTCCTGCATCCCCTGTGATTAAAACGAAGTCTTTGTTAGCCTTTGCCACTTCATAAATACATTGTGCAAGCGTGTTTCTCATTGCAATTCCCCTAAAGATTCCTTTAAAATTTCATCAGTAACCAAAAAATAATGCCATTTTAAAGAATTCTCCATAAAGCTAACCCCCTTACCCTTAGTCGTATCACACACTAAACAAAGCGGAATCCTACTTCCCTTGTGTGCTACAATTGCCTCAATCATTGCATTCTCATTATGCCCATCTACCCTTTGACACTCCCAGCCAAAGGCGCGCCATTTTTCATCAATCTTTTCATAGCTAACAAGCTCACTTGCCCTCCCATAACCCTGTAAATCATTCCTATCAATTAGTGCGATTAAATGCCCTAGCTCATACTTTGGCGCAAACATCGCCGCTTCCCACACAGAACCTTCTTGCACTTCCCCATCACCCATTAGCACACACACTTTTCTTTGCTCCCCTTTAGAGTTTTTTTGCCCCTTTAATGCTAATGCCATTCCTACACCAATAGGTAATCCGTGCCCTAAACTCCCTGCTGAAATCTCAACATAAGGGCTACTCTCTCTATCTGTGTGTGCTGGTAATGTGCTTTTGTAATATCCTAAAAGTTGCTCCTTACTTAATAATCCCTTATGAAACAATGTCGCATACAACGCCATTGCAGAATGTGCTTTTGAGAGCAGAAAAATATCGCGCTTTTGAAAATCTTCTTTTGAAATATGAAGCACATTAAAATACAACGCGCTAAAAATATCCACACAAGAGAGTGCCGAGCCAATATGCGGACTTCCTGCGCAATTTGCCATTTCTAAAATCGTTTTTCTAATTGTTTTTGCGCGCTCTGTCATCTTTTACTCCTACTCTTTTACTCCCACACAAAGGGCAAACAAATAATGTGCCATAGGATAAAATCCTGTATGCACCACTTCATCATTCATACTAAAAACAAAAACCTGATGAAAATATTTTTTACAAAACGCTTTAAAATCCTCACCACTTTTACAATTCACATGTTCTGCCTTACTTCCCTCGCTTGCATACACTTGACTCTCTAAACTAGGAATTCCCAAAATTAATACCCCCCCCCCCGCAGAAGGCTTCTTAAGTGCGCGTGTAACATTACGCATAAAAGCATCTTCATCTTTTGGGTGAATATGCTCAAACACATCTAAAGCATAAATCCCATCAAAAGTATTTTCACAAGGCTCCTGTGCTAAATCTAACACTCGTAATTCTATATTCTCAGCTCTCCCTAGCTCTTTGGCTTGATTGATAAACACAGGGTCATAATCTGTCGCAACAAGTGTTTTAACCCTCTCTGCCACAATCACAGAATAAAACGCATCTGCACAGCCTAGCTCTAGCACCTTATCCATCCCTGCAAACATTTTTGAGACAAACTTGTAACGCGCCGCAGTTAAAGCTAAACGAATAGGCTGGTGGAAATACGCATAAGAACTCATATAGCCCATTTTTGCAATTTTCCCTTCTTTGTATTCCTGCACACAATGATTAAAGTATTTTCCCTTTGTTTGCTCCATAAATTCTCCTAAATAAAATTAATATGTTTTACACTTGGATTTAAAATCCCATTTAAAAATTCATTAATCGCATTGGGACGACAATTTTTAGGACATTTAGCACAATCTAGCGTATGTTCTAAAAACTGCTTAATCTTCCCTCTCTTCTCTCCATTCCAAATTTCATAAAAGGTTTTTTCATAAATATTCCCATACACAAACTCCTCTCTATCCCAATAAGGCAGACAGCTTGCAATATCTCCAGCAGAGTTTAACACCGCTATAAAATTGCAGCCTAAACAATGCGTATAGCCCCTATCTTTACTAGAGTTTTCAAACGCATTCTCTCTAAAAACCACTTGAAAGCTCCCATCACTAAATCCATTAGAAGCCTCTGCTAGCTCCCTAATTTCGGACTCTTCTAAAGGCTTAGTATTGTGATATTTTTGATTTGCATTTTGAAGCACAAAAGGCTTTATAGAGACAAAATCCACTCCACATTCTTTTAAATGCTTAATTGCTTCTAATAAAGAATCCTTATTTTCTTGCAATAACACAAATTGCGCCCCTAAATCCACCTGAAGTTGATTTTTATTTCTAAATTCCACTGCATTTGCGATATTTTTTAGCACTTTATCCATTAAAAGCCCCCCCCCCCGACCACTATGTGGTAAATGAATCGCCTCATAACTTTGCGCATTCCCTCCATTAAAACTAAAGCGCAAAAATGTTAAATTAGGCAAAAGAGATTCCGCCTTTTTAGCATTGAGCAACTCTCCATTACTAAACATTCCTACATCAATCCCAACTTCCTTTGTCCTAGCAACAAACTCTGCAAGATTTGGGTGTAAAAGTGGCTCTCCCTCTCCTGCATATAAAATGCTTTTTACCCCTAAACTTGCCGCCTCATCTAAAAAGCTTAAATATCTCTCTTTTTCTAGCTTTCTATTAGGATAGTTAATGTAATCATACGCACAAAAAGTGCAGCGGTGGTTACATAGCCCAACAGGTGAAACCTCCATATAAATCGGGTAGCAATCCCCTCTCTCTTTAAACTCTGCCACTCTCTCAAAATGGTAGTGCAGCTTATGCGAATCTAGCTCAAAATCTTTCATAACACACCTATATAAAATTATTATGCAAATTTGGGTGCTTTAGCTCCCATAAATAGCGATTAACAAAATCCATTCTACAATTTATACGACATTTAGAAATATCAAGCTCTTGTTGGATAAAACGCGCATTTTCCTTGCGTCTATCCCCCTCCCAAATGGCTTGAAAACTCTGCGCGTTAATGTTGCCATAAGCGAAGTTTTTCTGCCCTAAATAGCAACTGCACCCATACACATCACCATTTGATGCAATGTATGCCCAAAAATAAGGCGTAGAATAACATTTTTGATAACCTTGCCCATTAATGCTTGCTTGCATAGTCTCTGCACGAAACACCACATTAAAACGCTCTGTACTCAAAGACTCTAACTGCTCTTTTAAGTAATAAAACTCCTTATAATCCACAGCTTCATATTCCCTAGTTTTGCTAAAGAGATGTTGGGAGTAAGGCTTAATCACCAAGTAATCCACGCCGATATTTTTTAAGCGTTGCGCTAGAATTAGGGCTTCTTTATAATTTTCTGGTAAGAGTAGCATTTGCGCCCCCAAAGTGCAAGCAAACTTTTTATCCTCCCTTATTGCTAAGGCAAGCTCTAGGTTTTTTAACACTTTGTTAAAGTCTGCCTCCTTTGTGCGATGAATCTTCGCATAGCTTGCGCTTTCCCCTGCATTAATGCTAACCTTAACCCAGCTTGCACACTCTAAAATTAAGGGCAAATTCTCCGCATTTGCTAAAACAAAGTTTGTTGTAATTGCAGCATCTATACCCGCTCTCTTAGTTGCCTCTACCATTAATGGCAACTCTTTGTGTAAGAATGGCTCTCCCTCTCCTGCAAACATCACGCTTTTAACGCCAAGCCTAGCCATTTCTTGGATTCTTTCTTTATAGATGCTTAAATCAATCTTAATGCTCTTATACCCCATATAATCCACACCACAAAATGTGCAGCGGTGGTTACACCCCCCATAAGGAGAGACCTCCACATAAATAGGGTAAATGCGCTTTTCTTGTTCCCATTTTCCATAGGACTCTAGCCATTGCGTTACTCTTTGTGGATGGAACATAAGCTTATGCGAATCAATACGAAAAACATCAGCCATTTAAATTCCTAGCCCAAAATCCCCATTTTCAAGTGCTTTTTGCTCTGCTTGTGTGAGGCTTCTTAAGCTTTTAATCTCTACTGAAGTGTGCCCAAACTCTTGAAAACGATTTGTCTTAACCTTAATATCACAAGGGTTACAATGCCCAAACACATAACAAGGGCGAAAAACATCTTGAATCTGAAACCCCTTATCCACAATATTCCCTACTGGTGTGCGTGATTCATACAAATCTGAATGGCAGCGATACACCGCCCCATTAGGACCTACAATAAGCTCTGTGGTTTTACACTCACAATATTGATTGCCCTTTTGTGTGATTGCATCTAAATATTTATAAGTCCCATACCACTGCTTGCCATCAAAGCCTAGATATTCTTTAACCCTAAAATCAATTCTCTCTTGCTCACAGAGTTTTTGAACTGCTTGAATATGCTCTAAATTCTTAGGTGTAGCCACTGCATAAATCCCTACATAAAAGCCCGCATC
>NZ_JALEIK010000032.1 GCF_022770205.1 Helicobacter sp. | reverse complement strand
GATGCACCTTCTGAGAGTGCATATAGTGTAAAGGTAACTTTAAATGACAATGGGCAATTTGCTATTGAAAATAGAGATGATGGCATTAAAGCAAGTGCGGTAGCAGCTCCTGGTGGATTTGCAAATCCGGAATTTGATAGCTTAAACATTTTTGTCTCTGCTTTTAACGATGCAAATAACACAACAAATGTTTTGTTTAAAAATCAAATGAAAGCAATGAATACGGGTGTGCTAGTAGAAGGCGGAAATGCAACCACAACGGGAGCTTTAAGAATGGCAACATTTGCACAAACGGTGAATATCTTTGATAGCTTGGGAAATAAACACGATTTTACGATGCAGTTTAAGAAAATCTCAGACAATGAATGGAGCTTTCGCATCATTGTGCCAGAGCCTGCAGAGCTTATTGGTGCTAGTGCGCAACGCCCAAACATTTTAGAGGGGGGTAGCATAAGCTTCGGAGAAAATGGAGAGTTATTAGGGGTAAATCCTAGTAGCATCCAATTTAAGCCAAACACGGGGGCTTCTTTTCCGCAAAACATTGACTTAGACTTTGGAAGGGGAGGGGGATTTGATGGGCTTACAAGCACGGCGAAGGAGTCGGAATCTAAAAATGTAAAGGGTGATGGCTATGCTTCAGGGACATTAAGAGAGTACTATTTTGATAAGACAGGGACAATGTTGGGAAGGTTTGACAATGGAGAAAACCTAGCTTTAGCGCAAGTTGCAGTGGCTACATTTGCCAATTATGAAGGTTTGCAGGAGGCTGGAAGTAATCTTTATGCAGAGTCTTCAAACTCGGGGCAACCAACTCTTGGAGCTGCTGGGACAGGGGGGCGTGCAGATGTTTCAACCTCTAAACTTGAGATGAGCAACACGGATTTAAGCCGTGGTCTAACGCAACTTATCGTTGTGCAAAGGGGATTTCAGGCGAGCTCAAAATCCATTACCACATCTGATCAAGTGCTAAACACATTGCTAGGCTTGAAACAATAATTTTACTCTTTAAATATGGAATCGTATTTGAAGCTTTCAAGTTAAAAAGTGTAAAAGAAATTGGCATTTCTTAACTTTATTTATTAATTTTAAAGATTAAAAGTGTAAAACAAAAAGGAAACTGAAAATCCCCCTTTTAAAGGGGACTTAATGCGCATAAGTAGCGATTAAGCATAGTAATAATACAATTACTACGATTTTTAGCATAATTTAATCCTCCTTTCGGAGAAGCAAATTTTCCTTAGTGAAGTCCTAATTCACTAAGGAATCAAACTTCACCACTGCGATTATAACATATTCTATAATTTTAATTCCGATTTTAAAACTCTAAAAAGCTACTGAAAACCTTTGGGTATTACTATTTTGAAGCTTTCAAGACTTTAAAGTTTCAAAATTTCAAAGTTTATAATAGATTGATATAAAATATTATTTAAATAAACTAAATAAAGTTGATATTATCTATATAAACTTTATTGATTTTTTTCTATTTTTTGCTATAATGCGCGGAAATTTTTCAAAAAAGGATATTTATGGCAAAACATACTTTTCAAACCGAAGTGAATCAACTCTTGGATTTAATGATACATTCTTTGTATTCTAATAAAGAGATTTTTTTGCGTGAGCTTGTGAGTAATGCTTCAGACGCGCTAGATAAGCTGCAATACTTAACGCTAACAGATGAGAAGCTAAAGTCGCTAAACTTCACGCCTAGGATTGACATAGCCTTTGATAGTGAGAAAAACACGCTAACAATTAGCGATAGCGGTGTGGGTATGAATGAAGCGGATTTAATAGAGAATTTAGGCACGATTGCAAAGAGTGGGACAAAAAACTTTTTATCAAAACTTAGTGGGGATAAGAAAAAGGATTCCGCGTTGATTGGGCAGTTTGGTGTTGGGTTTTATTCTGCTTTTATGGTGGCAAGCAAGATTATAGTAACAACTAAAAAAGCAGGGGAGAGTCAAGCGTATGCGTGGATTAGCGATGGGAGTGGGGAGTTTGATATTGAGCCTTGTGAGAAGGAAACGCACGGAAGTGAGATTAAGCTGTATTTAAAAGATGATGAAAAGGAATTTACAAGCCGTTGGCGCATAGAAGAGATTATCAAAAAATACTCCGACCACATTCCATTCCCAATTTTTTTACATTTTACTGAGAGTAAAACTGAGGGTGAGGAGGAAAATAAAAAGGAAGTCATAGAGCAAAAATGCGAACAAATCAATAAGGCTTCAGCCCTTTGGCGTGTGGCAAAGAAAGATTTAAAAGAGGAGGAATACAAAGAGTTTTATAAGACTTTAAGTTATGATTCTAGTGAGCCACTTTCTTGGATACATACAAAGGTGGAGGGAACTTTAGAATACACAACTTTATTTTATATCCCACAAAGTGCGCCTTTTGACTTGTATCGCGTGGATTATAAAAGTGGCGTGAAGCTGTATGTGAAGCGAGTGTTTATTACCGATGATGATAAGGAACTTTTACCGCCTTATTTGCGCTTTGTAAGGGGGATTATTGATAGTGAGGATTTGCCACTTAATGTAAGCCGTGAAATTTTGCAACAAAATAAAATCCTAGCTACAATTAAGTCTGCTTCTACAAAAAAGATTCTAAGCGAGATTGACGCCTTACAAAAAGATACAGAAAAATACGCTAAATTTTATAAAGAGTTTGGCAGATGCTTAAAAGAGGGGGTTTATAGCGATTTTGAAAACAAAGAAAAGCTAATGGAGTTTTTGCGCTTTACTAGCACGAAAAGTGAGGGCAAAGAGATTTCTTTTAAAACATATAAAGAGAGAATGATTGATGGGCAAAAGGCAATCTACTATCTGCAAGGGGAGGATTTGGAGTTGCTTAAAAGCTCGCCTTTACTTGATGCGTTTAGCAAAAAAGGTATTGAAGTAATGCTTTTTGGTGATGAGATAGATGGAATCGTAATGCCTATGGTGCAAGAGTATGATAAAACGCCATTGCGTGCGATTACTTCTAAGGAAGCTTTGGAGGATTTAGGAGAAGCTAGCATTGATGAGCAAACACAGGAGAAATTTAAGGGCTTGCTAGAGATTTTTAAAGAAGCCTTAGGTGATGAGGTGCAAGAAGTGCGCTTGAGTGCTAGGCTAGTTGATGCGCCTTCTTGTGTGGTAGAAGCAGAGGATCAAAATAGTGCGATGCTAAAAATGATGCGTCAAATGGGAATGCAGGGGAATATGCCAGAGTCTAAGCCGATTTTAGAATTAAATCCAAACCATACTATTTTAACTAGAATGCTAATGAGCAATGATAGGGAGAAAACAAAGGAAATTGCGCATTTGTTGCTTGAAGAAGCAAAGTTGCTTGAAGGGGGTAAGCTTAAAGATGTGAATGCCTTTGTAAAACGCTTAAACACTCTACTGCAAGCTAGCCTTTAGGGCTTTAGTTTGGATTCCGCTTTGGATTCCAAACTTTAGAATTGGATAATTTAAAAAGTTAAAAGGCTTGTTGAAATATAGAATCCAAAATGAAAATTTAAAGAAAGCCCTGCAATCTTGCGTCTATTTTATATCCATAAAGTTATTAAGATAATGTGTTATGTTCTCTTTGCCATTTGCAACCCACATATTATTTTCTTGTGCAATTCTTATATTGTAGTTATCAGAATCCTTAATGATTCCATCGTAAATCATTTTTTCTTATTGTGTGGTTGGGTATTACAAAATACAAATTTGAATAACCCTTTTTGTCAAAATTTCTTATTACCAAAATATAAAATGTTTCCGATTTGTCATATCTTATGAAAAAATCTTTTTTGATGGTAAAATTTGGGGTTTTATTATCATTTGATAGAGCTGTTTTGACTTGTATGAAAAAGAATCTCCCTTCTTTTGTGGCAACTAAATCTATGCCGTCATCTACTGACATTATAGAAGCATTGTAGCCATAAAATAAAAGTTCAGAAAATACCGCCATTTCCCCTGCTTTGCCTACATATTGTGTATTAACTTGTGGTTTTGGAGTTATTAGAGTTTGAGTTTGTGCTTTTTTGATAGGTTTTAGCTCATAAAATCCTTTCTTAAAGCTTTTTCCATTTTTGTTTTTTATTTTTCTAAAAGGGCTTATTTTTGGCTTTTTTACAGAATTCGCCAAAGAAGCGTTCATATTTCTAGTGATTGTTTCTAAATCTCCTTTTATGTATCCAGCAACCAATGCCCTATTGGCTATTTCATTGATATGCAAAGGCTCTTTTGCTTTTCCTAGAATATCTTTTGCAATTTCTATCCAATTTGTTTTTTCCGCCATTTTTATTTCCTTTTTTAGGCTTTATAACTTGCTTGATTGATTTTAGAATCAAAACACAATTCTAATTCTTTAAGGCTAAAAGTTGGAATCCAAAATGAAAATTGTGTTTTTTAGATTCCACATTACAACCATTTTTTCTTTTTAAAATACAGAATTGGAAGCACGGTTGAGATAATCATCACGCCTAAGACTATGGGATAAGAATATGTCCATTCAAGCTCAGGCATATATTTGAAATTCATTCCATAGATTGTAGAAATTAGTGTTGGGGGCATCATTGCCACAGTTACAACGGTGAAAATTTTAATGGTTTTATTCTGTTCAATGTTGATTTGACTAGAAAAAAGTGTTTGAATATTATCCAAAATATTCATATTAACATTTGTAAATTCTACAAGAGAATTAATGTCTTTTAGCACGATTCCTAAGTCTTTTTTAACTTCTGCATCGGCTTTGTTTGTGCGTAAGAGTGCAATGATTGCAAGTCTTTTATCAAACAAACTATCGCGCAAACTTAGGTGCATTTCTTGTAAAAGGGAGAGATTTTCTAAAATGTCATCACCTAATCGTTTGTCTAAAACAATTGCACGACGCAAAAGACGCGTTTGTTTAGCGATACTCTCTAGCATATCCGCATCTTTTTCAACGCGTAATTCAAAAATTTTTGAAATTAAATCAAATCCATCTTCAAAATTTTTTGGGTTTGCAAGGACGCGTTGTTGGATTTCATCAAAGACTTTAAATTCACTATAACGCAGAGTAAAAAGGATATTATGCGTGAGTAAAAAGGTAATGGTTTCGTTGCGTAAAATATTCTCTGCATTAGGGCGCGTTAGGAAGTAGGTGTTAATGGTTATACTTTCGCTATCTTCCCAATAGCGCGCGGATTCTTCAATCTCTTCTCTTTCTTCTTTGGTTGGAATGTCTAAAAGATAGGTTTTTGAAATGTAGGCGATTTCTTGAGTGCTTGGGTGTAGTAAGTCAATCCAAAGCACATCGGCACTTGCATCAATTGCTTCTATGGATTGGATACTTTCTCTTACAATCATTCCGTTGCGTTTAATAAATAAATTTAACATTATTACTCCTTCTAAAGGAGAATAAACCCCTTTAGTTTAGTGGTTTAAAAGATTCTTGGGTTTGTCCATTATTATTCTTTTTTGTCTAGGACTTCAAATGCTGGAAGCACTTTACCTTCTAAGAGTTCTAAACTTGCTCCACCCCCTGTTGAGGTAAAGCTCATACTATCTCTATTGCCTGCTTTATCTACGGCATCTGCGGTATCTCCACCACCGATAATGCTGTAAGCATAGGTGTCTGCAATTGCGTGTGCAATGCTAAAAGTTCCGCGTGAGAATTTTTGTGTTTCATAAGCACCTAGCGGTCCGTTCCAAATGATAGTTTCACAATCTTTAATGACTTCATTAAAGAGTTTCACAGTAGCTGGTCCAATATCTACTGCCATTAAATTTTCTGGAATATCTTGAGCGGGGATAATTTTAATGGTTTTTGGTTCTTTGATGGCATCAGTTGCAACAACATCTACGGGTAAATAAATCTTTACGCCCTTTTCTTTGGCATTTCTTAAAATATTGCGTGCGTCTTGTAGCAAATGGTCTTCTGTTAAAGAAGCTTTTGTGTCATATCCGACTGCTTTTAAGAAAGTATTGCTCATTGCTCCGCCAATGATGATTTTATCCACAACATTTAAGATAGAGTTTAAGAGTGTGAGTTTTGAGGACACTTTAGAGCCACCTACGATTAATAATAGCGGGCGCAAAGGGTTAGAGAGAGCAACTGCAAAAGAATCAATCTCTTTTTTTAAGAGCAAGCCGGCAACTTTTTCCTTAGCATATTGTGCGATTCCATAAGTAGAAGCGTGCTTGCGATGGGAAGCTCCAAAGGCATCATTGACATAAATGTCGCATAAATTTGCAAGTTTTTGGGAAAGATTGGAATCGTTTTTTTCTTCGCCTGCATAAAAGCGGATATTTTCTAGCAAAATAATGCTACCATCAACTAGTGTATTTAGCGTAACTTGTGCATTCTCTAAGCTATCAACAAAGACAATATCTTTAGAAAGTAAGCGTTCAAGACGCTTGAGAATGTGTTTTAAAGAAAAGGAATCGCTTTTTCCTTGTGGTCGCCCTAAGTGGCTAACTAGAATAATGGATTTTGCTCCGTGGTCAATGCAGTAATTAATCGTAGGAATTGCTTCGCGGATTCTTGTATCATCTCCAATGTTTAAATCATTGTCCATAGGGACATTAAAATCCACACGGATTAGAATGCGTTTATTTTTAAGGTTGGTTTCGCGAATGCTTTTTACATTTTGCATTGTTTGGATATTTTCACTCATAGACACCCTTTTTGTAAAATAGTTAAGCAAATCTTAACTAAAAACGCCTTAATTCTAAAGCAAAGCCTTTTTTGCCATTTTGCAAGAGTGTAATGCTGCCATTGTGTGCTTCAATGATTTGTAAAGAGAGCGCAAGTCCTAAGCCATTTCCCTTGACCTTAGTGCTTTTAAAAGGTTCAAAAAGAATTTCTGGGTTTTCAATGGGTTTGCCATTATCATAGATTTCAAATAAGGCGTGTTTGTCTGTGTTGTAAAAATTAATCTCCACAAGCCCTTCTTCGTTTTCCCCTTCTTCAATGGCATCTATTGCATTGAATAAGAAGTTTTGTAGCACAATGCAGAGCAAATCAAAATCCGCTTTAAAATGTGTTTTGTCAAAATTAAATATAAAGGTGATGTCCTTAGAATAAGTGTAGTGGCTAATAGATGCGTTTAATTCTTCTTTGATGCTTTGTGGGTCAATCTTGCTGTGATTGCAATGCACGCCTTTAGAAAAAAGCAGTGTTGCTTTAATGATGCGCTCCACTCTCCAAATGGACTTTTTAATCTCTAGCACAAGGGATTTGTTTTTTAAATCCACGCGGTTAATTAATGTGGAAGCAAGCAAGGCAACAGAGCCGATAGGATTGCGGATTTCGTGCGCTAAGTGTGCAGAGATTTGCCCCATAGAAGCTAAGCGTTCTTTGCGCTTTTCACTTGTAATATCAGTGGCAGAAACTATGCGTTTATTGAGTTTGGTATTAGATTGCACAAGATAGACTTTATTGGATTCAAGTTCAATTTCTTGGCGATTGTTTTGGGAGAAATCAAGCTTCTCTAAAATCTCTGGAATCTCACAGGCTAGGCTGTTTTGATAGAAAATCTCTCCTTCTTGTTCTAATACCCAAACTGCTGTTGGTAGGACATCTAGCACTTCTTCAAAGAGTGCTTTTAGCTCTACAAATTCTTTTTCTACTTCATAAGTTTGCGTGATAAGTTCTTTTAAGCCCTTTGCAAAGGATTCTTTATCGCTACTGCTTAGGGATTCTAATAAATGTTCATCAATCACGATTAGCCTTTAGCACCTTGTTTGTTTTGTAAATCTTTTAAGTAATCAAAGAGTAAATCGCTAAAACCAAAGCTACCGCTTAAGGATTCTGAAAGTGTGTCGCGATACATTGACTCATAAATATCGTGTCCGGGAGCTTTTGGAAAAAGTGTGTCGTCCATTTTTAAAGAAATGTCTAACATATTCTTTATAATCAGTGCTTCAAAGGCATCTGTTTGCTCTCTTAATCTTGAGTCATCATCTGTTTTTTGAATCTTTGGCGTGGATTTTGCCCTATCAACTAATTCCTTAGAATATCCACTGATTGCATTAAAATCTATTAGCATTTTTATCCTTTAGATGATTTCTAAGTCGGCGTTAAATGCGCCTGCTTTTTTCATTGTTTCTAAAATTGCAATCATATCTTTTGGTGTTGCTCCCATTCTTTGCAATGCTCTAGTTACGCTTGAAATGGTTGGATTATTTTGCGCACTTACCATTGCTTGCTCTTCGCTAAAACTTGCTCCGCTTCCCATATCAACAGCTTCTGGGTCTGTGATGGCTTCGTTGCTGACTTTAATGGTGATGTTGTTGTGTGTTACAACTACGGGTGTAACTTCTACATTCATACCAGCAATGATTGTGCCTGTGCGTTCATTGATAATGATTTTGTCTTCTCTGACTGCGTCAATGTCAATTTCCTGCACGCGCGCTAAAAATTCTACCATACTCATTTCTTGTGGGCGTTGGAGTTTAATTGTGCGCGGGTCAATTGCCGTTGCAATAGGAGTTTGCGCCTGTGTTTGTCCTTCTTGTTCTTGTGGATTTGTAAAAGCTGCATTGATGCTTCTTTGGATGCGCATTGCATTTTGAAAATTGGATTCCTTTAAACTTAGCGTGGCGTTGATTTTATTGTATAAATCATAGCTAACTTCCCTTTCCACCGTTGCACCATTTGGTAAAACTCCTGCTAGTGGGTGGTTTGCACTCCCGCCCCTCTCACTTTTACCGCCAATGCCTACTGCACCTTGTGCCACAGCATAGATTCTGCCATCAAGCCCGCTAAGTGGAGTTAAAAGCAGTGTTCCGCCCTCTAACGATTTTGCATCGCCTATGCTTGAGACTAAAATATCAATTTTATCGCCCTGTCTTGCAAAGGCTGGAAGTTTTGCTGTTACCATCACAGCAGCGACATTTTTAGAGCTAATATCGTTTGCATTCACCTTTACATTCACGCTATCTAACATATTTGAGATAGATTGCATTGTGAAAGCTGCAGTTGTTTTGTCTCCTGTGCCATTTAAACCTACAACTAAACCATAGCCGATAAGTTGGTTATCGCGCACGCCTACAATGTTTGCTAAATCGCTCACCTTTGCGCTAAAAGCAGGGAGTGTGAGTGTAATGCATAGCATCAAATGTTTGAAGAGTTTTGTTATTTTCATCGCGTAATGTCCTTATTTCGCTAAAATCTTTTCTAGGCAGTCAAAGCAAGAAGTATTCCAAAATTATATTCTTTTAATTGTTATAATTAAGGCATTTATCTTAACAAAAGGAAGCTTAAAGTGGAAATTATAGGGATTGATTTAGGGAGTAATTCTCTGCGTGGTGTGCGTATGGAAGTGCGTGATAATGGCGCAAATAAGGAATTTGTAGTGTTAAAGGAATCTGATTTTACGGTGCGCACAGCAGAGGGTTTAGAGGAAAGCGGTGAGATTTGTAAAGCTGCGGTTTGTCGTATTATAGAAGGATTGTTGCAAATGCGTGAAGTTTTAGGGGTTTCTAGTGCGGATAGGGTGGTTGCATTAACGACGCAAGCAATGCGCAAAGCACGCAATAAAGAGGAGGTTTTGCAAGAGATTTTTGCAAAAAGTGGTATTAGATTCCGTGTTATTAATGGTGAAATGGAAGCAAAAATCACAACTCTAGCCCCAAAAATCGCACTAGAGAAGCTAAAGGTGCAAAATGAAAAATACGACAAAGATTGCTTTTTGCTAGTAGATATGGGAGGGGCTAGTAGTGAGTTTATTGTGTGTGGTTTGGAAATGGAGCTTGCAAAAAGCTTTGAAATAGGGATTGTAAGCGCGAAGGATAGATTTAAGAGTGCAGAGAATTTAAAGGCGTGTAAGGATGAGTTTTTAATGCCTATTGTGGCGTTTGTGGAATCTTGTAAGGGCAGGGGAATGATTCCAAAATTCCTTGTGGCAAATAGTGGCACGCCAACGCTTGTGTGTGGCTTTAAACTTGGATTAAAGAAATATGATTCTAAGGCGGTGTTTGGAAAAACGCTTCTAAGGGGGGACTTTGTTAGGGTGTTGCAGGAATTTTTAAGGCTGAATATGGAATCGCAAATTGCTATTTTTGGGGAGTTTAAGGCAGATGTCGTGCCTTTTGGGATTGCGCTATTTACTTGCTTTATGGAGGCTTTGGGTTTTGAGGAATGTTTAGTGATGGATGAGGGGCTTAGGGAGGGGGCTGTGATTGCTTCTGTGATGGGAGAGATTTAATCTATGAGATGGTATAAATTTAAATGTATAGATAAGGTTTGATTGATGAGGAATAGCATAAGAAATCTTAAGAGTGGCATTAGAAGCTTTAGGAAAAAACTTAAAATAAAACTTCAGCAAATGCGTGTCAATAAAGCTGTATGGCAGGTTAAACAAAGATTGAAAGAGCAGGCAGTTATTCGCGTTGGAATTTTGTCTTATGATGATGATAGAGCATTTCCCTATCATAGCGTTATTAAAGAGCTTTCTAGGGATTTGCGCTTTTGTATCTATATCTTTGTTGTGCCTGTGAATTCTAAATCATCAGAGTGGATGCTAGAGACAGCGAAAATAGTGTTCGGCGTTTGAAAGAAAGATACAATAATGTTGTTTGTGTGTATGATTTTAAAAGAGAGCGGTATTTGGAAGTTGCTAATTTAATTGATGTTGCGCTGTTTTGTAATATTTATGATAGTGCTGTAAATTCTCGTTATCAAATTGTTAATTTGTCTCAAAAAATGCTTTGCGTGTATGTACCTTATGGATTTACAGGAATGTTAAATTATGATTTTAAACATATCATTCATTCTAGGGAATATGCTTTACTTTGGAAAATTTATGTAGAGAATCAAAAGGGCTTAGAAGCAACTTTGCAGAATTCTCTTATAAAGCAATCTAGTGTTGTTGTAACAGGATATACAAAAATGGATGCAATCATAAAGTATTGTAAGACTCCCAACAAGAGAAAAAAGATAATCATCGCTCCCCATCATACAATGACAGATTGGAAAGAATTGCAACTTTCAAATTTCTTAGTGTATTATGAGTTTTTCTTAGAGCTGCCTAAGATTTATTCTCAAATTGATTTTATTTTCCGTCCGCATCTTTCAGTCTTTAGAGTGTTAAGAGAGCATTCTAATTTATGGAATAACACTCCAGAAAGTTATTTGGCTAAAATTGAAGCAATCCCTAATATGACTTATCATAATGCGGATAATTATTTGGAGCTTTTTGTGCAAAGTGATGCGCTAATCCACGATTGTGGTTCTTATACTGCTGAGTATTTATACACAGATAATCCTGCGTGTTTTATGGGTAGGAAAGATACATTTGAGCATACATTTTCGCCCTATGGATTTGAAGTGCTAAAGCATTATTATCTTGCATTTTCCAAAGAATATATTTTAGACTTTATAGATAGGGTGGTTCTTAAAGGTAAAGATGAAATGCGCAAACAAAGAGTGGAGTTTGCTAAAAAGCAGATAAGAATTAATGCAGGAAAAGCGGGAGTTAAGCTAGTAGAGAGCCTTAAAGAAGAAATTTTTGGTGCGGGGGGGGGGGCGTTAATAGCTCTTATTAGCGTTTTGAAAACTTGGATTTTGCTAGAATCACTCCACATAGCGTTAAAAATGTCCCTAAAACAGCTAGAGTGGAGAGCCTTTCTTCTAGCACAAAAAAGGAAGTGATAATCGTAATAATAGGCGTGAGATACACATAGATATTTGTCTTTACTGCGCCAATTAATAATGTGGAGAGATTCCATAAAAGAAAGCATATCCCTGAAGCAAAAAGTGATAAAAAGAGTAAGTTTAAGGCAATTTTTAAATCTAGCAAATTTGCTAGATTTGGCGAAAAATCTAAGAAGAAAAAGCTAGGGAGCATTCCTAAGATTCCATAAAAGATAATGCGCCTTGTCACTAGGATAATGTGGTTTGTCTTTTGTGTGATTTTAAGGATTAAAAGCGAGTAAGCCGCCCAGCCAAGTGCTGAGAGAAGTGCTAGTGTATCGCCTAAAGGATTCAAAATAAATCCCCCTTCTTCATAGCTTAAAAGCACGATTCCACCCATACACAAAACAAAGGCTATAAAAAAGACAAAAGAGAGTTTTTCAATTTTTAAAAAGCTTGCAAGCAATGCGGTAAAAAGTGGCGCAGTTGCAATAATCACGCTGACATTTGAAGCCTTAGAAATATCCATTGCAAGATTTAAGAAAAGATTATAAATTGTGATTCCACTAAGTCCAGCTAGTAGGAAGTAAAGTTCGTCTTTAAGGGTGGATTTTAAAAGTCTTGGAGCAATAAGAAGTAAGAAGCAATAACCGATGGCAAATTGTAGCACCAAAAGTTCAAGCGGGCTAAAAACTTCTAAGAGAATCTTAACGCTGACATAAAGACTAGACCACAAAAACACGCTAGCAAAGGCTAGAAAATGTCCCATTAGCTGCATTGTGGTAACCAAAATAGTGGGTTAATTAGAGATGCACAAGCAAGGAATCGTGCTAGCTGCATTGTAGCTCTTCTAAGGTGTGGTGTAGGCGCATAAGATATTCCCTACCTAGTGGAATGCAATCATAATACCAACTCCACAACGCCCACACATAGCTAGAGATTAACTTGCCTTGTAGAATCTCTTTGTAAGTGATGTTTGGAGCTAGCTTTAGGATCAATGCAATTTGCTCTTTGCTTAAATCAAGCTCGCCTGCTAGATTTCCAAATTCCCAAAGGGAAGAGCAAAAGCCTGCAAATTCAAAATCAATGAGCTTAATTGTGGAATCTTGTGCATTATAAAGAATGTTTGGGAGCTGTAAATCTCTATGGCATAACACAGATTCTTTTAAATCCGCTTCTTTTGCAATTTTTGTGATGGCTTTATGCTCCTGCTTGCTTAGAAGTGGAATCTTAGCTAGGGATTCATAAGTTTTAATCTCATCGCTTAAAAGGATTTTTGAAAAGCTAGGATAGTCTTTATGCTTAAAGTTATGTAAGGTTTGGATTGCGCAAATGAGTTTTTCTAGCGTAAAGGGGGTTAGCTCTTCTTTTGTTAGGGGCTTATAACCTTGCAAAAAGGTTGTAAGCTTAATGTCGCTTGGGTAAAATTCTGCTTGGGGTGTGATGTTTTGTCCTAAAAGCTTTGTGATTTTTTGTTCTTGCTCTGTGTTAATCACTGCATCTCTGTGGTTGCGTGGAATCCTAATGACTCTTTCTTCTCCTAAAAACTTGATTTTATAATTAATGTTTGTAACGCTAAAAAGTCTTATTGCTTCATTATCATCAGCGCATTGTTTTGCAATCTCTTCTGGGGTGATGAGCTTAGAGATAAGGGCGTCTTTAAAGGAGTCAATTTCTGTGTATAAGGAATCCAAACCAAAGACATAAAAGCTAATTTTATCCATAGATTTTAAAATGCAAGCTTCCCAATACTCGTTATCATCGCATTGATTAAGAGAGTCTTTTATAATTTCTAAATCCTGTGCATTGTCAAAAAATGCGATTCCATCTCCATAACCACTTGTGGCGTTTGTGTCAATGTCTAAAAGCTTGCAATTCTCATCTGTGATGTATCCCCAAGAAGGCGTTTGATGGAGAATCTTTTGCGCTAAAAATTGTGAAACGCCCCATTTGATTTGTGTTTCAAAGGAGGCTTGAAAGGTGTTTGTTAAAAACAAATCCCCATTTAAGATAAAAGTGCCTTTTGTGATTTCCTCTTGCACGCATTTTAAGGATGCTGCGGAGTTTGTGGAAGCATAGTTTTCAAACACGACTTTTTTAAATTTTAGCCTTTTTTCTAGCGCGTCAAAAAGATGGTGTTTATAGCCTGTAACTACGATAACCTCTTCTACACCGCATTTTCTTAAGTGGAAAATTGCATTTTCTAAGAGTGTTTTACCTTTAATCTCTAAAAGGGGTTTTGGCTTATTAAATGTTAAGGGTTGCAAGCGTGTCCCCTTGCCTGCGCATAAAATGATTGCTTTCAAAGTTTACCTTCTAAAATCTCTTCAATGTTTTGTAAAATCGCTTCCACAGAGTGTCCGATATGATAAACATTGTCTTCGCGCAAGGCTTTAAAATATTCTCTCTCTTGTGCGAAATTGATGTTGTCTAAGAATGCTTTAAGCTCTTTTAGATTCTTTGCGTGGTGGTTTTCTAAGATGTAGCCACCATCATTTTCTAAGCTAGAATCTAGCGGAGTTGGCATAAACATAAAGCTAGGACGCAAAGTGGTGTAAGAGTAAAGAAAGCTTGTTGTGCTCCAATCTGTGATTAAAAAATCTGTGGAGTTAAAAAACGCATTTCCCATATTGGCATCTACACTAAAGCGTGCTTCGTTTGCAAAGCTTGCATTAATGAGCTGGTAGAAATAGTGGTTGCCGCTATAATTTAATGGGTGGGCGCGATAGGAGATGTTGTAATCTGTATTTTCTAAAAGCCATTCTAAAAATGTGATTTCACTGCCTGCAAAGGCATTGATTTGTGTGTTTGTGTCATTAAAAACATAGCGCAATGTGGGGGCGTATGTGATGGTGTTTTTTGGGGTGTAGTGGTAGTCTTGCAAGGCTTTATCAAATTGTGGGTATCCGCTTGGCAGGAGTTTGACTTGTGGATTATCGCTTAGGCGGTATTGGAATCCTTGCATTGCGCTTTTAGAAGGAACGATGATATAATCCACTGCTGAAGTTGCTCCGCAAACGCAAGTTAAACGATGGGGAAGATAAACCCTTTTTGCTCGCTTGCTTAAAAATTCCCTATCAATTCTGCCCTCTTCATAGCCAATTTCGTCGGCTACTAGGATTAAATCAATGTCTGCAATATCTACATTGGGATAATAAGTTTTTCCCTCTTCTATAACCCTCCAAGGAAAAAATACATTATGGTGTCCGCTTTTTTCAAAATCATCCTCTAAGATTCTATCAACAATAGTAATAACATTGTATTTCTCTTTGAGTTTTGTGATAAGATTGCCAAATTGTGAGCGATAAGTGGGGTAGTAGGAAATCACAGCAATATTTTTCTTTGTGTTGCTTAAGAGCTTTTGGATATGCTCTTTAGAGCGTTGATTAAACTCTTCTAATAGCTTTTCTTGTTCTGTCATATTAAATCCCCTTGTAAAAACTCTTTGATTGCTGTAATCTTGGAATCTTTTGTGTTTTCTAATGTGTTTAATGTGTGCTTTAGCTCTTTTAATGAAGTTGTGATAAAAGCAATTTTTTGTAGCATTGCATAGAGTTTATCGTCTCCAAAATCAATGTTTGTAAAAGCTGGGAGATGGATTAGGCTAGGTTTTAAAAATGTAAGGCTAAAAGCTAGGGCTAGATTAGAAGTGTCTGTAACTAAAATCTCTGCTTCCTTTACTTCTTTTAGGTTTGCAATTTGTGCAATAGAGCAGTAGTCTAGGGATTGTAAAATGACATTATTGTATTTTTTAGGAGTTTTTTCGTGGGGGAAATAAAGCATTTTATTATGCCCCCCCCCCTGAGATTTTAAGCTAGAAAGTATTTCTAGCACTTGAATATCATAAGTGCAAAGGCAGTTTGCGTGGAGTAAGTCTAAATCTTCTCTTAAAGAAGGTGCATAAAGTATTGTCATTTAGCATCCTTTTTGGATTTCTTTTTAGAATCCTCTGCTAGCTTTTCAATCTCTGCTAATTCTTCTTTGCTATACCAAGTTGCAATGGAGCGTTTTGCAACTTCTAGGGTTGCATCCATTCCTCCAGCAAGGGAGAATAGCCAAAATTTATGCGCATAAAGCCAATCAATTTGTTTAACTTGCTTGTCTATTGTTGTATGCACTTGGCGCACAACAATTTTGGCAAATTCTAACTCTTGATGCACAATGTAGCTTTGCACAGCATCAGAAAAAACTTTAATAAAAATATCTTCACGGAAAAACTCTTTGATGGAATCTATTTTATCTAAAATGGATTCCATTTCCTTAAAATCAATTTCTTCTAGTTTGTTTTCGCGATTTAAGCGTTCTAACTCTTCTGTCATTTTAACCACTCTTAAAAAAGTGTCTTCTACAACTTTTTTTGTTTGATAACCATATTCTATGAATTCTTTAATCTTTGCTTTAATGTGCTTTTGATGGCTTTGAATCTCTTCTTTAGTAGGTGGTGTGAGCTGGATTTGTGCTTTTTGAATCTTAGGCAGGGATTCTAACACTTCTTTAAAAGGAATCTCTTTTGCGCCTTCTATTCTAGCTCCACCTTCAGTTGCGTTAATGACTTCTAGGGGGTAAGGAGTTTGTGCGATGTCTTTTTCAAAGAAGTTTAAAAACATATTCCAAACTCTACTAGTTTCAACAACGCCTTCTCCACCATAAGCTGGGATTAGAATCTTATCTAGTGCATTTGTTGTAGGTTTGTAATGCTCTTCTTTTTCACCAAAAATTGCATCTTTAGAATGCGTTGTGTCATCTTTGCCAAAGGCTAAATCTTGCCCGATAAATATGCAGCGTTCAAATTTACAATACACCACAAGTTCATACGCCATATTTGCAGCACTCATTCCAATTCCTGCATAGCCATAATCGTGGAGTTCAAAAAATCTTGTGTAGCCAAAGGGACGCATACTAAAGCTTTTTATGCCTTGTGTGATTGCATTGCTTGTTGCTTTATGCACAATACTAGTGAGTGCAAAAACGATTCCAACTTGTGCTTCTTTTGGAGTTTTTAGATAAAAGTCTGCTGTTTCTTCTACGCGCTCCAAACTTAGCACAACATCGGGTTTGATTCCGTGTTTAGCAAGAATAGGAAAGCTTGCATCCACGCTAAAAATGGTGATTTTATCTGCGTGTTCTTTAAGGAGTGGGAGTTGCTTATAAAGTGATGGTCCAGTGGATACGATGACTGCTGTGCTTGTGGTTTTAGCATTTTTTATGCAATGTTGTAGCGATGGGGTGGTAATCATCTCTGGGAGATTTTGCAAATGATGCTCTAAACCAATTAATGCGTCTGTGGAGTCGTTTCCTACTGCAATGACATGATGCTCTAGGCTGCGTGTTAGGATTCCATTAATGTGTAAGCATTCCTCTGAATAGCGTCCATAATAGTTATTAAACAAATGGAGATTATAAAGGCGTGAGTAAATCCACTGCCCATCTTGGACTAAAAATTCATCAAGTTCTCCAAAATTTGTTGTGCGTGTCCAAAAGATGAGCAGCTTTTTATTTGCAATTTCTTCTGAAAAATCCGCAAAATTTAGAGCAATATAAATCAACTCTAATTCTGGCTCAAAGATAAAAAGTTTCTTAAGAGAAGTGTTTTGGTTAAGAAGGATTCTATAAAACACACCATTGCCAAAACCAAAGAAATAAAAGAAGGGATAAAGCTTAAATGTTTCAAACTCTTTGAGCTTGTTTGTTGTTTCTTCTAGGGGGCTTTTTTGATAAAGAGAGATTTTATTTTCTTTATCGTAAATGTTTATGTTTAGCGGATCATCTCCTATATACACTTCGTATTTTTTATTCACTTGTAGAGTTTTTAGCTGTGCTGCAAGCAGGGGATTGACTTTTAAGAGTGCTTCTATATTTTTGTCAAAACGCGGGTTTAGGGATTCTTGTGTTTGCATAATTTATCCTTGAAAGCTGTATTAAAGGGATGTGTTTTAAAAAAGCCCTAAAAAAGGACTTTAGACTATTGAAGAAGTTTAAGAATGTTTTGTTGCACTTGGTTAGCCTGTGCCATAGCAAAACTTCCTGATTGCGCTAGGATGTTTGTTTTAGAGAATGTTGCAGATTCTTCGGCAAAGTCTGTGTCGCGGATTTGAGATTCTGCAGATTTGACATTAACTTGTGTGACGGTGATATTGTTGATTGTTGCGACAAGTTGTTGTTGCACAGAACCTAAGTCAGCACGGATTTTATCTAAATGTTCTTGTGCAGCTTGTGCCATATCCATAACTGCCATTGCGCCTTTAAGGCTTGTTACCCCTGCTCCGATTCCATTTTTATTCACTTCTGCTACCGCACCATTGGCATTTGCACCAATTGCTGAAGCGACATTTGCATCAAATTCTCCATTGATACTTCTAAGATTGACCGTGTATTGTGCTAGTCCTGTTCCTGCTTGGAAAGCTGCTCCTGAGTGTAAGCCAACTTGAGAAAAGCCTGTTCCAGAGATTAGAATATCTCTAGCATTTAAACGCGTTAGTGTTAAACGCCCAACAATTGCGTGTGCTGTGCCTGAGATTCCAACAAAGGAGCCGCCTGTTAGTGTGCCACCACCTTGTGCTGCTCCGTTCATTACTGCAGAACCACTTACAATTTGAACAGAAATTGAACGCCCATCTGTGCTTGTAAGCTGTAATGCACCAGAGATACTAAGAGATGCTTGCACTCCTGTGCGCTCTTTTTGCGCATTGATTGCATTAATGAGTCTTCCATCGTAATCATTTTTTTGGACATCATTAACATCGCCAATTGCAACTCCGTTAATAGACAAGCCACGCACTGTTCCAGATGCAATAGGTCCATCACCTTGCCCCATAACCTTATAACTCGCACGCACTCCTAGCTTATCAGAGTTTTTATTAATAGCTTCTGCTAAAGCACCAATTCCTGTGCCAGCAGAAGTAGAAATTTTGATAGATTCTATGGCGTAGTTATTTGTGCCATCTGTGTTTAGGAATTTTAGTGTTACTTCGCTTAAATTGCTTGTTCCAGCACTTGGAAGTAAATCCCCTGCTGTTTCAAAGCGCACATGCCCGATTTTGTGAGAGTTTGTTGGTTGGATTGATGCTTTAACGGTGGTGTTAGAGTATGCACCAATTTGGAATTCTTTGTTTGTGAAAGTGCCTGATAGCATTTGTTGTCCATTAAAGCTTGTAGTGTTTGCGATATTATCAAGCTCTTCCATAAGGCGTAAAATATCACTTTGTAGAGAGTTTCTTGTAGTTGTTGTTTGCCCATCTTGTGCAGCTTGTGTTGCCTTTGTTTTAATGGTGTCTAAGATTTTAATTTGCTCATCCATTGCTTTATCAGCAGTTTGGATGATACCGATTGCATCGTTGGCATTTCTTGTTGCCTGTCCAAGTGCGGCTGCTTGGGAGCGTAAGCTATCAGCGATTGCCATACCAGAAGCATCATCGGCTGCTTTGTTGATTCTAAGACCAGAACTCAACTTTTCAAGTGTGTTTGCCATATTGCGATTATTCACAATTCCTGAAGTATGCGCATTTAACGCATTAACATTGGTGTATATCCTATAACTCATTATGCATCCTTTGCAAAAATTTTAATTTGCAAGGGATAAAGCAAAGGGTGTTCCACTTTTTAATTCTATGAATTATTTTTCTAAAACAAGCGTGAAATAGGTGCTTTTAGCATTATCCAAAAGATTTGTGTGGAGTGATTCTTCTCCCCATTTGAGCTTAAAAGATGTTTGTTTTAGCATTTCTGTGATGTTTTCTTGTGTGGAGAAGAATGCAATGGGTTTAAAAGTAGTTTTATCTTGCATTGTATAGCTAAGGGTGGAATCGCTTTTGCCAAGAAGCGTTAGGAAGCAGTATTTTTGGCTCACTCTTGCAAGCTCGTTTAAAAAATGGATTGCCATTTTTAAAGGCATACAATTTAGCACACCGCAACTTATGGAGAAGTCAAAAAAGTTGTTTGCAAAAGGGAGAGTTGTGCTGTTGGAGACTAAAAAGTTTGCAGAGAGTTTTAAATGTTTTGCTAGAGATTGTGCTTGTTTTATGGCAGTTTGTGAAATGTCAATTCCATAAGCTTCTATTTCAAATTCTGATAAAAGCAGAGTTTGCCTACCGCTACCACAGCCAAAATCTAGTGCTTTTAATGTTTTGTTGGCTGGGGGGGGGGCATAAATTTTAGTAAATTGTTTAAATGCAGTTTGTTTTTTAATGAAGCGGTTTAGGAATCTTAAAAGCTCGTTGTGCGGGTAGAAAATGGAGTTTTCACCATTGGTATAAGAAGCGTCCCATTGATTTTGCATCGGTGTCCTTAATGTTTTGATTGTTTGGAATTATAGGGAATTGCTTTTGTAAAAATTGTTAATGTGTGTAAATTTTGTTATAATTTGTTGATTTCTATGTTTTGAAGGATCTTAATGAATGTGTTGATTTATGGCTATGGCTGGACTGGGAAGTATGCTTTACATTTATTTGAAAGTTTTGGCTTTTCTTGTTATGTGGTAGATGATGGATTTGACTTTAGTATTTTTAGGGATTCTAGGTTTTTAAGCTATAATGACTTAAAACAAACTGCTTTATCATTTGAAATTTGTTTGATTGCAGTAAGTGGCAAGCCAGAAGTTGTTGAAATTATTAAAAATAAAATGTTTGCTTTAGAGCTTAAAGATAGCAGTGGTAAAGATTTGACTCTTAAGAATATTGCTTTAGACGCATATAAAGATGATTTTGCAGTAATGTTTAGTGAAAAGTTTAAAGATAAATTTGTATTTTTAGAATCAATTTTGCAAGATGATTTTTATCTTTCTAGCTTTGCTAAGGCGTATAAAACGATTAAAAAGGAGTATCCTGTATATTTTGCAAAGCAATATCAAGCAATTAATGCTGCCATTGATAAAAAGTTTCCTAAGCTAAATGTGATTGCTAAGATGTTGCAAGGCTCTTTAGAATATGGGACAATGATTCATTATCCCGGATTTAGCACTTATGTTGATGAAACTAGTAATGATAAGAATCTATTTCTTAAAGAAGAAATTGACTTTGAAGCTCTTAAAAATAGAGATAAGAACACAAAGGTTATTGCGCTCTTTGGTGCTTGCACAATGAGGGGTGTTACATTTAGTCTGCAGAAGCAAATAGAGAAGCTCTTAGGGAAAATGTTAGAGTGTAAGAAATATAAATATATTGTTTTAAATTGTGCTTTTCCTGCAGCAACTTATGAAAACTTTACTTTTTATTCTTCATTTCTTTATCCATTTAAGCCAGAATTTATTATGAGTTTGTGTTTTGTAGAGTCTTTAAGTTGTCGGTATAGTTGCGAGGTTATGTTAAAGAATTATAAAATGTGCTATACGCCAGCGTATGATTTTATGCTAAGAAGAGACAGAAAAAGTAGCTATGTTTCAAATTTTGAGCGAGTAGCTACTCTAGGTGCGGGGGGGGGGGGTAAATCCTAATATCTCTTTTGAAGATATTTTTGATGCTTTAAGTGTGCGCTTAAAGCAATTTGGGGATATGGTAACTTCAAATGGAGGGAAGTTTTTTCCAATCATTCACCCCTTTTTGCATTGTAAAAAAGAATGGACAAAAGAGGAGGTTTGGGGCTTCAAGTTAGGCTCTAAAATACCAACTTCCCTTTA
This sequence comes from Helicobacter sp., assembly GCF_022770205.1. Taxonomy (GTDB): domain Bacteria; phylum Campylobacterota; class Campylobacteria; order Campylobacterales; family Helicobacteraceae; genus Helicobacter_D. The sequence continues at coordinate 6,349 of NZ_JALEIK010000032.1, read as the reverse complement.
TAGCGATCAAATTCCTAGTTTGATTACGCGTTTTTTGCAAATGCCACATTCCCATACCATTTATAATGCTAACGATATCTTTAAAGACTCTAAAGAAACACTTTTTAAAGACTTTATGCATATGAATGATAAAGGAGCAGAACTCCTTGCTTCTTATTTGTATAGCTTAATTGAGCAAGGAGGTGAAGTGTGATTATTAATGTTTGTGATTTTTTAGACAAAAGTGTGGAGAAGTTTCCCTTAAAAACCGCATTTGTAGATGGTGAGGATTGTATAAACTATAAGAATTTTAGCAATTTAACACAAAAGGTTGCAAGCAAGATTTTATCTTTTAGCTTTTTTAAGAGTCCTGTTTTAATTTTACTTCCCAAAAGTATAGGTTGTTTAGCGGCTATGTTTGGAGTGGCTAGAAGTGGGAATTTCTACACAGTGCTAGATGATAAAATTCCAAAAGAGAGATTATTAAAGATTGTTGAAGTTTTGGAGCCTAAGCTTTTGGTTACTCTTAAGGATTCTAAATTTGAGTATTTGGGGGTTCCAACTTTATTTGCTGAAGAGTTTGAGGTATATGATGTGGATAACACATTGTTGGAGTATGCGAAAAATAGGCAGATTGATACGGATTTGCTTTATGTGCTTTTTACATCAGGCTCTACTGGGATTCCAAAGGGAGTTTGCACTGCACAAAAAAGTGTGATTGATTTTGTGTTTAATGCACAAGAAACTTTTTGTATTGATGAAAATGAAGTTTTAGCCAATCAGAGTCCTTTTTACTTTGATTTTTCCATTTTAGATATTTTTGTTAGCGTAAAAGCTGGAGCTACGCTTCATCTTTTACAGAATCCTTTGTTTGCATTTCCAGATAAAGTAATGGAATATTTAGATAAACATAAAGTTTCTATGATTTTTTGGGTAACGGCAATTATGATTTACTTTGCAAATAGTGGAATTTTAAGTAAGTATAAATGTGAAGCATTGTGTAAAATCTTGTTTTGTGGAGAGATTATGCCAATTAAGGTTTTACAAGAATGGCAGAAGTGTTTTTCTAGTGCCTTGTTTGCAAATCTCTATGGACCAACAGAAATCACAGATGTTTGCAGTTATTATATTGTTGATAGAGGGTTTGAGGCAAGTGAGTTGCTTCCTGTTGGAAAATCATTTAGAAATACAGAAATCCTACTTTTTGATGATAATTTAAAGCTTATAGCCCCTAATGTGCCAAATAAAAAAGGTGAAATTTTCGTGCGTGGAAGTGGATTGAGTTTTGGTTATTATAATGAAAAAGATAAAACGGATTCCGCTTTTATACAAAATCCATTGTGTAAGTCCTATGCGGAAAAGATTTATAAAACAGGGGATATAGGGGCTTATAATTCCTATGGTGAGCTAGTGTGTTATGGTAGGGCGGATAATCAAGTAAAAATTCTAGGGCATCGTGTGGAACTAGGTGAGATTGAGAGTGTAATTGGAGCACATAAGGAAGTTTTAAATAATGTGTGCTTGTTTAAAGATAATGTATTGCACTGCTTGTATGAGTCTAGCGGGGGGGGGGGGGATTTTATTAAGAGAATATCTAGTTGATAAACTTCCTTCTTATATGATTCCACGGAAGTTTATAAGGGTTGATAGCTTCCCATATAATGCAAATGGCAAGATTGATAGAGTTTTGCTAAAAGAAAGTTTATAAGGGGTTAAAATGCAAATAGAGATGTTATATGCGAAGCTTCATAGGGCGGTGGTAACAGATGCGAATTTAAATTATGCAGGCTCTATTACTATTGATGAAGAATTGCTTGAATTAGCACATTTAAGAGAGTATCAAAAGGTGGATATTGTGAATATTAATAATGGAGAGCGTTTTAGCACTTATATTATTAAAGGTATAAGAGGAGGCAAGGAGTTTTGTTTAAATGGAGCAGCCGCTAGAAAGGTAGCTATTGGAGATAGGATTATTGTGATTGCTTATGCGAGTTTTGAAGTCGGCGAGATAGAGGAATTTAAGCCTTATATTGTGCAATTAGATGATAAAAATTGTGTGGTGCAGGAGTGAGTATGTGTAAGGTTGATTGGGAGAAAATTTATAAAAATGAGTTTTTGTTCTTTGAGAAATGCTATACAGAATGCGGGAGTTATTGTTGTAAAAATGAACTTAATGGTGAGTATGCTCTTTTTAAAAGAAAATCGGTTGTTTTGCCTATGCTAGAAGGGGAATATGAATATTATAAAAGTCAAGGTGGAATCTCCAAACTTCAAGAGAGCAAGGTTAAAAAAGAAGTTTTTTCCTTGAAAGATAAAACATTGACGCTTTATTATTTGACTTGCGATTGTTTTGGTGAGTGTAATCCGCACTGCTTGCACCCCTTGCTGTGTAGAATGTATCCGTATTTTCCTAGCGTGGATTTGGAGGGTAGGATTTTAGGGTTTTTACCCATTGGTTTGCTAGATTTATTTTTTAGTAATACAAGTGCGCATAAATGCACGCTTGTAAGGGATAAAAATGTAGAAGTGCAGGCGCAATTAAGTGAGAGTTTAAAACCGCTTTTAGAGATTCCATTGTTTATTTTTATCTTTAAAGCGATGGAAATTTTAGTGCGTTATTTGCGTGAATATATGGAATCTATTTTTGTTACTTCTATTGCTTCTGCGGGGGGGGGGGGATTTATAGATAAAATGCTTGTAGAGGAAAAAATGCAGTTTTTAAAAAGTATGAAATGGCGATATTTTTCAGAGAGGCTTGGAAAAATGAAGCGTGTAAGCAAGAGATTTTAGAGGTGTATGAAAATATTGTTATGCTGTATGGAGAAATTTTATAAGGAGAAAATATGGAAATTGTAGAAAAGTTGTTTCAAGAGATTGGTAGGGAAGATGTTACGCGTGATATGGAGGATTTGCTAGAAGATGGAATTATTGATTCTGTAGATGTGATAGCCTTTTTAAGTGCAGCAGAGAAGTATTATAATAAGCCTATTAGTGCGGATTTTATTGAATTTGATTCTTTTAGTAATTTTGCAAACATTAGAGCAATGCTTGATAGGGCTTTGCAAGGGCAGTAAATGCAAGAGAGATTGTATCGCTTAAAGCAAGATGCAACATTTTTGTCTAACTGCTTTGACATTTCCCTTTTGCAAAAGATTAAAAGCGGTGCGGTGGAAGTTTGTGAGAGTGAGAGCGGGTTTGTTTGCGTGGAGAAAAAGCTTGGAGTGGATTGGCTGTATTACTTTTTGGTTGCTCCTTATTGCTTTATGCTAAGTGAGGATTTGCCTATTTTTACGAATTTATTTTATACAGATGGTATAAAGGTGGAATCTTTTAAAAGGGTGTTAAGCGAGATTGGGTTTAAACAACAAAGAGAAAATCTAATGCTAATGCGCACAAAGGCAGAAAATATGGAATCCAAAATGGATTTTAGCTGCGGGGGGGGGGCATTATTGATTATGCGCAAAGTTGCGAAAAAGAAGAGATAGAGAAAATATTAAATGCTTGTTTTGATAAGGTGCTAGATGAAATACCAAGCTCTAAAGTGCTAAAGGATTTTATCAAGCTTAAGCAGGTGCTAGTTGCAAAAAATGGCGGAGAGATTTTAGGGGTTTTAGTCTTTAGTGCAAAAAGGGTAATTTCTATTGTGGAATCTTTGTGCGTGAAGCAAAGTTGCAGAGCTAAAGGAATTGGCTCTATGCTATTAAATGAGTATTTGTTTTTGATGTAAAAACGCAACAAAAACTTTGGGTGAGGGCGGATAATATTAAAGCAAGGGGGCTTTATGCAAAGTATGGCTTTGTGTTTAGCGGGCAGGTAAATGCAGTTTGGGTGAGAGAAAATGCGATTTGAAAAGATTATTGTAATTGGTAGTGGAAATATTGCTTTAAGGATTGCAAAGGATTTGAGCTCTGATGTGCTGGGGGGGCTTAATTTTAGTTGTCTATCCTTCTGTGAAAAGGGATTAAATCTTTTAGAATCTTTTTGTGCGAAGTGTGGAATCCCTTATCAAAATTTTACGCAAAAAGATGCGTTAGATAGGTTTTTTGAAAACATAAGCGTGCAAACTTTAGTTATTAGCGCAAATAATTATTATTTATTTCCAAGTCATATTGTGGAAAAACAGAATTTAAAGATTATTAATTTTCATAATGCGTTATTGCCAAATCATAGGGGTTATTTTGCGGCAATGTGGAGTATTTTTGAGCAAGATAAGTTGAGTGGAATCACTTGGCATTGTGTAGATAAAAAGATAGATAGCGGAGATGTCATTTATCAAAAAGAGATTCCAATAGAAGATACAATGACTTTTATAAAACTTGTGCAATTACAAATTCAGCTTGCTTTTTTGGGATATTTAGAGATAAAACCTAGTGTGTTAGAGTGGAATTTTACGGCTAGGAAGATTAGTAATGCTTTGGGGAAATTACATTTAAAGGGAGAATTTCCAAACAATGGGTATTATGATTTGGCTTGGGGGGCAGAGCAAAAGAGTGCGTTTTTAAGAAGTATGGATTGTGGCAATAGTAGTGTGCTACCAAAGGCTAGATTAGTTTTAGACGGATTGGAATATGAGATTTTAGCCTATGGTAAGGCTTGTGAGTGTGCAAGCGGAGAGATTTACAAGCAGATTCCATTTGATTTATGTCTTAAAAGAATTTGAAGTTAAGTTTTGCTAGGATTCGCCGATATTTTAAGGATAAAATTAGTTTTAAAGAATCGTTATGCAATTTCAAACACAAGAGATAATAGAACGCTTAAAAGCAGTGCAAAATAAGGAAGAGATTAATGCAATAATGGCTCTTATTAGGGCTTTTGGGCAGGAGTGGCAAGAGAGTTTAGGCGTTGGGGAATCTAAAGAGATTGTAGGGCTTATTAGAGAGAAGGCTTTAGAGATTATTTTTGCAAAAGGGGATGTGCCTGATAGGGATTTTTTATGGGCGTATGGAATCTTTAAGCATTTAGAGCAAGAGGTGGGGATGGAGGCTTTAAGGGATTTGCGATTCCAAAGTTATGTGGATTTGTGTTTAGGGTATGTGAAAAACACAGAAATTTCTTATTATGAACGCTTGCTTTTTATTGATTGTGCTAGTGTTGGTATTTTGCTTAGTGGGGATAGTGATGGAGCGGTTAAATTCTTTTTAGCGCAGATTATTTATTTAAGTTTGCGTGAGAATTATATTATAGATTTAAATACTTTTGTGACTGCATTTATGTCCTATTATGCCTTTCCTATAGAGTGGATTTTAGAGATTCAAAGAGATGCGCTTAAGAGCGAGTATTATGAAAGTTTGGCAGATAATGATAAAAAGTCTGTGTTTTTGTGGAGTATGCATATTTTTTGGAACATACAGAGGTATTTTAATAATTTAAAGTGGAGAGAGAATTTTCCTGTTTGGCTTGAAGTATTGGAGCGATTGCTCAAGCAAGGCAATTTAGATTTAGCGATGTATGTGAGTTTTTATATTTATCATAAATTTGGAAACTCTGCGCAAACACAAGAGGATTGGCAGGAGTATAATGATAAGATTGTGAAGCTTATGGAGCCTTATTTTGTGGAGTATGGCAAAACACTTCCAAAATGTAAAGATAAGATTGATTCTAATAATGGGCGCAAAATCAAAATTGGACTTTTGGAGGAGAGAATTGTAGAAAACTCTCCTTATAAAGTGGAATACTCCTTGTGTAAGGCGTTATTGGATAATAAAGAATTTGCTGAGAAATACGAAATCATTGTGTATTCTATGGCATACATTCAAAAGAGTGATGATGATATAAACATTATGCAAAATTTTGCAGAGATTGGTTGCTCTGTCTTTAGCCCCGCATATAAAATGGTGCAGGAGTATAGATATTATGTTTCACATTTGCAGAAGGCTTTGGTGCTTAGGGATTCTATTTTAAGTGAAGGGATTGATATACTAATTTCTACAAGTTATGTGGATGCTAGCAATTTTCTCTTTGTAATAAGAAGTGCGCCAAAGCAGATTTTTTGGAGTCACGGAAATGGGAGATATGATATTGTTGGGATTGATAAGAGAATAACGCATTGTGCATTGGATGGGAAGTTTCATTTTGAGATTTTTAGCGTGCCTATGGACATACAGAAATTTTATAATCCGCCACGCTCCAAAGAGGTTATAGAAGCAGAGAAGGCAAAATACCCTATCAATGAAGACACAGTGGTGCTTGGTGTGATAGGGAGATTGGTAAAAGTGGATAGTGATGCATATTTAGCCTGCATTGCAGAAGTGATGCAAAAGCATAAAAACACAATTTTTATCGCAGCTGGGACTGGGAATATCCCTGTTCTTAGAGAAAAGGTGGAGAAGCTTGGAATCTCAGAGCGATTCTTTATGCCCGGATTTGTGGA
>NZ_JALEIK010000010.1 GCF_022770205.1 Helicobacter sp. | reverse complement strand
GCTTCAATTTCTGTTAGGGATTTTCCTGTTCTCTCTGCTAGTTTTCTTACTTCATCAGCAACAACAGCAAATCCTCTTCCGTGTTCTCCTGCTCTTGCTGCTTCAATAGCAGCATTGAGTGCTAAGAGATTTGTTTGATCTGCAATGTCTTTAATCACACCTACAATGTTTTTAATGTCTTCTGCTTGTCTTGCTACTTCTGTTGTTTTATCATTCACATTTTGCATTGAAGAGCTAATCTCTTCAATGGCAGCAGCAGATTGCTGTAAAGAATGGGCTTGAGTATCACTAGCACCAATAAGCTTATCCATAGAATCGCGAAGTGCTGCAGTGTGCAGAGTAAGCTTTTGCGCAAAAGAGGAGGAAGCTTTAAGCATAGCCTTTATCTCATCCCCTAAAACATTTGTTACAGATTCCACATCTCCTTTAGGATTTTCAATGCTTTGTGTAAAATCAAGATTTTTGTAGCTTTCAAATACAGCATTAATCACATTCATATCTGATCCCACTTTGCAACGCAAAACCTCAAACATACCATTTAAAACTTTTACTAAATTTTTAAGTTCAGGATTATTTGGTAATCCCTCCACCTTAACAGCAAAATTACCCACCTCTATGTTTTGCGCAGCACCAATGCTTTCTTGGACAACTTGTCTATCTGTGCTAATTCCTTTTTGAATCAAAGCAATATTTTCTTTAATAGCCTGTGCCATATTACCAATTTCATCATAGGCAATCACATTATAATCCCTTACATTATCCTTTTCGTAGCGTAAATAACCAAAAAAATCAAATAAATAATCCTGTATTCCCGCAATACGACTACTTACGCGCAACTTAATGTATAAAGAAATAATAACAACAGATATGATTAAAAGAACAGCACAAACAACTGCAATATAACCAATAATCTTATAAATAGGCTCTTCAATAACAGATTCAGACACTACGGTAATAATAGACCAATGTTTAGACATACTAGGAATTTCAAAATTATGCAAAGCAGCGTGCGATGGCATATTGCTTGCTAGAGAATAATACGGAAAGATTCCATTTTTATTCTCCTGCATAGACTTCACAATGGCTTGCGTTTGGGAATGTTTGTTATAATCTAGTAGAGTTTGGTTAACAGCCTTTTCATCTGTGTGCGAAACTATTGTGCCATCATCAGCAATAAGCATACGCACCTCCCCGCTAAACACTCTATTTCTTCCAAGCAAAGCATCTCTTAAAACCCTTAAATCCACAGCAATACCAACTACACCAACTAAAAGATTATTATTAAAAAGTGGTGCAACAATATTTAAAGCATATAAATCTTGCCCAGCAATTTGCATCGCAGTTGGCTTTCCAAAGGCAATTTTTTTGCTCTCCACTGCCTCAGCAAAGGCTTGTGTTTGTAAAATTTGAATATTAGGGGCAATTTGCCTAGTCCCACCGGGTTCTTGAAGTGCTTCATCATCAACAACCATTAAGACTTCATTATTACCCATTCTAGACATCGTGTTATGGTGCGTATCTAAAATATCGCTATTTGCCAAATACAAATAACCAAAAGTAACATAAGGATTGGCATCTACCATATTACTGATTAAATTTAAAAGCCTATCCTCATCTAATGAAGAATTTGCAAACAAGCCATTGACAACCCCTTGTGTTGTCTCAACAGATACGAAGCTCATAGAAATAATGCCTGAAATAAAATTAGCATAACGCGCACTGCTAACTTGCAAAAGCTTATCTGCTTCGTTCTTTAAAACTTCCTTGCTTTTAAGCGCAACAACGCTTGATAATCCTACCATCACAACAAAAACAATTAAACCCACCACTATAGAAATTTTCGTTCCAATGCGCAAGTGCGAAAACATAAATCATTTCTCCAGACCAAATTTATGCTCAAAACTATAACATTTTTTAAGCAAATTCTCCACATTTTACAAGATATTATCCAAAAAATTATCACCACTAAAAGAAACTACCCATTGTAGTTAATGCGCAATGGTGTTTCAAAATTTATTTCATCAAAAGCATTTGGATTCTCACAATAAAGCTTACAATCAGTATAATTAGAATCCTTAAAAAGTGCAAAGCGATTCTTATTTGTGTTGCAATACACATAGCTATAAAGGAATCGCAATTTATCAAACGCATTTGGCAAAGCATTTAACCGCTCCTCAATCAATGCTGGGTTTAAAAATTTATCAGGCTCAAATTGGTAGATGAAACCCTCCACCTTTTCAACTCCAGATAATGTTTCATAAGCTTCCTCTTTGATAACATTCCAATCAAATGTTGTATCCCCAATCCAAAAAATGTTTTCTCTAATGTTTTTACAGGGATAACCGCCATTTGCCGTATTTGAAAACAAGATTTTATCCCCCACTATCACGCTTCTTGTTCCAATAATACTTCCAGAAGCAATAAAAAACTTCTTAAGCCCACCTGCACTCCAACCAAACCAAATATGATCTCCAATATAGCAACTCTCTCCCTTAGCAATCCTACTATACTTATTAGAATCATAAATTAAATGGGAATCAGAATTCCAAAGCCATATATCATTAGAAAACAAACAATCCTTGCCAATCACAATATTCTTAGCTTCAAAAATCCGCATAAACACTTCGCCAAGATAACTATCTCTATCAATGTAACAAACACAATTGCTTCCAATATCCATTTGTCCTTTTACATAATTTACACCGCTACCAATAAACACCAAAGAATTATCTCCTCTGCATTCAACATTCACCCCACTACTATTTCCCGCAAAAAAGACTATATTATTCCCCCCCCCCCGAAGCTAATATTGACATTTTCTTGTTTGCTTAAATCCCCAAAGATTGTATTTCCCTTTGTATCTTGTGCGACTTGCATTGCTATTTTCCTTTTTTGGATTCCATATTTTTCACAATTTCTAAAATACATTGTGCAAAATCTCCACCATCATTTAAACAACGCGCAACACGATAATCCAAAATCCCAATCCTATGCGCAATTTCCCTGTATTGCAAGGAGAGTTCAAAATCTGTTTCAGAATTATCCATTGTGAAAGAAATCGGATAAATTAACAACTTTTTACCCTTATATTTTGGTAACAAATCCTGCAAATTTGGCTCTAGCCATTTAAGCGGTCCAATTTTAGATTGATACGCCACCTTAATGCTTGCAAACTCTAGCCCCATCTCTTTAAAAAGCGATTCTAAGATTTCTGCATTTTCTAAAATCTCTTTTTGATAAGGATCGCCATTTTCTATATTTTTTTGTGGCAAGGAATGCGCTGAAAATATCAAATGAAAATCCTTAGAATTTTCCCCATTTAACGCTTCTTTAATGCGTTCAATCACGATTAAATTATACGCCCTTTCCTTATAATAACGCTCCACTTGCACCACTTTTGGCGCAAAACCACACGCCTTAAATGCCCTTAAAATATCCTCCATTGACGAAGCCGTGGTTGTATAGCTAAAATGTGGATACATACTAAAAAGCACCACTTCTTTAATTCCCCTCCCCTTTAAATCCTGTGCTACCACATCTGCAAAAGGCGGAGTGTAGCGCATAGCATAAGTGAAGTAATACTCCGATTCTAGCGCATTTAGAGCTTCACATAAAGCAAATGTATGCCCAACTAATGGCGATTTCCCGCCAATTTTTTGATAATTACTCTGTGCATCTTCAAGGCGTTTATTGACGATAAACCCACCCACCATTGCGCGTAAAAACGGACTTTTAATCGGCAAAATATAAGGATCATTGAACATATTTTTCAAAAATGTTTTCACTTCAAAAAGAGAGTTTGGACCCCCCATATTTAAAAGCACAACAGCAGCTATTTTAGTGGCTTGGGATTCCGTATTTATAACAGAATCCCTAGAGCAAACCTCATCATTTTGCGTCTTAGATTCCGTATTTTGCACTAACTTTACTTCTTGGCACACATTATTCCTTTACACGCATATTGAGCATTCCACAAAAGTTTTTTCCTGCATACAACTCCAAGCGAAATATCTTTCCTTCCTTATCTATCGCATAATTTTTATCCATCATATTTTGACTAAGCTTTAAATTATGCTCACTGACAACACCCTTTTTAGAATAGCCAATCACATTCACACGCACCCCTTCTTGCTCACCTACCAAAAAATCCTTGCTAAACTCTAAAGTATCCCCAGCTTTTGCTATGGTTTGCTTACCATCAAGCTCCACTTGCACCGATTCTAACTTACATTGCATAGGGAAAATATCCGCCTTTAGATGTGTGATTTTTTTATGCCCAATGTAAATCTCAAAACCATCTTTAACCTTCTTAACTCCCCCAATTGGATGTGTAAAGACGAAACGATTTGCATCAGAAAGTAGCGGCACAAAGTTGAGATTATTTTTTATTCCATTTAATGGAAGTGTCATATTGCCATTAATTTTCACGCTACCCAATGCGTCTATCTTATCCTTCACATTCTTTAAATCTAACTCAAAATTACGCACAAATTCAATCCCCATAATTCCCATTAATGCTTCAATAGAGCTTAATTGATACAGCGTTTTAAGCGGTAATTCTTTAATGTTTTTACTTGTTTCAATCGCTAAAGCAGGCTTTAAATGCGTCGCTGCAAAAAATGTTAAGGAATTTTGTTGCTCCTCATCTTCAAATTTTGTTTCCGTATTACGCACACCAAAGGTGTGAAAATCATAATGCAAAGTCTGATTTAAAAGCGTTTCCATCTGTTTTGCAATGGAATCCAAATTCCCAAAAGGCACATTATCTAGCGTTTTTTGATCAATTACATAAGTTTGCCCCCACGCCTTTGGATTAAAAATAGAATTCTCCCATTTCTCTCTATAAAAGCCGTGTCCATCGTGCAAATTAATCACAAAATCCACTTTAGGATTCTTAATGATTTCCTTGATGCGTTCCACATTTTCAAAATCCGGATCATTTTTTGCAATTTTTGCAAACTTACGATTCATATCCTTATAAATTCCACGCTCAAAAGCCATAATGCTATGAGGATTTAAATTTGGCACAACTAGCACATTGCCCTTTTTTATCGTGTAATAATCCACCAAAAGTGCTGGCGCAAAGTAACCTCCCGGCTCATCGCCGTGGATTCCACCAATGACTAACAATGTAGGACCCTCATTTTCACCTTTTAGTGTATAAAGCTTAAAGGGTATATTTTGCTTAAAATTTTGTGCGCTTATGACGATTTCTTGCGCTTCCCTATTTTCCTGTGCACCAAGAAAAATAACACTTGCCACAAACACACACATAACTCTTTTTATCAGCATTCTCAACTTAATCTCCTTATAAAATTTTTGCATTCTAAAATAAAAATAGCATTAAGGCAATTCTGTAAAACCCATAATATAACTTGCCATTTCTAAAATCCTATGCGAATACCCCCACTCATTATCATACCAAGTCATAACCTTTGCCATATTCTCTCCCAAAACAAAGGTTAAATCAAGTGCCACAACTCCACTTAAAGGACAATTTAAAAAATCTTGTGAAACTCCATATTCTCTATCTACACCTAAGATTCCTTTAAGTTTTCCTTCTACTGCTTCACAGAACACTGCATTAATCGCTTCTTTCGTTGCGCTCTTTTTAAGATTTACATTTAAATCCACCATTGAAACATCTGGCACTGGCACCCGCACGCTATGTCCGTGTAATTTGCCTTTCATCTGTGGCAACACTAAATGCAACGCCTTTGCTGCGCCTGTTGTTGTTGGAATCATATTAATTGCAGCTGCTCTAGAGCGGCGAAAATCGCTATTACGATGCACGGCATCTATTAAATTTTGATCATTTGTGTAACTATGAATTGTTGTTAAAATCCCCTTTTCTACACCAAAATGTTCATCAAGCAGCATCATAATAGGCGCTAATGCGTTAGTCGTGCAACTTGCATTTGAAATGATTTTCTCTCCCCTATATGCTGTGTGATTAACACCTAACACAAAAGTCTTCGTATCATCTTTTGCTAGAGCAGAAAAAATCACGCGTTTTGCACCTTTTTGCAAATGCGATTCCACCTCACTTTGCGTTAAAAACAAACCGCTTGCTTCAATCACCACATCTGCACCACAAATCTCAATCACACTAGGTGTTTTATGCTGAAAAAATGGAATCTTATAACCATTAAAAATAAAATTTTTTTCATCAAAACTTTGTGTAATTTTACTACACTGATGCACAGAATCGTGTGTTAAAAGGTAACTTAAAATCTCTGGATTTGCTAAATCATTCACACCAACAATCTCAATCCTATCTTGCATTTCACAGAGTGCCACACGCACTATGGAACGCCCAATCCTACCAAAACCATTAATAAAGACTTTGATTTTTTGCATCTCTATTTCTTACCACACCCAAATATTAAAATTTTAAAATTGTAACATATTTTTAATAATTTTAGTGTATAATACCGCTTCCAATTTTATTATTAAGGATTTTACGATGTCTTTATATGATAGAAAACCTTTAAATAGCAACTACAATAGCTATGATGGCACAGAACAAAATGCGTTTTCACACAGCGATGTAGCACTGATTAATTTTGTTAAACAAACTTATCAACTCTTTGCTGGCTCACTGCTAGCAGCATCTGTGGGTGCATTCATTGGAATCACAGCATTTGGTAGCATTATAGCGCAATATTACATCGGCTTTGTGATTTTAGAATTTGCCTTGCTCTTTGGCTTAATGTTTACAAAATCAAAGCCCGGTTTAAACCTTCTAATGCTTTTTGCCTTCACTTTTGTTACAGGCTTAACACTCACTCCAATTTTAAGCAGAGTGCTAGGAATGCCCGGTGGCGCAAATATCGTAGCACAAGCCTTCTTGCTAACAACGGCGATTTTTGGCGTGATGAGCATTTTTGCACTCCGCACCAAAAAAGACTTAGCAAGTCTAGGCAAAATGCTCTTTATTGCGCTAATTGTCGTTGTTGTTGGCTCTTTAATCAATCTATTTTTAGGAAATCCGATTCTACAAGTGATTATCGCAGGTGTTGGAGCAATTTTATTTAGCATTTTTATTGCTTATGACACACAAAACATTGTGCGCGGCTTATACGATAGCCCTGTAATGGCGGCTGTTAGCTTATATCTTAACTTCTTTAATCTCTTTGTTTCCTTACTGCAAATTCTTGGAATCTTTAACGCAAAGGAATAACACAATCCATACGCAAAGCCCCCAAACTTTGCGTATTCTTGATGCAAATTTAAACCGCTTGCGCGAAGGCATCCGTGTGGTAGAAGATATTTTACGCTATGGATTTAACCACAAAGACTTTGCGCTCTCTTTAAAAGCTCTACGCCACCAATGCAAACTCACAAGTTATTTTGAACTTCTAAATACACGCAATTCCCAAAAAGATGTGTTAAAAACTTCCACCAAATATGAACAAACACGCAAAAATTTAGAAAATATTTTTATCGCAAATTTTAAGCGTTCTCAAGAATCCGCCCGTGTTTTAGAAGAGATTTTAAAATTACAAAACATACAAGAAAGCGAGCGTTTTAAGGAGATTCGCTACACACTCTACACATTAGAAAAAGAGATTTTAACCACTCTTTTTGCGCCTTAAAAAGCTTTTATGGAAGGACTTTTATGAAAAATTGCATTATTCTTTTTGATTTAGACGGAACACTTATTGATTCCACAGAAGCTATATATGATAGCTTCTGTGTAACTTTTAAACATTTTAACCAAACCATTCCTACTTTTGAATCTGTAAAATCTAAAATCGGACACACACTAGATACGATGTTTCACACACTTGGCGTTAAAGAAAATGAGATTCCACACTATGCTAGCATTTATAAAGAACATTACCGAAAAATCTGTAGTGCCAAAACCACGCTTTTACCAAACGCAAAAGAAGCAATTCTACAAGCCCATAGTTTTGCACAACTTGGAGTTGTTACCACAAAAACAGGGCAATACTCCAAAATACTCCTAGATAATATGGAGGTTGGCAATTATTTTACTTGCATTATCGGGCGTGAAAATGTGAAGAATGCAAAACCTAGCGCAGAGCCTATTTTAAAGGCTTTGGAATCTTTCCCTCCCTTAAGTAAAGATAAAATTTATATGATTGGCGACACACCTTTAGATATTGAAGCAGCAAAGAATGCTGGAGTGCAGAGCATTGCCCTTACCTCAGGTTACGCAAAGCTAGAAGTTTTAAAGCAACACACACAAAATATTAAAAACAATGCACTAGAAGCAGTGCTTGCTATAAAATCCCAACTTTAAGCGCATAAATTTAGTCTATATTTTGCCAAACTCTGCTACAATCTCAAAAGGTGTAGCAAGTGGTTGCTTTATTAAAGAAGAGGAAAGTCCGAGCTGCTTTGGGATAGGATTCCATTTAAAGAATGGCTAGAGCAATCTAAGGGAAAGCGCAACAGAAAATAAACCGCATTATGCAAGGGTGAAAAGGTGGGGTAAGAGCCTACCGGAAGCATTGCAAAATGCTTCGCATTGCAAGCCCAATCCGCAGCAAAATGGGCGTGGTTAGTATCCCAAGTTTTAGCCCATTGCTAGAATTTTACTGCAAGGTAAAATGTAGATAAATAACCACATAAACAGAACTCGGCTTATAGCTACACCTAAAGGAAACACAATGAAACTTAACACAGATTCCCTATTACTAAGCCACGGAAGCGGTGGAATAGAATCCCAAAATCTTATTACAGAGCTTTTTTATCCTTACTTAGAAGGCTGTGTAATAGATGGTGGCGAAGATGCTGGGGTTGCCAAAATGGATTCTAACATTTGTGCAATCAGCACCGATGGCTATGTGGTTTCACCGATTTTCTTTGCAGGGGGAGACATCGGCAAGCTTAGTGTGTGTGGAAGTTGTAATGATGTGGCGATGATGGGGGCAAAGGCGAAATATTTGAGTGCTAGTTTTATGCTAGAAGAGGGATTTAAAATTAGCGATTTATCGCGCATTGTGGAATCCTTTTCCACCACTTTAAGGCAAAGTGGCGCAAAACTCATTTCAGCGGATACCAAAGTCCTTCCCAAAGGCTCTTTGGATAAGATTTTCATCACCACAACGGCGGTGGGGGAGTTTTTATATCCACATTTGCGCTTAAGTGCTTTTAAGATTCCAACAGATTGTGCAATTATTGTTAGCGGAAACATTGGCACACACGGAGCTGTGATTTATTCCAATCGTGAAGGAATCAATCTAAATAGCACTTTACAAAGTGATTGCGCCTTGCTTTATCCCATTTTAGAGCCGCTTTTTGCTTCAAGGCTTACCCTTTATGCGCTAAGAGACGCTACGCGCGGTGGAATCGCAAGCGTGCTTAATGAATGGGCGCAGGCATCAAACATCGGCATTACCATTTTAGATTCCAACTTACCAATATTGCCACAGGTGCAAGGGATTTGTGAATTGCTAGGATTTGAAGCTTATAATCTCGCAAATGAAGGAATGTGCGCTCTCAGTGTGGCTAAAAATGACGCAAAGGAAGCTTTAGAAATTCTACAAAAAAATGGCGCACCCAATGCAGCAATCATCGGTTATACCACAGACAAGAACCCAAAACGCGTGGTTTTAGAAACCACATTTGGTGCAAAACGCTTTTTAGATTATCCTAGTGGGGAGCTACTGCCTAGAATTTGCTAGAGAGAACAATGCTCTTCCCTTTGTTGCCTTTGCTTGTAATTATTCATCCCCTATTGCACAAAATATTCACGCACACAAAAATCCCTACAAAGCTCCCTTATAGTTTAATAAGCTCTCTACCATTAACATTCTTAATTTCTATTATTCTTGCTACGAACTTTTTGTCACTTGTTTGCGCCAAGCCTACAAAGTTGGAATCCAAAAGCGATTCCAACTTTAAGCCACATCCCCCTACACCTTTTTTAAAAATTCTGTTTTTAAAACACTCATCCCAAACTTATCCACCTTTGCTTCAATCTCTGTATCCTTACCTGTTAGGCAAATATTCTTAAGCGCTGTTCCACGCTTACACTAGCACCCTTAACCTTTAATCCTTCATCACACTTACGCTATCTCCAGCGTTTAACTCTACTCCGTTTGCATCTTTTGCCATTTATTCTCCTTTAATGCGCAAACTATTTCCAACCACAAGCAATGAACTCAGCGACATTGAAAGGGCTGCAATAAGCGGAATCACAAATCCTGCCATTGCTAGCGGAATGGTAAGGGCATTATACAGCAAAGATAATCCTAAATTTTGTAAAATAAAACGATAAGTGCGCCTGCCAAGCTTAAAAGATTCTAGCACACCTTGTATGCTATCATCAAGCACCACAACATCACTCACACTAATGGCTAAATCCATACCCCCGCCCATTGCAATCCCAATATCACTTTTGCCAAGCGCAATAGAATCATTGATTCCATCACCTACCATTACAACAATCTTTTCTTGCTGGTGCAATTTATCAATAAATTCTGCCTTATCTAGCGGGCTTTGATTACCATAAAACTCTACAATTCCAAGCTCCTTTGCCACACTCTCACACGCCCTTAAATGATCGCCACTTAAAAGCACACAAGAGATTCCTTTTTTTTGTAGCTTGGAAATCACTGCCTTTGCGTCTTGCTTAATAGAATCTTGTAAGAAAAATTGCGCGATTAATTCTGTATCTTTTGCAAAATAAAACACACTACAATCACTCTCATCTAATTGTGGAATCCTAACGCCTTGCTCTCTTAAAAGTTCTAAATTCCCTCCTAAATACACACTTCCATTGCATTGCGCTAGGATTCCACGCGCATTTTTTTGCGTGATTTTATCCAATGCTACTTTTTCTACTTTTTTACTATTTGCCTTTATAAATGCAAGCACCCCACGACTAATAGGATGCGCACTTTGCTCTAGCATTGCAACTAGCACACTATCATCTAATTTACCGAATTTACGCATCTCTTGGACTTTTAACTTACCTTCTGTGAGCGTCCCTGTTTTATCTAAAACTAACACATTCGCCTTTGCAATGGTTTCTAAAAAACTCGCCTCTTTAAAAAGGATTCTATATTTTAAAGCCTCCCCTAAACCGACCAAAGAAGCAATAGGTGTTGCAAGGGCAAGCGCACAAGGGCAAGCAATGATAATCACAGAAACCATCACCATTAGAGCCCTATCAAATGCAACATTTAACACAAATTCCCAATATAAAAACGCACCAAAGGCAAGCGATAAAACCACAGCAGAAAAATAGCGCGTGATGCAATTTGCCATTTCTTGAATCTTAGGGCGCGCATTTAAAGCATCTTCTACAAGGGAAACAATTTGCATCATCAAAGATTCCTTATAAGTCTTGCTCACACGATACAAAAAAGGCATTTCAAGGGCTAAAGCACCAGAATAAATGGAATCTTTTTTGCTTTTTTGGAGCGGTAAAGACTCTCCATTAATCGCACTCTCATCACAAAGTGCATTTTCACTCAACAAGATTCCATCTAACGCCACTCTATCGCCTGCTAAAACTTGCACCACATCACCCACTTTCACAGATTCCACACGCACTTCTTTTATCTCTTCCCTATTGGACTTATGCTCCACTACACGCACACTTAAGGGCATTTGCGCATTGAGCTTATCTAAGCTATCTACAGCACTTTTTTTGCCACGCACTTCTAAAAACTTGCCAATTAACACAAAGGTAACAATCATCGCCACAGATTCAAAATAAGTTTCCCCCCCCTTAAAGCTTGCATAAATGGAATACAAATAAGTCAAACTTGCTCCGCTAATAACTAATAAATCCATATTAGGAGTTCTGTGTTTAAGTGCACTAATAGCACTGCGCCAAAACACAATTCCACTAAAAAACAACACAGGGGTAGCAAGCACAAAGCTAGCAAAATTTAAAACATTACGCATTTGTGGCGTGATTCCACTAAAATACCCCGCATATTGCGCCACAGCAATCCACATTATATTCATCACACAAAAGATTCCAACAACCATTTTAATGTAATACTCACGCTTTTCTTTTTGCGCATAGCTCTCTTGTAAATGCGGATCATAAGCGTGTGCATTGTAGCCGATACTACGGATTGCTTGGATGATTTCAGAAATTTTTATGATTTTAGGATTATAAAGAAGTGTGGCTTTGTTACTTGTGTAGTTGATATTAACCTTTATAATACCCCTTGTTTTTGCTAAAATCTTCTCATTTAGCCACACACAAGCGATGCAATGGATTCTCTCTAGCACAAGGGCTAATTCACAATATGTATCTTTCTCTCTCACATAACGCTCAAAAAAGGGAATGCTATCAAAGGAATCCAAACTTTGCTTAGAATCTTTGATAGGTTCAAGCGTATTTTCTCCAAGCTTATTATAAAAATCCTCTAAACCCTCTGTGTGCAAGAGCTTATACACACCTTCACAGCCCCTGCAACAAAAATACTCATCACGCCCATCAATAGAGACTTTTAACAAAGCCTTTGCGTCAAATTCTAAATGGCAATGGCTGCATTGCATCAGGCTTCAAATTGCTTTAAAAATTTTTTTAGATTCCTAGCAGCTTGGCGGATTCTATTTTCGTTTTCAATTAAAGCAATGCGCACATAAGAATCCCCGTGATTCCCAAAACCAATGCCCGGACTTACTGCAATTTTTGCCTCTTGCAACAAACGCTTTGAAAACTCCATACTTCCTAAATGCAATGCACACTCTGGAATCTTAGTCCAAATAAACATACTCGCCTTTGGCTTTGACATCTCCCAGCCAGCCGCACCAAAACTCTCAATTAACACTTCCATTCTTTTTTCATACTTTCTAGCAATCTCTTGGACGCATTCTTGTTCGCCATTTAGAGCAATTGTTGCAGCAATTTGAATGGGCGTATAGATTCCATAATCTAACCACGATTTCATCTTTTGTAATGCCTCAACCAAGCGTGCATTTCCCACAATACAACCCACACGCCAACCTGCCATATTATAACTCTTTGAAAGCGTGTAAGATTCCACAGCAACATCTATTGCACCTTCAACTTCAAAAATTGATGGTGCAACATAGCCATCAAAACTTAAATCTGCATAAGCAATATCATTGATAATATAAAAGCGTTCTTTTTTAGCAAGTGCCACTAAACGCTCATAAAAGCTTTTATACACTACAATAGTAGTAGGATTATGCGGAAAGTTGGTTACAACAAATTTTGGCTTTGGCATTGTGTTACATAAAGCCTTTTCAAGCTCTACAAAATACGCATCTTCATCAAGTTCATACTCCGCATTCCATTTTAAGGCAAATGTTGCAACATTTGCACCAGATAAAATAAAGGCGTAGTAATGGATAGGATAAGCAGGTTCTGCAACAATTGCTGTATCTCCGGGATTTGTAATAGCTTGAATCAAATGCACATAGCCTTCTTTAGAACCCATTGCAATGCACACTTGCGAATCTGGATTAAGCTTTACTCCATATTTTCTTGCATAGGTATCGGCAATTGCAAGGCGCAATTTATAGATTCCTTTACTTGCAGAATAGCCGTGATTTTTAGGCTTTCTAGCTGCTTCACAAAGTTTATCTATGATAGGATTTGGCGTTGGACCATCAGGATTCCCCATACTAAAATCAATCACATCTTCACCATCTTGGCGCATTTTGAGTTTAATCTCATTAATTGCCGCAAAGACATATTTTGGCAATCTCTTTATGCGCTCAAATTCAATCTCATCAAACATTTCTCATCCTTATTTCTATTGCAACACAACTTCTAAGCCATTTTTAATAGTAATTGGTAAATAGCTGTCTGTGACTTTTATAAATTTCGTATTTTTTGGAAGTGTTGTTTGGATTCCACGCATTAATTTTGCGCTACTTATAATCTCTAAAACATTGAATTCCTTGTCATAAAATACAATCTTTGGATACCACTCCTTACTAGACTTAATCCCTATTTCTTTACCATTTTCAACGCTATACCAATACTCCCCTTGCAAATTTGCCTTACGCTGCGGCTCATTAAGCACCAAAGCACTTGCCTTAGGATATTTAAAATCTAAAAGCCCAATTTGATAATTCCATTGAAAAAGATTTGTTCTCTCAATACTTTGCACCCTATAACCATACTCGCTTAACTTCTCTTGTAGCAACATAGGATCAATAGCATATTCTGTATTCATTGAAAGCACAAATTTAAATTGTCTCTCATCAAGCAAACTTTGCTTCACTAAAAAATAATAATATCCCATCGCATCTAATACATCATAAAGTGCGCTTACAAAAGCTTGAGGATTATCTTGGACAACAAAGGCAATTTCAAGCTCCATAGGCTCATCAAATGTAAGCTTTAAAAGCCCATTTTGCTTTAATGTTTTAGAAATTTTGTATAAGTCTGGTTGTCCTGTTTCGTCCAAAAAATAACCTTGATTATCAAAAAGACGCTGGATAAACTTTTGATTAATCCTATATTCCTTCACACCTAAAAGTTGCATCACTTTATAATCCACAGGATTTTGCAAAATTTGAGCCTGCGCAAAAAGAAAGCTTGAAAATAGCAATGCAAAAAGCGTAGCCAAAACACCTTTATTTACCATCCTAGCCCCCTAGTTTCTGTTTCATATTGCCTCTGAGTAGCTTGCAAAAAATTTCCTTCTTCATCAACAATAAAGAACATTCTATTAGCAGAATTAAATGCAGACTTTTCTCCCTTTGCGTCAATCTCTAACATTCCGTGCCCTGTAACAATAGTTTGGGGACGCTCTAAATTAACTTCAAAAATGTCTTCTGCTATAAAGGAAGTCTTCTTTTTGCTGTCTAAATACACAATCCCCACCCAAACATTACGCGCTGGCACAATAGAAACCTTTTTCCTCTCGGCTGATTCTTGCACTAAAGCCCCCTGTAATCCCACTTCAGAATTTTGCACATCCATCAGCACTTTGGCATCTGTGTTTTTAGATTCTGCTTGTTGAGCATCTTTAGACTCTTGTGGCTTCATCGGGACTGCAGCAGAAGCATCAAGAGGATTTGTAGCTTCTAAATCGCTTGTGGCATTATTTTCCTCTGTGGAATCCTTATCCATTTCCATTTTGGATTCCAACTTTTCTAAAGAAACTTCATTTTGCGCTTCTGTATTCTCATCAGAAACAACAGAACTCCCATAAAAATTCATAAAGGCAAAAAACCCAACTCCCAAAAGCAACACAAGCAAAACACCTAAAATCACTCCCCTTTTAGAATCATTTGTAGCGATTGTTTCGTGAGTAACCTTAAAATTCACCATTGGTCCCACTTCATCATTTGAGCTATCATAACTCTCCCAAAACGCCCTATACTCTTCTTCCCATTCTTTTAAGTTAATGCGATACTCGCGCTCTAAAATCTGTAGCAATCCGTGCGTTGTTGCGCTATCTCTTAACTCCTTATAGTTACGCTCTAAAATGTATTGCACCTTATTTAACGCAATGTGCGTATTTTTTGAAATTTCCTTGGCTCCTATGTTCTGTAATTTTTCAAAATCTTCCATTTACCATCCTATCTATTAAGATTGCACCCGCTATGCTAACATTTAAAGAGTCAAACTCCCCTTTTTGCGCAATTGTTAAATTTATATCCATTTTTTTTAAAATCTTTGCACTAAGCCCATCACTCTCAGCACCTAAAAATAATGCCTTTTTACCCTGTGTTACCACACTAGATTCTGTGCCATCTAAGCTTGTTCCATAGAGTCTAAAACCTGCAAATTTTAATTCATTTGCCACATCTAGGGCATTATACATGATGCAAAATGGCATATCAAGCATTGCCCCAGCACTTGCACGCAACGCCCCTTCTTGCTTAAAATCCTTTAATCCGCAAATAATAATTCCTTCTACTCCTAGCACAAAAGCAGTCCGGAAGAGTGCGCCAATATTGCCTACATCACTAATTCCACAAAGCACTAGCACAAAATCCATCGCCTTTAATGCGCTAAACTCTAGCAGTGCTAAAGGCGCAATTTCTAGCAAATACCCCTGATGGTTACCGCCCCTTGCTAAACTTTGCGCTTTTTTGGAATCCAAGCGCACCAAAGGCACATTAAGTCTTGTAAATGCACGAAATTGCTTTTTGTCAACTTCCTTTGCCAAAAACACTTGTAAGATTTTATCGCTATGTTTTGCAAGGATATATTCTACAACACGCCTGCCATAAACAACCACTGATTCTACCCTATTTTTTCTTAATTTTTTTGCCCATTTACCAAGCTTTGATAATAATCACTGACACTTCCACCCTTCATTTTTGCTAAAATCTTTGCCTTAAATTTAGGTGGAATCTCTAAGCTTAAAAGTGCTTCTTCACTAAGGGTATAACTCTCTGTCTTTTCTGTCTTATCCACAACCATAGCCCACTCTCCCTTTAATAAAGCCTTATCATTAGAATCTTTTAGTGCGTTAAAAACCGATTCCAAACTTCCCTTAAAAGTTCTTTGGTATTTTTTTGTTAGCTCTTTTGCCAAAAACACTTGCCGATTTTTATCCACTTGCACCATTAAATCCAAACTCTCAAGTAAGCGATGGGGTGATTCATACAAGATTATGGGATAAGGATTTTTAAACACTGCATAAAAAAACTCTAGCTTTTCTTTAGCTTTATGTGGTGGAAAGCCTAAAAAACTAAATTCCTTCTCCACAATGCCACTTAAGGCAACCATAAGTGTTACCGCACTAATCCCGCCTAAAACTTCAAAAGGAATATGGTTTGCTTGTAAAAATCGCACAAGCTCCACGCCCGGGTCGCTGACACAAGGCATTCCTGCATCACTTAAAAATCCAATATTCTGATAAAAAAATTCCAAGGAATTTTGCGCTAAAAAACTCTCTTGATTATGTGTGTGAAAGGGGTAATAAATGTAATCTTTAAGAGGCAATAAAGCACGCTCCATTAGCAATGCAATGAGTTTTTTACTCATCCTCGTGTCTTCACAAAGCAAAATATCACAATGCTTTAGAATTTCTAATGTGCGAAGGGTAATGTCTTGTAGGTTACCAATGGGAGCGGGCAAAAAAGTAACCATACAAGCGCATCTTACTTAAGATTGAAGTCTATTTAAGATTGTATCTTTGTTTGAATTTCTCAACTCTTCCTGCTGTATCAACAACCTTATCTGAGCCCGTGTAAAACGGATGGCAGAAAGATGAAATATCAATTCTAAGTTCTGGCTTTACACTCATTACTTCAATCTCTTTTCCACTCGTAACGCAAGTTACTTTGCAGGGAATGTATTCTGGATGGATTCCTTTTCTCATAATTTTGCCTTTTTAGAAAGTAAATGTAGGAATTAAAATTCTACCTTAAGAATACTAAAATAAGCATAAATTCTATAAAGATTTAGAATATTTTTGTTAAGATTTTTACTTTGATTCCTTACACTTAAATGGAGAAAATATGGTTACACCACGCACTTTAAGCGGATTTAAAGACAGACTTCCAAAGGAAGCCTATGCAAAATCACAAATGTTAAAATCTATTGTAGAATCCTTTGAAAAATTTGGATTTACCCCCATTGAAACACCGCATTTAGAATACGCTGAAATCCTAAAAAAACAAGGCAGTGATGAGATTCAAAAGGAAATGTATCGCTTTTTAGATCACGGAGAAAGGGAAGTTGCCTTGCGTTTTGATTTAACCATACCACTAGCCCGCTTTATTGCACAATACAAAAATGAAGTTGGATTACCCTTTAAACGCTATTGTATCGGCAATGTGTTCCGTGGAGAGCGTGCGCAAAAAGGGCGTTATAGAGAATTTACACAATGTGATTTTGACTGCATCGGCACAGATAGCATAGGAGCAGATGTTGAGATTGTGCAAGTCATTTACCAAAGCCTTTTTGATTTAGGGCTTAGGGATTTTACAATCCATATCAATAATCGCAAAATTTTTAATGGCTTAATGGAATCCCTAAATGCAAGCGAACACACCATTGAAGTGCTAAGAATCATTGATAAGATTGACAAAATTGGAAAAGAAAGCGTCAAACAAGAGCTGCAAAGCAAAACTCCGCTAAATTTGGATTCCATTACTATGCTTTTAGATTTTATTGCTAAAGCTCAAAAGGGAAGTGTGTTAGAATTCTTAAAAGAATTGGACTCTTTTAGGGAGCTTAATTCCACGCTAAAAAATGGAATTGATGAATTAAGCACACTTTGTAAAATCCTAGAGCCGCTAATCCCAGCAAAGTTTTACAAAATCAATCTCTCCATTGCGCGCGGACTTGGCTATTACACAGGAATTATTTATGAAACAACCCTTGATACCCTCCCTTCACTTGGCTCTGTCTGCTCAGGCGGGCGTTATGATAATCTTATGCAACACTTCTGTAAAGATTCTTTAAGTGGAGTTGGAGCAAGTATAGGATTAGACAGACTCTTAAGCGGACTTGAAGAGTTACATTTAATCCAAAGTGATAAAAATGTAGCAGACGCACTTTTAATTCCCCTTCATTCCCTAGAATACGGCTACAAAGTTGCTCAAAATTTACGCAATCAAAAACTAAAAATTGAAATGTATCCTGAGATTACAAAGCCCAAAAAATCTTTTAACTATGCCAATAAAAAAGGCTACAAATATGTCATCATTATCGGAAAAGAAGAGGAGCAAAAAAACACTTGCACGCTAAAGAATATGGAGAATGGAGAGCAGTTTAACCACTTACAACTTGAAGCAGTGATGCATACAATCAAAGCCTAAAAACATCCGTGTTTTAAAGCTTACAAGCCTTTTAAAGATTGTATGTTTTGTTTCCCGCTTTTTAACCCCACACAAGAAAAGGTAGCATTGACAAAAATAACTTCAGAATTGCACACTTCAAAAAAGCAAGAAACTTATCAGCCAAAACACAAAACCAATACTAAAACTAAACAAAGATTTTTAGACTTTTTAAATTTTATAAGAAATCGTTTGCAATTGCCTTTTGTGTGCAAAAAGGTTTTAAAACCATAAAGTTGGAATCAAAATTTAACTGCTTGGAAAATTTAAAATTCTAAAAAGCTTTCTAAACCCAAATGGATTCCATAGCTAGAATCCATTTTTAAACCTTAGCTTCTTCGCGTCTTTGCAAATACTCCCAGTATTCATCAACGCGTTTTTGCCACTCATCAATTAAATGTTCATTTTCCGGCTTAAATAAATGCTTAAATCTAGCTTGAGCACCTAAATAATCCCTTACAGGCAATACATTTTTAGGACGATAAGTAATTCTTACTTCTCTGCCATTAATAATTTCAAACAAAGGGAACACTAAAGAATCTACCGCCAAATCACTCATCTCCACCGTTTGATTTGCAGGGAATCTCCACTCCGTAGTGCAAGCACTCATAGCATTAATGAATGTCGGTCCTTCTGTTTCAATGGCAGTTTTAATTTTTTTACTCATATCCTTCCATTTATTAGGTGCAACTTGCGCAACATAAGGTGCGCCGTGAGCAGCCATAATAAATAGCAAGTCCTTCTTTCTGTCTTTCTTGCCATAGCTTACACGCCCAGCTGGAGTTGTTGTTGTAGAAGCACCAATAGGAGTTGAACCACTTCTTTGCCCACCTGTGTTTGCATACACTTCATTATCCAAACACACATAAGTAAAATCGTGCCCCCGCTCAAAACAACCACTAATAAATTGGAATCCAATATCATAAGTTGAACCATCGCCACCAAATGCTACAAACTTCGGTTCTTTGTCGCTATAAAGTCTATTTTTACGCTTTAATGCCTTATACATTGCCTCAACTCCAGCAATTGCAGTAGAACCATTCTCAAATCCAATATGAATCCAAGGCACATCCCAAGAAGTATAAGGATATACCGCCGTGCTGACTTCTAAACAGCCCGTTGAAGTCGCAACCAATAAAGGATAATCTGTTGCATTTAGCACTTCACGCACAATCATTCCGTGCGCACAACCCGGACACAAAAGATGCGCTCCTTCAAAACGCTCGCTAGCCCTTGAATACTGCTTTAAATTTTTAATCTCACTCATTTGACACTCCTTAATTAAATCCAAGCTTTGGACCTCTAAGTCCAATAAATTGCTGTGCCGGATGCGTTAATTTACCAGCTTGCGCATTCTCTTGTAATTCTTTAATGATTTCTTGTAAATGACTCTGTGTTAAATCTCTTCCACCAAGCCCATAAATGTAGTTGCTAGCAATGGGTTTATTTGCTCCACTATAAAGTGCTGCCACACATTCATTAAAAAGCATTCCCATTGCGCCTGCTGGCAAACTTCTATCCAAAAATGCAACAGCTCTCACACCCTGCAATGCAGCGCAAAACTCTCCATAAGGGAATGGGCGCAACACACGAATGCTTACAACACCTGCTTTGACTCCGTTTTTCCTTGCCTCCTTAACTGCCACGCGTGCAGATTCCACAGTTGTTCCAAGCGCAACAATAGCAATCTCTGCATCTTCTAAATCATAGGTTTCTACAACATTATATTTACGCCCAGTTAGCTTTGCAAACTCTTCAAATGTGCGCTCAATTACCGGCATTGAACGCATAATTGCATTATGCAATTGCGCCTTATGCTCAAAATGCCAATCCTCTTCTGTCTGAGAACCATAAGTTGCTGGACGCTCCAAATCTAACATTGCATTTTTTGGTTTATAATCTCCGATAAATTTATACGCTTCAGCATCACTTAAGGGACGCACGCTTTGCGCTGTGTGTGAGCAGATAAAGCCATCTTGATGCACCATAACAGGCAATCTCACATCATAATCCTCTGCAATTTTAAATGCCATTAAATTAAAGTCATAAGCCTCTTGCGGATTATAGGTGCAAAGATTCACCCAGCCTGCATCACGCCCTAAATACATATCAGAATGGTCCCCATTTACATTTAGTGGACTTGCAAGCGCACGATTGACAACATTTAAAACGATTGGCAAGCGCATACCAGAAGCTTGATAAAGCACTTCTACCATCAACGCAAATCCTTGTGAGCTTGTTGCAGTTGCTACACGCCCACCTGCTGCTGCAGCCCCTACACAGCCACTCATTGCAGCGTGCTCGGATTCTACCATTACAAATTCCCCATCAATGTAGCCATTAGAAAGGAAGCTTGCGTAATTTTGCACAATTGGCGTTGAAGGCGTGATAGGATAAGCAGAAACCACATCAATTTGCGCTTGACGCATTGCGTGGCTTGCTGCCATATTGCCATCCCAAACCTCTACTTCCTGCAATTCATAAACCTCTGCCATTGCTAATCCTTTTTCTTTTTTTCTTTTGCGGGCCATTTTGCAAGAGCTGCTTCATCTGTTTCGTAATTACTAAACATTAATAAAGATTTCGGATTTGTCGGACAAACATCAACACATACACCACAGCCCTTACAATGCGCATAATCAACACCACTCATCTTTTCATCTCTTACTAAAATTGAAGAATCCGGACAATACACCCAACAAAAATAGCAATTGATGCAATGATCATGATTATACACAGGCTTCTCTACTCGCCAATGCGCAACACTTGCTGTATAAGAACTATCCTCTCTGTATTCCCTAGAATCTGCGTGCTGTCCTACCATTTCATTGCCTTTTTTCTCAAAAGGAAATAAAACAGACCCTGCTTCAAATTCATTCCAACCTTTATATTCCATTGCTTAACTCCTTTATTCTACTGCATTATAGGCTTTTTTAATGACTTCCATATTTGCATCAATGACCTTTTGTGGAAGTTTTTTGCCCAATATTTTCTTAAAAGATTCCAAAAAGAAATCTAACTCTAATGCTCCTGAAATTTTTAGAAATGCCCCAAGCATTGGTGCATTTGGAATTGATTTCCCAAAAGCTTCTAAGGATAATCCTATACAATCTAAAAGATAGACCTCCTTATCCTTAAGCTCCGGCTTACTCTCTAAAAATTCTTTTTTACTTAAATGTGTTGTGATGATGTATTTTGTCGTTTCTTTTGCATTTGCGCAAATGTCTGTAATATAAACCAAACCCGGATCAATGACTAAAATGTAATCCGGATTCATAAACTTTTCGTGGTTTAAAATCGGATTATCATCAATTCTATTATATGCAGTCATTGCCGCACCCCTTTTTGCTGAACCATAAAATGCAAACGCCTGCACTTCTTTGCCTGTGCCTGCAATCACATCTGCTAAACCTTTTGCTCCGGTTACTGCACCTTGTCCTGCACGGCTATGCCATCTAATCTCAAGCATCTTGCCTCCTAAATTGATTTATTACACTCAAATTCTAAAGAATCCGCACTAAAAAATCTCTTTTTTACAGAAATTAAACAATTTTTTTTTATAAAACCAATGAAATTGTGTAAAAATAACTCAAAAATTCTCCCAAGCGCATTTTGCACACTTTTCTAAACTCTAACACAAACTCCTTGATTTTGCGTTTTAAAGTAGATTCTACTACAATGCTAAGGCGTTTAAACAATACAAATTGCAATCTTAAGGAATGCTTATGGAATCTAAGAGCTTATTTTTGGCAATTTTTTCTGCACTGAATGCAAAAAGCACACAAGAAAAATGCGCCATTGTCCAAGAGATTTGGACAAATTTTCAGCACTTTAGCAGGGATAATGATTGTGAAATTTTACCCTTAGAAATTCCAACATTTGCGCATTTTTGCCAAATTCTACCCCCTAAAAAAATTCCACAGGGCAAATTCCTAAAAACAGACTTAAATGTTGCACATCTCTTGCATTCCCTTGCCCACATTGAATTTTCCGCCATTGATTTAGCCCTAGATTGCGTCTATCGCTTTAGAAACCTACCACTATGCTATTACCAAGATTGGCTAGAAGTTGCAAGCGAGGAAGTCAAGCATTTTTTAGCCTTAGAAAATCTTTTACATTCTTTAGGCTTTAAATATGGGGATTTTGGCGTGCATACCTTACTCTTTGATTCTATGAAAAACTGCGATGTTTTGCTAGATAGAATTGCCCTAATTCCACGCGGAATGGAAGCTGTGGGATTAGATGTTAATCCCTTTTTATGCGCAAAAGTTAGGAGTAGCACGCATAAAATTAAAGATGCGCTTTTGGAAGTTTTAGAGATGATTTTACGCGATGAGATTAGCCATGTTAGTAAGGGCAATGTGTGGTTCCATCACATTTGCGATATAAAAAAGATTCCACAAAATGCACGCCCTAGCACTTATGTAGAGATTCTAAAACGCTATAACTTCTCTTTTCCCAAGGCGAATGCGGAGTTTAACACACAAGCAAGACTGCAAGCAGGCTTTACCCAAGCAGAACTCACACTTCTTAAAAACGCTTCTTTTACTTCCAAAAACCCAAAATGATGAAGCTGTAGCATAGAAACTATAAGCTATTACACAGCTTCCTTCACTTCTAAAAATCCCAAAATGATGAAGTAGCAATTTTAGATTCCAGCTTTTAAGTCTTACTTTCAGTTCTTGCCTTTATCACCATTTTTGATTTTCCATAGTAGGATTATAGAGAGTGGTAAAATGAAGTAAAGTTTCTTAAAAGATACTCATTCCTATATCATCGCCCCTCTCTGTTAGCCTTCCTCCTCATCCTCCTTACACATCTCTAAAAACTCTGCATAATACTTCCAAGTTTTAATAATATCAGGGCGATGGGCTTGTAAGTGTTTAAAGCTTTCCTTTAGGATTTTATGGAATCTTTTTTTAAAAAAGGGCTTTTGCT
>NZ_JALEIK010000008.1 GCF_022770205.1 Helicobacter sp. | reverse complement strand
TTAAAGGATTCTGGATAATATCTGTGTTCAAAAAGTCTATAATTTTCTTTTTCCTCATTTGTGAAGCCAGACAGCACAATCCTATTGTGTTCCGCTATTATGCCTAACACAACTTCATTTCTCTTATTTTCGTCTTTTTTAACACCTTTTAAAGCTTCGTCAATCTTTGGTTTTATTTTTTTTATTACCGCATAATTCATATCTTGAACATCTTTATCCCCAAGACGTTTGTTGAATTGTAAGGCAACCTCCAAAGTATTCACACTCGCAACCTCTGCTGTAGCCACCAAAAACAAATACCCCCCACAAACAAAAACAATAAGCAGCGTTATGGCTAACTTACTAACAAAATCTATCTTTAAGCCTCTTTCCTTTGCATATCCGCTTAAAAGCCAAAGTGATACCCAAGAAAATAGTAATGCCACAAAAACAATAAAGCCCTCTCGCATTTCTTGAAACACAATTACTCCAATCACAATAAGCGCAACGTTTAAGACAATAATAATTCTATCCTTAAAAGATATATCTTTAATTTTTTGAAACATTTTAATCCCTTAATACGTCTTCACACTAAATTTAGCGCGTACGACTCCTATTATGTTTATCTTTTCCATTTCCTGTCCCTCTAGTGTGATAGTTGCGTATTCACGATTCGCAGATATTAGCTTTATCCACTTGTTAAAAGGGTCTTTTTCTAGTCTTTTAATGTATAGGTTACCCTCAATGTTTGCAATAATTGTATCGCCATTTTTAGCCACACATTCGCGCTCAATTAGCACCTTATCACCATTTTCAAAGTAAG
The DNA here is from genome assembly GCF_022770205.1 of Helicobacter sp. GTDB lineage: Bacteria > Campylobacterota > Campylobacteria > Campylobacterales > Helicobacteraceae > Helicobacter_D. Next base: position 1,577 of record NZ_JALEIK010000008.1, on the reverse strand, counting down.
GCAACATAGAATCCCCTGCAACACTGATTAAATCTAAGTGTTTATAACTCTGTATTTTTACTCCACTTAGCAAGGCTTGTGATAGCTCTAGCTTTTGCGGTGTGCTTTCTAAAACACTTATACCATAGCCCGCAGAAGCAGTAACATTCTTATAATAATGGATAGGGATTTTATGAGGTTCGGAAGTATCCATAGTCTTAGTATATATATCTTTTGTTATACCTTTTTCTATAAGCAACTTTAGCTTATTTGGAATTCCTCTAACCCTATACATATTAATAGATTCCTTTTTAACGCCCAAAAAATCGGCAAGTTCTTTGTCTGTTTTTAAGCCTAATTTTTCTTTAGCTTCCTGTAGCTCCCCTATCTTATTCTCTGTCATTTCTACTTCCTTAATATATTTTTTTGGTATATCTCTATATCTAAAATGATTTACAGATTCTACTTTGATTCCCAAAAAATCGGCAAGTTCTTTGTCTGTTTTTACCCCCAATCTTGCCTTTATTGCGTTTAATTCATCAATTCCCAATCTTTATCCTTTTAAAAAAATATACCAAAATTTGTTTTTTCTATTGACAACATATAACAAATGTTATATAATCCCACCATCAAAAGTTTGCAAAGTCTTTCATAACTTTTTGTAGAGAATAGCAAAAATTATGCCAAATGCTTAAACTTTTATGTTCTTTGAAAACTCTTGTTGTTATAATAAGATTGCGAAGGATTCCAATGTTAATTGAAACACTTAAAACGATAGGTTTTGGTCTTTTTGTTAATAGTTCCTACGATTTAATGCATAACGACTTCTCGCTCTATAACATTTATATCGGCTTAGGAAGTCTTTGTATGATAATCGGTAGCTATTTTTTAGAAAAAAGGAAAAAACAATGAGCGGACAAGCTTTAGCAAGTATTGTAGTAACTATTGGCTTAATCATTATCGCTTATGAAATTTACAAAGTTCATAAGAAGGCTAAAGACAAACAATAACTTCAAGGGGTTTTGCCCCGCCTCTTTACAATCTCACATAACAACACCATTTATTAAGGTAAGAAGTATTTAAAAACGCTGACAATGCCGATAATCGCTAGATTTTCTACAGGTTCAGGCTTCTTTTTAAGCAACACACACCTTACAAATAAGTATCTATAATGAAGCTCCTTAGTGTTTTTGTTTTGGAAAAATAATTATAACACAAGGGGCTTCACAATGGATATTGAATGTTCTTTCACATTCAAGCTGTCAGACCGCTAAGCAGGTAGTGTTTAAAAGCGGAATAAACCTATTAGATAAAACTTAAAAGTGGTTTTGGGGGGTGGGTTGCAATCTTTTAAAAGGGTTTAAAATGCTACATTTTAGATTCAAAAAGGTTGTGAAGTGGCTAAGACTTAGAATCTCTATAAAAATAGAGATTAAAGCTTAAGCCTTTTTACATCTTTTTCCACTCCCTTTGTGGAGTGGTTAGATGTAATTATAACACATTAAAAGGAATAGAAGTGTTAAAGAGAAAAAAATTTACACATATCACTAAAGCAATGGCTAAAAAAGGAATGAAACTAAAAACTTGGGCTGATTCTA
>NZ_JALEIK010000007.1 GCF_022770205.1 Helicobacter sp. | reverse complement strand
ATAGATGTTACTTGGAATCACTGCATTGCTAGAAAGCCCCATAGAAATAATGTTTCCATAAAACTCCCCTGCTTTGATTAAGCGGTTATCTTTTACACTTTGATTCATTTCATTGATTTGACTTTGTTGGAATCGCATTTGTTGTTCATTTTGACTAGCAGTGTAAGCAAACTGCATTGCAATTTGTAACACACCTAAATACACCTGTGAATAAAGCTCTTGGGTCATCCCAGACTCTTCATAATGCTCTTTTAAAATCGGTTTTAGATTGTGCATTATCCTTGTTAATGCGTGGTTACCTCTTTCAATCACATCTTCGACTGCATTGCTTTGTTGCGCGCCCCTTGTTAGGATTTGTGCATTTTTCCAAGCTTGTGTAACTGCATCATTAGCTTTTCTTTGTTGTATTTTTTCTTGTGCTTGTTGTTGTAAGTTTTTCTGCCTTGCTCTGCCTATTCTTAATCCCATCCCTAACTCCTTTGCTTTTGTAAGTTTTGTACTTGTGTTTTTAATGCGCCAATCTCTGCGCTAAGCTCTTGGATTTGTGCTTTTAACTCCTCTATTTCCTTTGGATTTATCTCTGCTTGTATTGCTTTTTTTGCGCGATTTAAGCTAATAGCTAAAAACTGAGTTTCATTCATTGGTACAATCCTTTGCAATTTGCTCCACTTCTAAATAATATTTGCTTAAAGCCTTATGCGATTCAAAACTTCCATTTTCTTTTGGTTTTTGTGGAAGCTCTAAATTACATTTAATGGGAATAAAAACTTCTTGTGTTTGTATCTCTACAATAGGTTTAGCGCAACTAATAAAAAAACACGGGATAAATGCAAACAAAAGAAAGTTAAGAAAGATTTTTGTAGAATGCTTTGTGAGGTTCGCTTTAAAGAGGGTCGGAACCTCCTTAAAGTAATTTATAGCCTCGTAAGAGAGGTGATAAATATGATTAAGCTTGCAATAATAATTATACTCCTTTGTCTTATGATAGTCAAGGCGTATTAATTGTAGGGTAGATTTGCTTCTACCCTTATTGCATAACCCTCTTTTCATTTCCCAAGCTCCTTAAACAATTGCTTATAGCCTTTTAACTCCGCTTCACAACTAGAATCCTTGATAATGATTTTATCCACTGCGCTTGTATCCCTTTGTGTTGCTTGCACCTGCATTGCTTTTAAGGCAGCATTTTGTTCATCCAATGCACTTTGTAGGGCTTGTGTGTTTTTTGTTGCAATTTGTAACGCAACTTTTAAATGCGCAATTTCCTTTAATGCGTTTTGGTAGAGCCATCCTAAAACAAGTACAATAAAAACAATGCTTCCAATCCCATAGTTTTTAAGATTCATTTTATCAATCTCTTTTTACAATCGTCTTTGTAAATGCAGCTGCATTTATCAAGCATACAGCCTTATTTTATAGGATTGCCTCTTAAGTTACTGCAATAACTTAGGGGCTTTTTTTGTTGGACGGCGGGTATCCTAAAATAAGGTTTTATATGCTTGAAGTTTTATTCCTTTAAAGCCTATTATTGCACTTTTAGAGTTTCTAATCTTGCAATAAGCTAGCCACGCATTGCAGTGCGTGGTTATTTATACTCCCACCTTGCTTTCTTACCCCTTGTGTCTAAATGCACAAAGCCGCCCATTGGATTGTCTTTATTGATTTTAACAGCAATGCCTAAAGGTTTATCCCCAAACATTTTAATGCAATGGTGATACACAATCTGTGTGGCCACACCTTCTACTCTAAAATCCACTGCACTCCCAATTGTGTGTTGTGAAGTCTTTGCTCCACCTACCTTTGCATTGTGTTTTTCACAGCGATAGCCGCTATTAATCAACACTCTATTCCCAAAAAACTCTCTAATCTCTACAAGCAAATCAATCAGCTCATCACTTGGCACACCTTCTGGTATCTGACATTTGCCGCATCTGCATTTAAATTCACTTGCTTTAAAATAGGGATTGTGTTTCATAATTTCTCCTTTTGTAATTCTCTCTCAATCCTTGTTAATTTATCCAAGCCATCGTGGTAAAGCGCATCAATCCTATTTCCAATAAAGCCTGTAACTTCTTTGACAGAATCGGATTCTCTTGTGCTAAACTCCTTTAGCATTTCAAAGCTATGGCGCATCATTTCATTGCTTTTTTCAATGCTTATAATCAAAGTCTGAATCTGTTCATAAATCTCACGCATAGCACCGCAATTTGCCATTGCGTGTTTGAATAAAAAATAATTCCCAAGCAGTGCAATGCCTAGCATTATAAAGCTAATTCCAATGATACCTAGCGTTTCAATGCTATTGACTAAATCCATCGCAGAATGCATTTGCTCAAGGCTTAAAGCTTCCATTGCTTAATCCTGCACTGCTAGCTTCAAAGGGATTCTTTCAAACTTCACTTCTTCTAAGGTAAAGTCAATTTGAATCTTGTTTAAATCCTCTATGCTTTTTGCTTGCTCAATGCTATCGCTAAAAGCCTGCTTCATCCCTAAGAGTTTTGCACCTTTTTCTTTGTAGCCTGCCGCTTTCTCTAGCACTTTAGACGCAAGTGCTCTTAAGGTTAAGCCCCTTTGTTTTGCTAAAATGCTTAAAAAAGGCGCGTCGTTTGGATTATTGCCTGCATTAAACGCCCTTGCTTCTGCTTCTTGTGTAGCCCAGCTTAGCATTTCATTGGTATTTGGCTCACCAACTAAGCCTTTTAAAGCTAAACTAAAAGCATTCTCTAGTGTCTCTTGCATCTGTGCTTTTGTGCGCTGTAGTGTTTCTGCCTTATCCGCTTGGTATTGTGCAAACAAAGCTTCATCCCTTTGCATAAAAGGCGCATTTAAAGTGCTGTCTGATTCTATGAAAAAATAATCCCCATAGCTTCCTAAAATCTTAAACTCCCCCTCTCTTAAGGTTTGTATGTTATCAAAATGGATTTGGTATTGCATTTTTCTCTCCTTATAAAACTCTATCTAAAATATTAAAGGTAGGCCATCCCGTGTAGATTCCATTATCCTTTTTTAGCACATACGCATTGTTAGTGTTTAAATGCCCTGCAATTTCTATCACATCACTTGCTACTTTGTAATTGCTTAGATTGCTTTGGTTATTCCCAGATAAAACGCGAGGGTTACCCCAGATAAAAACTTCTCCGCTTCTAGTTAAAACAATCACGTTTTGTTGCCCTCTTTGCTCACTTGTATTGCACAAAGTAAAATCCACTACATCGCTTCTTAGTGTGCTAAAAGTGTCTGCATTAGCATTTAAAGAGTGCAGCTTCCCATTTTCTAAAAGGCAAAGATGCCGTATCTTTTTCTTAATGGGTGAATCAAAGCTAAACAAATACGCATTGTTGCTTGGTTTATCCGTGTTACAAATGATTGCCTGATTGTCTTTTAATTGAAAGACGATATCATAGAAGCCGCCAAACATTTTCACAAATTTATCCCCTGCAATATCCTCTTTATAATCGCTTGTTAATTTTGGAAACGAGGAAATTCCATTTTCCACTGGATTAAGCGTTAAAAGATTATTCCCAAGGCAGGATAAAAGCCTCCCATCTTTTTTTCTAATGAAAAACCCATAATAGCTCCCATTATAGTAAAGGATAAAATCCTCTACATTTTCTGTAAGCATTCTAAAAATATTTGTGCCGCTTGTGTAGCCTGAAACATAAAGCTCTCCATTCTCTAGCAAAACTGCCGTACAATAAAAGCAGCCTTGGAATTTTTTAATCGGAGCTCTAAAGGGGCTTAGCATTGTAGGGCTTGCCACAGCATTGGCGTGTCCTACACCTAACATTCCGCTATGGTTATAACCCATCACTAGCATTTTTGTTCTATCTTTAGTGAATCCAAAGTAGTTTAAATACCCACAAATCATATGCGTGATTTTATGCTCACTTATATCAAAGCTTTTTACAAGCCCCTGACCATTATTTTGCGCATAAGAAAAACCCCAATGGCTACCTCCAGTTCCTAAAAAGGTTAGCCTTTTGTAATGCAAATTCTTTTCCATTTGCGTAAAGTCTGTCCATCCACAAGGGCGAAATCTAGGAATTGCATCGCTTGTTTGTGCTTGCTCGCTTCCCTCTGTTGTTTCTACTGCTTGTACATCCTCACTAAGCGCATTAAACCCCTCTTCCACTTCTGCAAAACAAAGCCCTTGTTGGAAATACGCATCAGGTAAGAGTCGGCGTTTTAGCTCCTTGCTTTGGCTTGCTTGCTTTGTGATAGCCTTAATCCTTTCAATGCTTGCAGTCATTGTCTTTAGCATAGCACCTGTAATTTGCGCACTCTTTTGCTTAAGCTCCTCGGCTGCTTCTGTAGCCCTCTCTTGGAAGTTAGTTTGTTTAATCTCCTCTATCTTTGTTTCTAACTCCTGTATTTTTGCATTCAGCTTTGTTTCCATTGCCTGCATTACTTGTTCATCGACTCCGCCTTGTGCTTGGATTTGTTGCAAGGCGTCGCTTAAGGCTTGGTTAATCCTTTCCACACTTTCACTCTTAAGTTTTTTCTGCCCCTCTAAAAGACTAAGCGTGTTTAAAACAAGATCATTAAGCTTTGCATTCACGCTTTTGAAGGTTTCATAATCCAATGTTGTCTCAGCCATTTCTCTCTCCTTGTGTTAGATTTAATAGTTTTTGTAACATCAGTGTAAGGCTAATGTTGTGTTCAAGCGTTGCTAAAGAATGGTTTGCTAAAAGGCGATTAACCTTTTGCTTGCTTGCTTCAAGCTCCACTTTTAACTCCGCAAACTCTCTTAAAAAAGCATCCGTATTAATAAGCCTTAGCTTTTCCTCCACTTCTGCTTTAATCTGCGCATACTCTTTTTTAATTTCTTTATAATCATTGGCTTGTGCATCCTTTTGTGCATTAAGCGCACTAAGCAAAGTGTTGAAGTTGTTTTGCATTGCTTGCTTTTGTGCTTCTACCCTTTGCTTTTCTTTTTGCATTTCCTCTTGGACTTGTGCTTCTTTTTCTTGTAAGAATTCTAAAAACTTCTCTTTGTAGTCTTGTGTTTGTTCTGCCTTTAGCGTTTGGATATCCTCCCTTAAAGACTCCACAAGTTTAAGCGCATTAGGAATCACAATCCCACCTTGCAAGGTAACATCCTGCTGCGTTTCCTTTGTGAATTCTACAACCAAAGCAATTTGCTCCTGTGTTGCTGCGCTTACATTAAGCAGGCTTTGTGTTGCTTGCTCTAGTGCGTCTTTTAAGGTTTTGTTTAAATCCATAACTTTTTGTATTTTTTCAAATGTTGCATCCACCATCTCTATCCTTTCAATGCATTTCCATCGCTTGCAATAATCACTTTGTTTTGCGCGATTAAATCCTTAAGCTTTACATTCTTAACTTCTTGTGTAAGAATCAATAAAGCATTCTCTTTTTCCGTAACAAAGCCAACACCCCTTACTCCACTGACTTCTTGTTCAATGCTTGAAACAATTTCAAAGGGATAATGTTCAGGCTTAATGCGCTTATCGACTAAACTTCTAAATAGCATTTTAAACTCCTTGTAACATTGCACAATACACAACAATGCTAGCGTTTTCAAAAGGAGCCTCTGCAAACTCCACACTTAAGCCATCCTTGCTTAAGGTAAAATCTACTAGCAGTCCTTCTAAAAACACTTGCACTAAACTTTTATCCTGCAAGCAAAAGCCTTTAGGAAGTGCAAAGCTTGTTGTCTTTCCATCACTAACATACGCTTCCCTCCCAAAGCTAACACCTGTTTGGTAGTTTGTGTTTTCTTCTAAGATAGAGACAAACACATCACCGCCGCCATCTATTTTTGTTTCTATTGCTTGATTTGCTAGCAAATAAATTCCATTAATCTTTGTAGCCACTCCTTTAAACACCACACCTAAAGTTGCTCCTGCACCACTTTTAAGGGTAATGGTTACTTCGCTATCCTTTTGTGTAGGGCTTACAAACACATTGCATTCACTTTTAAACGCACATTGTGTTCTAAGCGGAGATTTTCCATAAGCATTTCTAAGCATTTTCTAGCCTTTCTTTAAAGTTAAAAATAAAATTTGCCGTCTTTTTAAAGCAATATCCTCTTCACTCTTTGCCACACTCTTTAGCACTGCATTAATCTTATTTTCTTGTGCCTGCATTTGTGCATTGAAGTTTTGTCTCTCTTCTATTAAAAAAGACAGCACTTCTTTTGAAAAGTTTTCGTGATAAAACACCATTGCATTCCTTAGCAAAGAATCTTGTTCCATTAAAATGCGTTCAGCCGTGTTAATGTATTGCAAGGCAGTGAAAATGTTGTATCTAAACTTATGCACTTTGCCTGTTGCAAGCGCAGAATTTAGCTTCTCTAAAGCGTGCATTCCTGCTTCTAGGGAAGCGTATTTTTTTTGTAGGTTTTGTGTGTTTTGCTCTAGGATTTGCAAATGCTCTTGTGTGGAGTTTTCAATGCGCGCTTGGTAACTTTTAAGTGCTTGGTCTAAAGAATCACTGACACTTACCTTTAAGAGTAAGGCTTTGCTTTGTAGCTGGCTAATCACTTTGTAAAAATCCCTTACATAGCCATTAACTGCTCTTTTTGCAAGGCTTGCTTGCTCCCTTAAAACCCTTGAATTTTGTAGCTTTGCATTCTCTAGCTCCCTTTGCATTGCATTTCTAGCACTTGCAATTTCACCATTTAAGCCAAAGATTGTGTTTTTTGTGAGGGTAAAAGCATTCTTTAAGCTTTCAAACTCTGTTTTAGAAACACTAAGGCTATCTAGTTGCGTGTTTAATTTTTGGCTTAAATGTGCTAATAACTCTTGGTATTTTTCACCAAGCATTAACTCATCTAAAACCTTAGAAAAAGCCATAATGCTTGTAGAATCCCTCTTTAGTGTTTCTCTAATTAGATTTTCTAAATCCAATTTCTTAAGAGTGCTAGTTAGCGCATTAAATTGTTCTAAAGAATTACAAACCCTTGCATACTCCTCCCTTAAGCTATGCAATTGCCTTAAGCCTTTTTCAAACTCCTTTGCTTGTGTGTTTGCAAGGCTTGTGCTTGCCTGCATTTGTGCTTGCAAATTTTGCACTTGCTTTGTGTTTTCCTTTGCTTGTGTAAGATTCTCTTGCGCACTTAAAACTTGCGCTTTAATCTCTGCAATCTGCAAGCGACCTTCTTGCAAAATGCTTTGTGATTTTTCCACTTCAGCCTTAAAGCCTGCATAGTTTTTTAGCACTTCTGCTACAAGTTGTCTAAAGCTTGTTACTTCCATTGCAATCCTTTAGCGTCATCTCTAAAAGCAAAGTGTCTAAAGATTCTAAAACATTTGCGTAATAATCCTCTGATACAAAAGCCTTGTGCATAAACGCATCCTGATGGTCTAAGAATTCCTCAATGCGATTTTTTAAGCTATTGTTTAATGCAATAGGCTTGCACAAAAACTTATCCAAAGCTTCCATAAACTCTTTTTCCCACGCAATCTCTAGGGTTTGTAAGCTTTCCTTTGTTGTGTAGTATTCTAAAGTTCCAGCATTTTGTGCCTTAAGCCTTAATTCATTGTTAGAATAATTCCTAAAATGCGCACTTCCAAGCACTGCTTTAAACATTAATAATAGCCCTCCCATAAAACACTCTCTTCTCTTTGCAAGCTTTCAAAACTGCTAAAGCGATGTTTATCAAGCTCAATGCGATAGAGCTTTTCATACAAAGGGCGTTTTTCAAATGTTGCAATTTGACTTGCTAGCTTGTAAAGCAAGGCAAGCTCTAGGGAATCATCTAGCAAAATCTCATCGTCTAAGCTTTGTGGAATCACAGGCTCTCTAATGCAATACACATTATCTAACTGCCTTAAAATCGGATAGCGGTTAGGGTCTTTTGTTAAAAGCACAATAGGTGTTGTCTGCATTGCAATATCGCGCAAAGAAAACTTCAGATTATTTTTAATGTAATCCAAATCCTCCTTTGCCTTGCCCTCACCAGCTAGCAGCATTCTTAGTTGTTTTTCTAATTCACCTAAAGTCATTCCCTAACCTTTTTTCCCTTGCACTTGTATTCAAACATTTCCACTGCTTAAGCCCACCTTTAAGAGCCTTAAACCAAGTCTCTTTCCCTTGCACTTCCCTTTAAGACACTTGCCTTTAAAATCTTAGAAGCAATAAGGAAAGAATTGCTTGCAATTCAAGGTTCTCCTTCTCTTGTTTCTAAGATTTATAAAGGGAAGTGTTTTTACCTTATTGTGCGCAAGCTTTAAACCAAACATCTTTACCTTGCACTTCCCTTTAAGACACTTCTCTTTATTCTCAGAAACAAAAAAAGTAAGATTTTAAAGGCAAGTGTTTTTATCTTACCTATGCTTGCCTGCTTCACTTCAGCCCCACACCAATCACAAAGGCATCTGCATTTCTAACAATCAGTGTTGATTCAGTGTGAAAAGCAAATCCCTTAGAAGTCCTGCCTGTTTCATAAGGCTTATGCGTTGTAGAAATCAGCAAGCCATTTTTCATATACTCAAAATTCCCTGCTAAAAGCACATCACCCAAACCATACTGCTCACTTAAAAAGCGATGCAAGCGCACTTCTACCACACCAAAATCTGTATCAAGTGTGCTAATGGTAGGCGCAAAGCCTTTGTCTTTGTTGTTTGTTACACGGCTTCCAAAGTCGCTGACAAACTTATTAATCTTATGCTTTAGCTTGCTTCCAACAAACAGCGTCCTAGGCGTCTCTCCTTTTTTCCAAATGTTTTCTAGTGCAAGCATAAGCTTATCCCAAGTCAAATCACTTGCCTGCCCTTGCCAGTCATTGCTTGTATCAAACGCACAGATGTTTCCGCGCCATCCTTTATCAAACGCATCCGCTCCCTTTGCTAAGAAGTGAAAAATCCCTGCACTCTTACCGGGGTCTGTTTGTGCGTTTCTAATATGAGGCTCACTAAAAACATCCGTCTTTGCATCACTTGGATTGTTTCCAAGTCCAAAGAAACTAAACTCAATATCTAGTGCGTGCTCCTTTGCTGTTTTTCCGCGTAAATAATTCTCTTGATCCACCCCGCCATAAGTTTTAACCGCTTCTTGTGTGTCTGTAATTTCATATTGGCTAATGTGTTTTTGCACTGCATTGAAGTTTTTTTGCACACTTGATTTTGGAGTGTCTTTAGCATATTCATAAAGCTCAGGCTTAGCGTCATTCTTAGGCTCTCTTAGTGTGTCAATATGCCAACTGTGTGAAATGTTGGTTACATTTTCTGAACCTATCATTGATAAAATCGGCGTATCGCTTGCGCCAATTTGCACAATCCCCTCATAAACCGATGGTACTAACCCCGTCCTTTCTTTGGTTTTTGCGTTGTCAAATTCCGTAGTTGTAATCGCCATAGCAATCCTTTTTGTAAAATTTTGAAGGATTTTAAACTTTTTAGCGATTCAAAAACTATACTATTTTTGAACAACTGCATTCAAAAATAGACAACTTTTGAATGATTTTGCTTAAATATCACTAAAATTTACAACACTAATTCTTACACCAAAGCTACTTTTAAGCACAATTCCCTAAAATTGCACAAAGAAAATGGAGTAAAAAAGAAAAT
>NZ_JALEIK010000005.1 GCF_022770205.1 Helicobacter sp. | reverse complement strand
AGAATTATTTAAAAATGCTAGATTTATAGAATCTCAAGAGCCAAGACACAAAAAGCCACATATAAAAAATTATCGCATTTATGAAAGCGATTTTGAAAAAGCAAAGGCGATTTTAAGCGTTCAAGAGAGAAAAGTAGGAGATGATATTGTTTATAATTGAAATCTTTGCAGCCTAGCGACAAAAGCACTTCAGCGATAGGCAAGTCGCAAGACCTAGATTTAGCAGTGGATAACCGAGCTTCCGCTGACACACTCCCGAGTGCTAAAACTGCTGACATTATACCACAAAAATAGCAAAAGCACAGAGAATCGCAAATATTTCAATGAAACAAGCCCAAACATTTACGAATCTAACGCACACATAGGAAGCGGAATCTTAGGGGGAAGCATAGCGGGATTTAGCCAGAACGAAAAAGGCGAGTTAGAATTTAATCCGCAAAACTTCCTCTTAGGACTTACAGGAGGAGCGATAGGAAGCAAGGCAATCGCACAATTCAAGGCAAAGCAAGAATCCCGAGTTTAAAGAGAAAGTTACAAAAGAGTTAGCCAATACTCTAAGCAAGGGTTGGGATTCTGCAAGTAAAGCTTACCCTATTTATCCACACTAGAGCCAAGATTGTGAAAAATGAAAGAGGTAGAAATTAAACCAATTCAAAATACTTTAGAAAGTTTGGAATCCACGCCGACACCGCAAAAATTGACAGAAGCACAAATACAAAAATTGCTTAAGGAAAAACCGCAAATCCAATACAAAAAGGATTCAAAGGATAAGTATTTGAAGAAGTATAAAAGCACAGGTAAAGAGCCTTACTTTTACTTGCTTGTAACACAAGATAGAGATAAAACATTTATCACACATTTCACAACTAGAGAATAAAGTATTCACGTAAGGAGATTGCAGATAGTGATGAGATTGTAAAAGGTGCTGATATTATAGAGGAGCTTAATCAGCGGACAGGCGACATTAAATCCTCAGCCTCCACAGATATTATAATAAACAAATCATTTAATATATTTTAAATATTTTTATAATTATTGAAATTTTATTTTAAAAGCAAATAAGAATGAAATCAAATGAAGTTTTAAAAATTCTAAAAATTAGTAGAGTAACACTTTGGAAATATGTTAAAAGATGTAGCACATTTATCGGGGAAATAGAGGCGGTTGTTGAGTATCAGATTTTACCAGCCTATATTGCAAATTTATAAACAAATGCAGTCTGAAAAACCTACAACAACGCAAACCCCCACTACATTGCGAGGAACAAGCGCAGTCAGAGACGAAGCAATCTATAAGTCAATGCAGACAAAAGAACCTGCGATGACAGAAAAAGCAACCCAAAAACCTACAAGACCGCCAAGCCTACAACAAGATTCCGCGCGAAAAATTTTGAAATTCAAATAAAAGTCATTTTTTAGCTTTTAGAAAAACTTGTTTTTTTGTTTTTGTTTGATAAATTGCTTTGTTTTTCTTGTTTTTTATAGGAATTGCCATAGGCAAAAATGGTAAAAGGGTAACAAATATCTTGCATTTTCAAAAGAATCTGAAATATTGTGTGCAAAAATCAATCGTGAATACGATGTGCGGGGATTTACAAGAGTTTGGAATTTATGATTTTTTGCTTGACAAATTTTCTAAAAAAGCTTAAAATTCTCTGATTCTTAGGTAAAGTCTAAGTGTTTTTTAAGGCTAAAATCAAGCGAAAAATAAAAGTTTGGGTTTTTTAACAATTTTTGACAAGCTTCAAATTCCTATTTTTAGGGCTACATACTGATTTTTTAGGGACATTTTTTAATGCAATCATAAAGAAGAGATGTAAAAACAATGTGAATAATGGATTAAAATCTTGTAAAATTACCAAAAATTAACCCTTGCATTCTCAAACTTTAATGCGCTAAAATTCCACCAAAAAAGGCAAAAAATGTCTAAGATTCCTTATGATTTTACTAACAAAAACACTACTTTAGTGCATATTTGCTGTAGCGTAGATAGCCACCATTTCTTAACACAACTGCAAGAAAAATACCCCACTAAAAACTTTTGTGGCTTTTTTTATAATCCCAATATTCACCCCTTTGAAGAATACCAAATGCGCTTACTTGATGTGGAACGCAGTTGCAAACAACTAGGGATTCCACTCATTGAAGGGGAATACAATCTTACAGAATGGCTAGAAGGAAGCAAGGGCTTAGAAGATGCTCCAGAAAAGGGTGAGAGATGTAGTTATTGCTTTGATTTTAGATTAGAAAGAAGCGCGCAAATTGCGCTAGATACGCATTGCGTGGAATTTACAAGCACCTTACTTGCAAGCCCTATGAAGTCCCAAAATGAGCTTTTTGCACAAGGTGAAAAAATCGCTACTAAGCACAACCTAGCCTTTTTGCCCATTGATGTGCGCAGTAACGGAGGCACACAAATCCAAAATCAACTTGCAAAAGAAGCAAATCTCTACCGCCAAAATTATTGTGGCTGCCTTTATGCCCTAAAAGCCCAGCGCGAAAAATCCCATAAAAATCCTTTAGAATTAATCTCTAGCTTAAGTCTCCCAAAAGAAGTGCGTAATCTCCCAGCCTTGCGTCTTAAAAACTTTCAAACACGCACACAACTAGAACAAGCACAAAAGCCCTACCAAATCATCAAGCGCAAAGTCTTGCAATACCGCCTATTAAAAGGCTTACTAAGCATAAAGGATTCCACAATTCCTAGCTTTATTTGTAGCTACTCAATGCTCAACAAACCCACAAAGGCAAAAATAGAATTTTGGGAAAAAGGAATTGGATATGGCAGCAAAGATGGAATCGTATTTTTAGAATTTCACACTTTTAAAGCTATGCTAGGGGTAACAGATTTTAAGAGTCTTTTAGAAGAAGGCTTAAGCGAAGAGATACAACTTGCCTTGCGCTATAAACTCTATCCTAGCGGATTTTTCACTTCGCCTATTGTGATTATAGAACATCCCTTTAATACAAACTTCACGCTAGAAATTACTTACATTATGCAAGAAGAAATCTTAGAAGATTTTATCCCAACCCAAATCCCTACATCCAATCAATGATTTTTGTAACTTCTTGTGCCTCATAACACTTAATTGCTAAGCTTTGCTTAAGTCTATTAGGCACGATGGCGTGCGTGATTCCAAGCGAAATTGCCTCTTTTAATCTTTGTTCTATATTTGACACATCACGCACATCACCCACTAAGCTCACCTCTCCAATAAACACGCTAGAATTTGACAAAGCACGATTCCTAAAACTTGATAAAATTGCTGCTACAACTGCTAAATCCGCCGCTGTTTCAATAATCTTAATCCCACCTGTAATATTAATGAACACATCATAACGATTTAATGGAATCTCTAATTTACGCTCTAAAAGTGCTAAAAGCATATTTAAGCGACTTTGATCAAACCCCGTGCAAGCACGCTTTGGCACACCATAAGCGCAATCACTAACTAAAGCTTGCACTTCAAGCACAAGTGCGCGCGACCCTTCCATCACCACGCTTAACGCACTCCCTGGACTTGAAGTTTTTTGTGAGAAAAAAATCTTAGAAGCCTCCTTTGCCCCCACCAAACCCTTGCTTTGCATTTCAAAAATTCCAATCTCACTTGTGTTTCCAAAACGATTCTTAAATCCACGCAAAAAGCGCAGCTCCCTACTTGAATCCCCTTCAAAATACAGCACGCAATCTACCATATGCTCTAAAATCCTAGGTCCAGCAATCGCCCCATCTTTTGTGATATGCCCAATGATAAACACACAAATCCCATATTCTTTTGCAAGACGCATTAGCTCAAATGTTACCTCACGCACTTGTGAAACGCTTCCCGGACTTGAAGCAATCCCATCACTATAAAGCGTTTGAATGCTATCAATCACAACTAAATGATAAGAATGCTCCCTAATCGCCGCTAAAATCTCTTCTAATTTAATAGCATTTAATAAATACAAATTCTTATCTAGCGCGTTTAATCGCTCCGCCCTTAGTTTAATCTGTGAAGCACTTTCCTCCCCGCTAACATATAAAATCTCTTTACCACTTTTTGCTAAATTGCTAGCGATTTTTAACAGCAGTGTGGATTTCCCAACGCCCGGACTCCCACCAACAAGATACATTCCTCCAAGCACAATCCCCCCACCTAGCACAATATCAAACTCACTCTCCCCTGAGCTAAAGCGCACAAACTCTTCTCTCTCCACTTCCGTAATGCGCTTAACTTTCACACTTTGAGATTCTAATCCCTTAAAAGCCTTAATTTGCTCCTCTTTTAACTCTAAAAAACTCTCCCAAGCCCCACAATTTGAACACTTTCCAAGCCATTTAAAACTTTGAAAACCACAATGTTGGCACTCAAAAACTTGCGCTTTTTTCTTCGCCATTTATCTACCCCTTATGTTTTGCCAAAAATCTTTATCGCACTTGCATTGCTAATTCCAACTAAACTTCACATTTCCAAGGCTTTTGGGTGGATTTTTAGCATTATAGATAAAATGCAATCCCTCATTAAAAGAAAAAACATTAAAATCCCTATCAATTCTTTTACACAATTTTCTCAACGCTTCTTGCGTAAAAATTGAAATATGCCCATTGCGCGGCATAATATACCACCACTTTACACCAAGCTCCCTTATGTTTTGGGGCTGCAAAAGTGTAGAAAACAAAAAGATTCCACCTTCTTGCAACATCCCTAAAATCTCTGTAAAAGCCCCATACACATCACTTAAATGCTCCACCACTTCAAACGCCACAATTAAAGGGAACTTCTCCTCTGACTTTTGACTAAACTCTGGCACAAAGGCGTCATAGCCTGTGATTGCATAGCCAAGATTCCGTAATGTTGCACACATTTTGCCATTCCCACAGCCCCAATCCAAAATACGCATTTCCTTTGGAATGCTAAAAGTCTGTGCAATAAGCATCGCATTTGCCCTTGGGCGAACTTCCACAAAATCCGTATCAAAATGCACATAATCGGAATTATAAATATGCTTAGAAAACCATACGCTATCAAGCTTGTAAAAATCCTGTGCGAAAATAAATCCACAACTTTCACAGCGATGGTAATACACAGGGATTCCACAAAGCACAGCTTCCACACCACCTTGATTAAAATCACAAACGCCAAAAATACCCCCCCCCAGCAACAACAAGGACAAATCGCTTTAGACTTTGGAAATGTTGCAAATGCCTTGCATAAAGCTTGTAAATCCTGTTTTTGTGTCATTTTAGATTCCAACTTTTCTAACCTTACTCGCTAAATATGGAATCCAAAAGTGTTTGGATATAATTATTCTCATCAAAAGCAATTAAATCCTCAGCTCCCTCACCCACACCAATGTATAAAATTGGCACACGCAGTGCATAAATCACACTAAAAATTGCCCCACCTTTGCTTGTGCCATCAAGCTTGGTAATAATCACGCCATCTATACCACCTAGTGTTTGGCTAAAAATCCTAGCTTGCTCCAAACTTGAACTCCCCTGTGTGCCATCTAAAATCAAAATTTTACGATGGGGAGCACCCTCTTTTGCCTTATTGCAAATGCGCACAATCTTTTCTAGCTCTTGCTGTAAATTGCTTTGATTATGCAAACGCCCAGCTGTGTCAATGATTGCTACATCTAAATTTTTTGCCACAGCAGAAGTGATTGTATCAAACGCCACAGCAGAAGGATCGTGCCCAGTTTGCGAAGCAATCACTGGAATTTTAAGCTTCTCTCCCCATAATTTAAGTTGTTCAATTGCTGCTGCCCTAAAAGTATCCCCAGCACCCAAAATTACACTTTTACCCTGCTTTTGATACAAATTTGCAAGCTTTGCAATGGTCGTTGTTTTGCCTGCCCCATTAACGCCCACAATCAAATCCACACAAGGCTTTGCACTCACTTCCTTAGCTTGCACCTTATCATAATAACTTTCCCCCCGAAACAAGCGTAGCAAAGCAACTTCTAACTCATTTTTGCTAATCTCATCACCTAAGGGTGATAAAATTAACTCCGCTAAATCATAATCCATATCTGTTGCAATCAAAATCTCTTCTAATGCTTCTTTGGGTAGCTTTTTTTGCGCCTTTGGGAGCAAATCGCGAATGTTTTGTGTGGTTTTTTCTAGCGTTTTTTTAAAGATTTGAAACATTACAGCCCCTTTTGCTCTAAATTTTGTGTCAAATCAAACTCAATCATTTCCTCTGGAATCGCCCCTAAGTAATGGATAATATACTCTCCGTTTTCCCCATATAACGCAATAAGCGGCACACCTTCAATCCCGCCAAGTGCTTTAAAAAGCTCCGTGCGATTCTCATCTAATATAAGGGGCATATTTAATAAATTTTCCACATTAAAAACCTGCACAGCACCTTTAAAATTTTCCACATCACCCACTAAATCATCAATAGGAATCCCAAAAAATGCAATTTTATCGCCAAATTGATTTTTTAAATTATCTAAATGCGGTAAAATCCCTTTACAAGGATCACACCAAGTGGTAAAAAATACTAAAATTTTAATATTTCTCATTCCGCTTGTAATACTCAAATTCTCTAAAATGCTTGGTTTTGACTCCAATAAAGCAAACTCTCCTTTCTCTTGCCTTTTTTGGTTAATGACTAGAACTTCTCCATTATTTGCTTGCAATGTCAAATTCTCTAAAAACTCTTGCTTTTTTTTCAATGGCATTGCTTCTTGTGTCTTTTCTTCACAGCCAGAAAACATCAGCAAACACATCAATAAGATTCCAAACCCAACTAATTGCATCATTATCCTTGCATCATTAAAAATTGGCAATTATAGCAAATTTTCTGACAATTTTCTCTACTTATGCTATGCTTTTAGATTCCATATCAGCACTGCAAAACTTATAAAAACCCTTGATTTTTTATTAAAGCAACGCTATAATTACACTCTCACTTTTATGCGGGAGTAGCTCAGTGGTAGAGCATAACCTTGCCAAGGTTGGGGCCGCGGGTTCGATCCCCGTCTCCCGCTCCATTTAAAAAATCATAAAAGTAACTTTCTAGCAATATGCCCGGGTGGTGAAATGGTAGACACAAGGGACTTAAAATCCCTCGGACATTGCGTCTGTGCCGGTTCAAGTCCGGCCCCGGGCACCATAAGTGGCGACATAGCCAAGTGGTAAGGCAGGAGCCTGCAAAGCTCTGATTCCCCAGTTCAAATCTGGGTGTCGCCTCCAAAATTTTTTGAAATTTACAGAGTTGCTTTAATTTAAGTGATGATTAATTTTAACTTCACAGAGCAAGTTAAGTTTTTTATCTGTCGGGAGATGGCTGAGTGGTCGAAAGCGGCGGTCTTGAAAACCGTTGAGGGTCACACCTCCGGGGGTTCGAATCCCTCTCTCCCGGCCAGCAAAAAAAGAAATTCCGATTCATTTTAAGAGACCCACAATAACTTCAAGCTACTTTAAGCTTAAAAAATATGATACAGAAAATGTCTTTTGCTTTTATTTCATCTTTTAATATTTACTTATTTTGCAGGAACAATGTATTGCAAAATTGGACTATCCTCCACAATGCAAAGTAAATTCATTCCAAAGTCAAAAAATTTGTAGCCTTTTAAAAAACTCTTAATCTTTTCCTTATCGCTTTTTATTATTTCAATGATGAGCAAGGGTTTGTGGCTTTTTATAGTCTTTTTAGCACCCTCTAAAACCTCCAACTCCATCTTTTCTACATCGATTTTTATCAAATCTACGCGTTGCAAGCCTAAGCTATCAATACTGATTAAAGGAACTTTTTGAGTATCTTGATAGTTTACTTTTTGTCCAATGAATTCATTTTGTGCATCAAATTTTAATTCCAAAGAGCCAAAAGAAGCCGCCTTTGTATAATCCACACTTGGAATCTCTAGCATTTCACCTTGCTTTTTAGCATTGCCCAAAGCCCCAAAGATAGCTTTCACATTAAAGCAATTATTTAATGCGATATTGCCACATAAGGCATAATAAATATATTCTTGTGCTTCAAAAGCAATCACTCTGCCTGCATATTGTCCAGAATCACCCCCCCCCCAACCTAACATTTCTAAACCCCATTCAATCGTGTGCGCACCAATATTTGCTCCACAATCTAATGCCACAACTCCATCACCAAAACGCTCTCTACACAATCCAAGCAGCTTTATAACACTAGAAATTTCATCCATATCAAAACCACCGGTTTGCAAAAATTGATAGCCCACACCATAACTTCCCATTGGCGTTTTGTGACAATCAAGATGGTTTAAAATCATCGCCCCAGTGTTTGTAGAAACTAAGACAAATGGATTTGGTTTATAAACTTTGCGCATTTGATTCCTTGTTATACCATATTACATAATTCTTACTCCATCCCCTTAGGAAAAAACCTAAAGAGAATAAAAAAGCAATGCGATGGCATAAGGTTAAAAGAAACTAGCCGTTGCGTTTTTCCATAATTTCTTTAGAAATATTATTTGGGACTTCACCATAGTGGTCAAATTCCATTGTGTATGTTCCACGCCCTTGTGTTGCAGAACGCAAATCTGTGGAGTAACCAAACATCTCTGCCAAAGGAACAAAGGCATTGACAATCTTTAATCCCATTCTATCATCCATAGAGTTGATTTGCCCACGCCTTCTGTTTAAATCTCCAATCACATCACCCATATACTCTTCTGGAACTTCTACTTCCACTTTCATCATAGGCTCTAATAAAACTGCCCCGGCTTTTCTACACGCATCTTTAAACGCCATAGAACCAGCAATCTTAAACGCCATCTCTGAAGAATCCACATCGTGGTAGCTTCCATCATAAAGCGTAACTTTGAAATCCACAACAGGATAACCCGCAAGCACACCATTTTGCATCGCCTCTTGGATTCCTTTATCCACTGCTGGGATATATTCTTTTGGAATCACACCACCACTAATGTTATTCACAAACTCATACCCCTTGCCCGGTTCTTGTGGTTCAAGCTTGATAAAGACATGTCCGTATTGCCCACGCCCACCAGATTGCTTAGCATATTTACATTCTTGCTCTACGCTTTGGCGGATTGTTTCACGGAATGCAACTTGCGGTTGTCCCACTTCCGCCTCCACTTTAAATTCACGCTTTAATCTATCCACGATGATTTCTAAGTGCAACTCACCCATACCTGAGATGATTGTTTGCCCTGATTCTTCATCTGTATGCACTCTAAAGCTTGGATCCTCTTCAGCAAGCTTTGCAAGGGCTAATGCCATTTTTTCTTGATCTGCCTTTGTTTTTGGCTCAACTGCGATAGAAATAACAGGCTCTGGGAATTCCATTCTCTCTAAAATCACAGAATCTTTTTCAGAACAGAGTGTATCCCCTGTTAGCGTTTCTTTTAAACCTACAAATGCGCAAATCTCGCCCGCATAAACTTCTTTAATATCTTCTCTTTTGTTAGAGTGCATTTTAAGCAATCTTCCCACACGCTCTTTTTTACACTTTGTAGAGTTAAGCACATAGCTACCAGATTCCAAACTTCCACGATACACACGCACAAATGTTAACTGCCCAACAAAAGGATCTGTCATAATCTTAAACGCAAGCCCTGCAAACTCACCATCATCAGTAGATTTTACACTAATTTCTTTTTCCTCATCTTTTGGATCCACACCACGAATGTCTGCAACTTCTGTTGGAGCAGGCAAATACTCCACAACTGCGTCTAATAGAGTCTGCACACCTTTATTTTTAAAGCTTGAACCACAAAGCATAGGAATCATTTCCATTGCTAAACAAGCTTTTTTGATTCCAGCTTTGATTTCTGTAATACTTAGTTCTTCTCCTCCTAAGTATTTTTCCATCATCACTTCATCTTGTTCTGCAACAGCTTCTAGCAATTTTTCTCTGTATTCTTGTGCTTTTTCCATTAATTCTGCTGGAATCTCTTCAATATCGTATTTTGCCCCCATAGACTCATCATTCCAAACAATCGCTTTCATTTGAATTAAATCCACAACACCCTTAAAGCTATCTTCTGCACCAATAGGAATAACAATAGGAACAGGCTTTGCCTTTAATCTTGTTGCAATTTGCGATTCCACATTATAGAAATTTGCACCAATTCTATCCATTTTATTTACAAAAACAATTCTAGGAACGCCGTATTTATTTGCTTGTCGCCATACCGTTTCACTCTGTGGTTGCACACCACCTACTGAACAAAACACTGCAACAGCACCATCTAAAACACGCATTGAACGCTCCACTTCAATGGTAAAATCCACATGCCCGGGGGTGTCAATCAGATTAATTTGGTAATCCTTCCAAAAACAAGTTGTTGCCGCTGAAGTAATTGTGATTCCACGCTCTTTTTCCTGCTCCATCCAATCCATTGTCGCAGCACCATCATGCACTTCTCCAATTTTGTGACTCACACCAGTATAAAATAAAATCCGTTCAGAAGTTGTTGTTTTTCCTGCATCAATATGTGCTGCGATTCCAATATTTCTAATCTTATTTAATGGAGTTTTTCTTGCCATTTTTTAATCCTTTGGGATAAGTAATTTGAGATTTTGTGAGTAGAGAGCATTTTAGGGAAGTTTTGAAAAATCCCTAAACGCATAAATTACCAACGATAATGTGCAAACGCCTTGTTAGCTTCCGCCATCTTATGCACATCTTCTTTTTTCTTAAAAGCTGCACCACGCTCATTTGCAGCATCAATGAGTTCATTTGCTAATCTTTCAATCATTGTGCGTTCATTCCTTTTTCTAGCAGAATCCAATAACCAACGAATGGATAAAGATTGCTGTCTTGCAGGACGCACTTCAACAGGCACTTGGTAAGTTGCTCCACCTACCCTTCTGCTTCTTACCTCCACAAGCGGTTTAACTTTTTCTAAAGCTTTTTCAAAGGTTTCAATGCCCTTTTCTTTTGTTTTCTCTTCAATTTTGTCAAATGTTGCGTAAATAATTTTTTCTGCAACACTTTTTTTGCCATCATACATCATTTTGTTAATGAATTTTGTTACAACAATGTTATTATAAATAGGATCTCCTAACACTTCCCTTTGTGGAGCTTTTCTTCTTCGCATTATTTTTTACCTCCTGCATCACCCTTTGCTTTTTTAGCACCATATTTGCTGCGTGAAACCGTGCGTTTTGCAACACCTGCTGTATCTAGCGCCCCACGAACAATGTGATACTTAACACCCGGTAAGTCTTTCACCCTTCCACCACGGATTAACACAATGGAATGCTCTTGTAGATTATGTCCCTCACCCGGGATATAGCTAATCACCTCAAATCCACTTGTTAATCTAACTTTTGCTACTTTTCTTAACGCTGAGTTAGGCTTTTTAGGCGTTGTAGTATAAACGCGCGTGCAAACTCCTCTTCTTTGAGGGCAAACCACTAAAGCAGGAGATTTTGACTTTTTAATAACCTTTTTTCGCTCTTTTCTAATCAACTGATTAATTGTTGGCACTTGTATTCCTTCTAAAAATTTTAATAAAGAAAATGAAGCGGATTATATGCAAATCACACTTTATTCTCACTTAAATTAAGGTTTAAATAACCTTAATCAACGCACTCTCTTGCAACACTAACAACTAATTTTCTTTAATCTTAATCTTTTTCCCTTTGTAAATCCCTGTTCCAACTGGAATCATACGCCCTAGAACAATATTCTCTTTTAAATCTTCTAAATGATCCACTTTTGCTGCAATGCTTGCTTCTGTAAGCACTTTTGTCGTTTCTTGGAAGGAAGCTGCTGAAATGACAGAATCACTCCCAATCGCTGCGCGTGTGATACCCAAAAGCATAGGCTCTGCAATTGCTGGGATTCCACCCATTTTAATAATGCGTGCATTCTCTTCTTTAAAATGACGCTTGCTCACAAGATCGCCTTCAATAAACTTCGTATTACCACTATCATAGATTCTAACTTGGCGCAACATTTGAGAAACGATAATCTCAATATGCTTATCTGCAATGCTAACCCCTTGGCGACGATACACTTGTTGCACTTCACTAACAATGTATTTATAAAGCTCTTTCTCACCGCCAATGCGTAAAATATCTTGACTCGCCACAACACCATCGGTGATTGCCTCACCTGCGTGCACAAACTCTCCTTCATGCACTAAAGTCTGCTTAGACTTATCAATCAAATATTCCGCAACTCTGCCATCATTTGCTGTAACAATAATCTTCTCTTTGCCACGAATTGGTTTTCCAAAACTTACGATTCCATCAATCTCTGCAAGCACTGCGGGATCTTTTGGCTTTCTTGCTTCAAAGAGTTCAGAAACTCTTGGAAGACCTCCTGTAATATCCTTAGATTTCACAAGTGCTTTTGGTGTTTTTGCTAAAATGTCTGCCATCTCAACTTTCGCACCATCTGCTACAAAAATCGCTGTTTTGGGATCTAACGCATAACGGATTAATCCGCCTTTTGGAGTAGATAACACAAGCATTGGCTTAAAAGCAGTAGCAATGTATTCATTCACTACTAATCTTGTTTGCCCTGTTAGCTCATCAGTTTGCTCAGAGACCGTAACTCCGGGGATAATGTCTTCAAACTTAATCGTTCCTGCCTCTTCTGCAATAATTGGATTAGAATAAGGATCCCAATCTGCAATTACAATATGCTCATCACTCTGTGGTTTAGCAATCAATGTGTTTTTGCTAACAGATTGATTATCCTCAACTTCAATAATGGAATCCCGTGCAATATAATGGCGTGCTGCTTCTTGTTCGTATGCATCAGCAATCACAGCAAATAAACCCTTTTCTGTTACTTTATCGCCTTTTTTGATTCCGTGATAACGCTCTAAATGATCCCCTTGCAAGTAGTAATATTTCACAATCCCTTCGTCTTTAGCAAAGATTTTTTGCGTAATGGGAGCATTATCCTCAACTTTTAACTCACTTGCATACGCAATACGATTAGGAATATTCCAACTATCTTTAATAATATCTACAATACTGCCCTCATCACGCACATAATGTCCGCTAGGATATGGGATATAGAATTTTCCTTCTATCTTCCCTGTAATCCCTGCAAGCTCATTAGGTTTTGCAACATCAGACTTTCTAAGTATAAATTTCGCAATTTCTTTCTCTCCAATCACAGAAACAATGACTTCATCGTGCACAACATCAACTTTTAGCTCACCCTCAAAAGGCGCTTTAATCTTTGGCTCAACAAGCAAGATTGCTGCATTTCTACGATTAGAAACAATGGTTTTGCCATCGCGATTCTTATAAGTTTTAACATTATAATAGCGAATAAAACCTTCTTTGTCTGCAACAACTTGTCTTTCCTCTTGGCTTCTGCTTGCTGTTCCACCAATATGGAATGTCCTAAGTGTAAGCTGAGTTCCAGGCTCTCCAATGGATTGTGCTGCAACAACACCTACTGCTTCTCCAATTTTAGAGATTTTTGACTCCCCTAAATTTAGTCCATAGCATTTGGCACACACGCCTTTTTCCGCCTTACAAGTTACAGGTGTGCGGATAATCACAGACTTCACACCTGCTTCTTTAACCTTGCGTGCTTTTTCTTCATCAATAAGAGTGCCATCGCTAATTAGAATCTCATTTGTAATAGGATCAATGATATTCTCTGCAATCACACGCCCAAAGATTCTTTCTTCTAAGGGTTCAATCAACTCACTCCCAACGGTAATGTCTGTAATCTCAACCCCTTCATTTGTGCCACAATCATCTATGACAACTTTAACATTCTGACTCACATCAATGAGCTTTCTTGTTAAATACCCTGCATTTGCAGTTTTAAGCGCGGTATCTGCTAGACCTTTTCTTGCGCCGTGTGTGGAAATAAAGTATTCCAACACATTTAAGCCCTCTTTAAAGTTTGAAGTAATGGGCGTTTCAATAATTGTTCCATCAGGCTTTGCCATCAAACCACGCATTGCAGAGAGCTGTCTAATCTGCCCTGCACTACCTCTAGCACCAGAATCTGCCATCATATAAATAGAGTTAAAGCCCTCTTTATCATTTTCAATAAGCTTCATCATCGTATTGCCTAAAGCATTATTGGTATCTGTCCAAACATCAATGATTTTATTATATCTCTCTTGCTCTGTTAATAAACCTGCTCCAAATTGTGCTTGAATATCTTTAACCTTTTTCTTAGCACCCTCTACAACTTTATTTTTACCATCTGGCACAATAATATCATCTGCTGAAATTGAAATTCCCGCTTTTGTTGCATATTTGAAACCTAGATTTTTTAGATTATCCAAAAAGCTTGCAGTAATTCCAACACCGCCTTCTTTATACACATAATCAATTAAATTTGCAATGTCTTTCTTTTTAAGCACTCTATTCCACAAATGTATCGGAACAAAATCTGGCAAAATAGACTTTAAAATCATTCTACCAATGGTTGTATTTATAATTCTATCTTCCACATAGGCGCGCACTTTGGAGCTAACCTCCACCACACCTGCTTCTAATGCAATATGGATTTGGTTAATGTTTGAAAACAACTTATGCTCCCCTTTAGAATCGTCTCTCTCTAAGGAGAGATAATACAAACCTAAAACCATATCTTGGCTAGGAACGGTAACTGCTTTACCGCTTGCTGGCAAAAGAATATTCATAGAACTTAGCATTAAAAGCTTACATTCTGTAATTGCCTCTTGAGAGAGTGGCACATGCACTGCCATTTGATCACCATCAAAGTCCGCATTAAACGCTGCACACACAAGCGGATGCAATTGAATCGCCTTGCCATCAATCAATTTGGGATGGAAGGCTTGAATGGACTGCTTATGCAATGTTGGCGCACGATTTAACATCACAGGATAATCTTCAACAATTTCTTGTAAGCATTCCCACACTTCATTGCTTTTTTGTTCAATCATTTTCTTAGCTTGCTTTAGCGTCGTAACATAACCCTTTTCTTCTAATTTTGCTAGAATGTGTGGCTTAAATAACTCTAGTGCCATATTTTTTGGCAACCCGCATTGGTCCATTCTTAAATTTGGTCCCACAACAATGACAGAACGCCCAGAGAAATCCACGCGCTTTCCAAGCAAGTTTTGACGGAATCGCCCTTGCTTCCCTTTAATAATCTCTGAAAGCGATTTTAATGGACGCTTGTTTGCCCCTTTAACCGCATTTGCATTTCTGCCATTATCAAAGAGAGCATCTACAGATTCTTGCAGCATTCTTTTTTCATTGCGCACAATAATTTCAGGAGCATCAAGCTCAATCAAACGCTTTAATCTTTGGTTGCGATTAATCACGCGGCGGTATAAGTCATTCACATCACTTACAGCAAATTTACCACCATCTAAGGCAACAAGCGGTCTTAAATCTGGCGGAAGCACAGGAAGCACTGTTAGCATCATCCACTCAGGGCGATTCTGCCCACCAGAAACTACAAAGCTTTCCACAACCTTTAAACGCTTAATGATGGTTTTTTTCTTAGCCTCAGAATTTGTTGCGCTAATTGCCTCTTTTAGCGTAGTAATTAAATCCACCAAATCTAAATCTTCAAGCAATTCTTTAACTACCTCTCCACCCATTTGCGCCACAAATCCTGTATGCTCAAACCTCTGCGCTAAACTTTGGTATTGCTCCTCATTTAAGACATCGTATTTTGCAACAGGTTTTGTGCCTTCATTATCATAAAATGCTTCTCCTGGTTGCTTAACAATATAGGCTTCATAATACAACACACGCTCTAAATCTTTCATTTTAACACCCAAAAGCGTTCCGATTCTACTAGGCAGGGAATTCACATACCAAATGTGCGCCACAGGCGTTACTAGCTCAATATGCCCCATTCTTGAGCGGCGCACTTTAGAGCTTGTTACCTCCACACCACATTTTTCACACACAACGCCTTTGTAACGCATTTTCTTGTATTTTCCACAAAGGCATTCATAATCCCTAACAGGACCAAAAATTTTTGCACAAAATAGCCCATCTCTTTCTGGCTTTAGTGTGCGATAATTGATAGTTTCTGGCTTTTTAACCTCCCCGTGACTCCAACTTCTAATTTTTTCTGGGCTAGCAAGAAGTAATTGAAAAGCATTAAAATCACTTGGACGATTCTCCTCTTTAATCATCACCTCTTCATTAACACCCTCTTGATTCTTTACAAAAACATTCACATCAAGTGCTAAACTTTGCAACTCTTTTGTTAAAACATAAAAAGTCTCTGGAATCTCAGATTCCTTAACGGCTTCTCCCCTTGTGATTGCCTTATAGGCTTTAACCCTACCTTCAACATCATCAGACTTAATGGTTAGCATTTCTTTAAGCGTATGTGCTGCCCCATAAGCCTCCAATGCCCAAACTTCCATTTCTCCAAATCTTTGCCCCCCAAAAAGTGCTTTACCGCCCACTGGCTGTTGTGTTACTAAAGAGTAGGGACCTGTGCTTCTTGCGTGCACTTTTTCATCAACTAAATGGTGGAGCTTTAGCATATACATATAGCCTACATTCACGCGTTCCATCATTTTTTCACCCGTGCGCCCATCATAAAGCTCTGTTTTACCATCTGCATCAATCTTTGCCAATGCAAAAAGTTTTTCAAACTCTTGCGCATTTACTCCTTCAAACACAGGCGTTGCAAACTTCACGCCATTGCTCCAATCTCTAGCAAAGCTTAATAAAGCTTCATCATCAAGTTTTTCTAAAAATGCCTTAGCAGATTTCATATTAGAATTTTCCGCAATTTCTAACATTTTAGTGCGCAATGTTAGAATCCATTTTTCCTTTTCTTGCTCAAAAATATTTGCAATTTGCTCGCCTAAATTCTTACCAACAAGACCTAAATGCACTTCTAAAATCTGTCCAATATTCATACGACTTGGCACACCCAAAGGATTTAGGACAATTTCTACTGGACGCCCATCTTTTGTATAAGGCATATCCACTTCTGGCACAATATTTGACACAATCCCTTTATTTCCGTGTCGCCCTGCCATTTTATCCCCAACTTTTAGCTTGCGTTTTGTTGCAACATAAATTTTTACAAGCTTCACCACACCGCTTGGCAAAATATCATCTTTTTCAATAATGGAGAGTTTCTCTTCGTGTTCTTGGCTTAGGTTTTTCTTTTGCTCTAAGAAATTTGCCTTAAGCGCATCATAAGCACTTTGAATCTCTTTTGCATAACTTTTAATCAGCGTTCCCATTGCAAAGCGATTGACATTTTCCAAATCCGCCTTTGGAATCACACTACCTTTTTTATACTCTTTATCACCAATTTTTGCAACACTTACTAGCTTCTCTTTAGACAAAATGGAACTAATGCGTAGAGATTCCTCTCTATCTAACATCAATAACTTATCGTGATGCTCTAAATCAAGGCGAGATTTTTCCTCCTCATAAGCAGCAATAGCCCTTTTATCTTTATCATAACCCTTTTTTGTAAAGATTTTTACATCAACAATAGTGCCCTCTAAACTTGGAGGACAATAAAGAGATTTATTCACCACATGTCCTGCCTTTTCTCCAAAAATTGCGCGCAACAATCTTTCCTCTGGAGTTGGTTTAACTTCTCCCTTTGGTGAAGCCTTCCCTACAAGAATCATTCCACCTGTTACATAAGTTCCAATTTTTACGATTCCACTCTCATCAAGATGCGCTAATTCTTCTTCTCTAATGTTTGGAATATCACGCGTAATTTCCTCAACTCCGTGTTTTAACTCTCTAGCTTCAATTTCTTTTTCATAGATATGAATAGAAGTAAAAGCATCATTGCGGATAAGCTTCTCACTCACAACAATCGCATCTTCAAAGTTATATCCATTCCAAGGCATAAAGGCTACACGGATATTCTTACCCAGTGCCAATTCTCCTTGATCCATATTTGGACCATCTGCAATCACTTGTCCCGCTTCTACTTGCTCACCCGCTTTCACAATAGGACATTGTGAAAAAGAAGTGTTTTGATTTGTTCTTAAGTTTTTTTGCAAAGAATAATGATCAATAAAAGCACCATTTTCATCTTCGCCCAAAACATAAATATTTTTAGCATCTACTTTTTCTACGATTCCGCTACGCAAAGCTTTTGTTGCTTCCCAAGAATCGCGTGCAACAATTTTTTCAATTCCTGTCCCAACTACTGGCGCATCTGGCTTAAGCAAAGGCACTGCTTGGCGCTGCATATTTGAACCCATAAGCGCACGATTAGCGTCATCGTGTTCTAAAAATGGAATCAAACTTGCAGCAACTCCAACAATCATTCTAGGGCTAAGATCAATTAAATCTACCTTTTTGGATTCCATTAAAACGATTTCACCATCTTTTCTCACTTCAATCATCTCTTCTTTAATTGTCTGATTGCTTGTTAAAATCGTGCTTGCAGGAGCAATCACTGCGCCTTCTTCTTGCGTTGCTGTTAAATACACAATTTCATCTGTTACCTTGCCATCAACCACCTTGCGATAAGGGGCTTCAATGAAGCCTAGCTCATTGACTTTTGCATAAGTTGAAAGCGTGTTGATTAAACCAATATTTTGCCCCTCTGGCGTTTCAATCGGACAAATTCTTCCATAATGCGTTGGATGCACATCACGCACTTCAAATCCTGCACGCTCTTTTACCAAGCCCCCTTCACCAAGAGCAGATAGCCTTCTTTTGTGCGTAACTTCTGAGAGTGGATTTGTTTGATCCATAAATTGCGAGAGTTGTCCGCCTGTGAAAAACTCTAAAATTGTGCCTGTAATCATCTTGGAATTGACCAAATCGTGCGGCATTAGCTCTTCTAAACCTGTGCTAATCGTTGTAAGCTTATCACGGATTGCCTTTTGCATTTTCACAAGCCCCGTGTGAAGTTCATTTGCTAGCAATTCTCCAATGGCACGGATTCTACGATTCCCTAAATGATCCCTATCATCAATTCTACCTTGCCCATTTTTCACGCGCATTAGATAACGCACGGTTTTAATAATGTCTTCGTGTGTCAGCACTGTAACATAGTCTGGCACGCCAATGTCTAATTTATGATTCATTTTCATACGCCCAACGCGCGTTAAATCATATCTTTCTGGATCAAAGAAAAGCTGCTGTATAAATTGTTTTGCCGCTTCTTTTGTAACAGGTTCCCCTGGACGCATCACCTTATAAATACGAATCATCGCCAAGTCATTTTCATTATCAATCTTTTCTGTTTGCTTTAATAGCTTTAAGGATTCCGCATCTGCAATAAATGCATTAATAATAGACGCATCCACACCAACTGCTAAGTCATTAGCAATGACAAAATCATTAATATTTAACTCCGCAAGCTTTTTAAGCTTGCTCTCATCCATTAGCGTAAGCGCATCAAAAAGCACTTCACCAGTGGCTTTATCTATGATTGGTTCTGCCAAATAACGATTAATGAGAATATCAAAGGGATACTCAATCATATTTAATTTTTCTTCCTTTAGGGTTTTTGCTTTTTTTGCAGTCAAGCGTTTTCCAGCGGCAATAATTAGATTACCTTTTGGATCTTTGATGTCAAATTCCACACGCCCAACGAATTCTTCCGGATCAAAAGGGATTAAATACTTTCCACTCTTAAACTTGATATTCAATAGCGGATAGAACATTTTTAAAATATCCTGCCTTGAATAACCAAGTGCTCTAAATAGAATCGTAACAGGCACTTTTCTGCGCTTATTAACACGCACAAATAAAGTATCCTTTGCATCGTATTCAAAATACAACCAAGAGCCACGATCAGGAATAATCTGTCCTGTATAAACAAGCTTATTAGAAGTGCTTGAAGATTCTTCCTCTTTAAAAATAACCCCTGGGCTTCTATGGAGCTGATTGACTACAACTCTTTCAACTCCATTAATAATAAAACTTGTGCGCTCTGTCATCAAAGGAATCTCACGCACAAAAATGCTTTGCTCCTTAATATCTTTAACGCCTAACTTTTCTCCTGTCTTTTCATCTCTCTCCCAAAGCACTAAACGGATTTTAATTTTTAGCGGAATTGAATAGGTTAAACCTCTCTCCATTGCTTCCCTAACTGTGTAGCGTGGTTTTCCAAACTCACAACCTGCATACTCCAAACTAATTCTATTTTGTGCATCGTGAATGGGAAAAATGGATTTGAAGACTTTTTCAAGCCCAGACTCATTTGCTTCACTTGTCATCAAAAAATTATCATAACTATTTCTTTGTAATTGAAGCAAATTAGGAACTGCAATGTTTTGAGGAATCTTTGTAAAATCAACTCTCAATCTATTTCCGGATTTTAAACTCACTGGCATATTTTACCTCTATAATAAATGTAGAATTTTGGAAGAAAAATGAAATGGGGACACAAGATCCCCAAAAATTATTTAATATCGACTTTTGCACCAGCTTCTTCAAATTTCGCTTTAATAGCATCAGCATCTTCTTTCTTGATGCCCTCTTTAATGGTAAAAGGAGTTTTCTCAACTGCATCTTTTGCTTCTTTTAATCCAAGTCCTGTTACTTCTCTTACAACTTTAATGACATTAATTTTCTTATCGCCACTCTCTGTAAGGATAACATCAAACTCAGTCTTTTCTTCAGCAGCAGCTGCTCCACCACCAGCAACAGCACCCGCAACAACCGTTGGAGCTGCTGATACACCAAACTTCTCTTCAAAGGCTTTTACAAGCTCTGAAAGCTCCATTACTGAAAGATTCCCAATATACTCTAATACCTCTTCTTTTGAAATTGCCATAATTTTCTCCTATTTATTGTGCTTCTTTTTCTTTGCGTAAATTATCCAACCCTGTAACAAAATAACGAGCAGGAGCAGTCCAAACAGACAACAACATACCAATAAGCTCTTCTTTAGAAGGTAGTTTTGAAACAACTTCAATATGCTTTGCATCCACAACTTCACCTTCAAAGCAGCCAGTCTTAATTACCAATTTTCCACCCACAGAGCTTGAAAATTTACTAATTACTTTTGCTAGGGAAATTTGATCTTCACTCCAAACAAAAATATTATTTTCTTTTAACTCTAATCCTTCAATACTAGAATTTTTTAAAGCAATGGATGCAAGCGTGTTTTTAATGACTTGGACTTTTGCATTTTGCTCTCTTGCATTTGCCCTTAAAGATTCCAATTCTTTAACCGATAAGCCTTTATAATCACAAATAATAATTGCACTAGATGCTTTAAATTCCGCAGTAAGATTCTCAATTAGAGTGGTTTTTTCCGCTTTTGTCATCATTAACCTCCTTTCAGACGAAAGACTTATATAGGGTAATTTTTAAGCCTTAAGCCCCCATAGTCATTAGCCTAAGATAAAAACAAGAATAAATTATTTCATATCAATGAGTTCTTGCGTGTCTAATGTTAGAGACGGACTCATTGTTAATGCTAGCGTTGCATTTTTAATGTATTTTCCCTTTGCGCTTGCTGGCTTTTGCTTATTAATATTTTTTACGAGTGCAATAATATTTTCTTCAAGTTTTTTTGCATCAAAACTTGCCTTGCCAACAGGAGCGTGAATAATCCCTTTTTTATCAACACGATAATTAACCTGTCCGCTCTTTGCGTTGCTTACGGCTTTTGAGATTTCCATTGTAACCGTGCCTGTTTTTGGGTTTGGCATTAAACCTTTTGGTCCTAGGATTCTACCTACTTTACCCACTAATGCCATCATATCAGGCGTTGCAATCACCATATCAAAATTCAAATCGCCATTTTTAATTTGCTCTGCTAAGTCATCATCGCCCACAACATCAGCTCCCGCCGCTTTTGCTTCATCAGCTTTCGCGCCTTTTGCAAAAACTGCTACACGCACACTCTTACCTGTTCCATTTGGCAACACAACTGCTCCACGAATCATTTGATCAGCGTGTCTTGGATCCACACCCAAACTTAACGCAACTTCAACCGTTTCATCAAACTTAGCCGATGCTAAAGACTTAACCATTGCAGAAGCGGTTGTAATATCGTATATTTTTGTGCATTCCACTTTATTAAGAAGATTTTGCATTCTTTTTGTTAATTTTTTTGCCATTCCTATACTCCAACGCGTCTTTTTAATCTACAACTTCAATGCCCATACTACGAGCACTTCCTTCAACAATTTTAATCGCCGCTTCTTCTGTGTTAGCATTCAAGTCGTCCATTTTAGTTTTTACAATCTCTAAAACCTGCGCTTTTGTTAATTTGCCAACTTTATTTTTTAAAGGATTATCAGAACCTTTTTGGATTCCAGCAGCTTTTTTAATCAAATCTGTAACAGGCGGTTTTTTTGTAATAAATGTAAAACTTTTATCTTGATAAACCGTGATGATGACAGGAATATTAAAATCCCCCATATCTTTTGTTTTTTCATTAAAAGCTTTACAAAACTCCATAATATTCACACCGCGTTGTCCTAAAGCTGGACCTACGGGAGGAGATGGATTTGCTTTTCCTGCTGGGATTTGAAGTTTAAGCTCGCCAACAATTTTTTTTGCCATAACTTATCCTTGTTTTTAATAATTAAACGATTTTTTCCACTTGAGAATAAAAGATTTCAATAGGAGTGCTACGCCCAAAAATAGAAACATTAAGTTTCAGTTTACGATGTTCCATATCGTATTCTTCAACAGTGCCTGTGAAATTAGCAAAAGGACCTTCAATAATTCTCACAACCTCTCCTGCTTCAAAAATAATTTTTGGTTTTGGAGCCGCACGATTCTGCACTTTTTCAATAATATGATTAATATCAGCTTCACTTAATGGCGTTGGTTTCTTGGATTCTCCAATAAAACGACTCACTTTAGGCAAGGATTGAATGGTATGCCACAATGCTGTATCTAAATCCACTTTTACAAAAACATATCCGGGATAAAGACTGCGCTCACTAATTTTTTTCTTATTGTTTTTAACTTCAATAATATCTTCCGTAGGGACAACAATATCTGTAATTCTTTCTTCTAAGTGATGTTCTCTTACGAGATTTTCAATCCCACGCTTTACAGCTTGTTCACTACCAAAATATGTTTGAATTGCATACCAATACAACGCCATAAACAAATCCTAATTTATAAAATACTAGAAACAAAACTACCAAGTATGAAATCAACTAATACCAAAAATAAAGCAATAACCGTTACAACAAGAACCACAGAAATAAAAGCATTCCTCACCTGTTCTTTTGTAGGAAAAATGACTTTGGATAATTCTTCTTTGGATAATTTATAATAGGTAATTAGTTTCTTCATTGCTAAATTGTCTCTCTTTATTCCAAAATGGCAGGCCAGGAGGGACTCGAACCCCCATCACTCGGTTTTGGAGACCGACGCTCTACCATTGGAGCTACTGACCTACATAATACTAGCCAAGGAAAGGAATCCTTAGCTTTTTAGCTTTATTTCTTTATGAATTGTATGTTTATTTAGTCTTGGGCAGAACTTTTTAAGCTCCAGTTTTTCTGTAGTGGTTTTAGCATTTTTCATTGTGCTGTAATTAATATCACCACACTCAGAACATTTAAGTCCAATTTTTATGCGATTTCCTTTAGCCATTTGTTAAGCCTATTCAATAATCTTAGTCACAACACCCGCACCAACAGTTCTACCACCTTCACGAATCGCAAAGCGTGTTCCTTCTTCAAGTGCAATCGGATTGATCAGTTCAACCGTGATTTTAATGTTATCGCCGGGCATTACCATTTCTACACCATCTGGCAATTGGATAGAACCTGTGATATCTGTTGTTCTTACATAAAATTGTGGTCTATAACCATTAAAAAATGGAGTGTGTCTTCCGCCTTCCTCTTTTGAAAGCACATAGATTTCACCTTCAAACTTTTTATGTGGCGTGATAGAACCGGGCTTACATAAAACCATACCTCTTTCCACTTCCTCTTTTTTTGTTCCTCTTAGAAGCACACCAACATTATCCCCTGCTTCACCCTGATCAAGTTCTTTTCTAAACATCTCAACGCCAGTTACCGTTGTCTTTTGCGTATCACGGATTCCAACAATTTCAATTTCATCACCAACTTTTACAATTCCTCTTTCAATTCTTCCTGTAACAACTGTTCCACGACCGGCAATGGAAAATACATCTTCAATTGGCATTAAGAAAGTCTTATCTGTTTCACGCACAGGAGTTGGAATATAGTCATCTACTGCATCCATAAGCTTCATAATTTTCTCACTCCACTCCCCAAGATTACCACCTTTTGCCTCTTCAAGAGCTTTAAGCGCAGAACCTGCGATAATAGGGGTATCATCACCCGGGAATTCATAACTTGACAACAACTCTCTAATTTCCATTTCTACAAGCTCTAGTAATTCTTCATCATCTACCATATCTTGCTTATTCATAAATACCACGATATAAGGAACACCCACTTGACGCGATAATAAAATGTGCTCCCTTGTTTGTGGCATAGGACCATCTGCCGCTGAAACAACAAGAATTGCTCCATCCATTTGTGCAGCACCTGTAATCATATTTTTAACATAATCAGCGTGTCCGGGGCAATCTACATGCGCATAGTGTCTTTTCTCTGTTTCGTATTCAATGTGAGAAGTTGCAATGGTAATCCCACGCTCTTTTTCTTCTGGAGCATTATCAATATTGTCATAGTCTTTTAACTCTGCTAAACCTTTTTGTGATAGAACAGCAGAAATTGCAGCACTTAGCGTTGTTTTGCCGTGGTCAACATGCCCGATTGTCCCAACATTTACATGAGGTTTGTTTCCTCTGTTAAATTTTTCCTTAGCCATAAGCCTCTCCTAAAAATTTGTAAGTTTAAAATAGCGGATATTCTACACTATTTTTACCGATTTTAAAATTAAGAATCGTACATTTTCTACAATTCCATCATAACTTTTGTAAAATTTAAAAATTGTGCAATCTGCACCCTTTGAAAAACTGGAGCCCATAAGCGGGATTGAACCGCCGACCTCTTCCTTACCAAGGAAGTGCTCTGCCACTGAGCTATATGGGCATAAATAAAAATACATAAATTTATTTTAAAGTGTTCTGCTGATAAAGAAAAATGTAGAATCAGCTCCCAGTATGGAGCGGGAAACGGGGCTCGAACCCGCGACCCTCAGCTTGGAAGGCTGATGCTCTAGCCAACTGAGCTACTCCCGCACGGCTATGGTGGTGAGACGTGGATTCGAACCACGGAAGTCGGAGACAGCAGATTTACAGTCTGCCCTCGTTGGCCACTTGAGTATCTCACCCCAAAAATTATTACATATAGACTGGTCAAACACTGAAAAAATTTAGTAAATTCTATGGAGCTGGCAAAGGGACTCGAACCCCCGGCCTGCTGCTTACAAGGCAGCTGCTCTACCAACTGAGCTACGCCAGCATATTTTAAAACTCTTAAAAAGAGAGTTGGAATTCTACTCTTTTTTGCTTTTATTGTCAATACTTTAGCTAAAAAATTATATAATAAAAAGAGCTTAGAAAAACCTAAAAAATTCTTAAAACACGGAATCCAAAAGGTTTTTTAATGTTTTCTGAAACAAAAATTTAAGGAGCTTTTCACAAAATGAAAAAAAATCACAAAAATCTTTGTCCAAAAGGATTTAGAAAGAAGTATTTTTCCCTTGCGGCGATTTTGGCACTACACACTGCATTGCTTGCACAAAGCCAAAATACCGCATTGCTTGAAAAATCAGATTCTGCCAATAAGAATCTTAAACTTTCTGTAATCTTAGCTGAAGAGTTTGTGGAGAATGGGGATTTTAAAGAAGTGTTTGACACACAAAGCATTGCACTCTCTAATGCCCAAAACATCTACGACTTTTTAAACACAAATTCCCTACTTACAATCCGTTCTAACTATGGCAACCCTTACACGCAAAACATTGACTTGCGCGGCTTTGGGCAAAACGGACATAAAAACCTTGCCATTGTTGTAGATGGAATCCTATTTGAAAACATAGATTCCGCACCTATTTCGCTTAATAGCATTCCGCTAGATTCTATCCAAAAAATAGAAATTATCCGTGCAAAAGGCACAACAAAATACGGAAATGGGGCGATTAGTGGAATCTTAAAAATCACAACAAATCGCAAAAATGGCGGCGCACTCAATCTCAACTATGCAAGTTATGGGACGCTAAATTCACAATTTTTCACACGCTCTATAAGAGATACCTTCAATATTGGAGTGTATGGGCAATACCAACACACACAAGGAGAGCGTTATCTAAGCAATCTAGGCGATGAGAAAAGCGGAAGCTATAACAAAAATGGTGGAATCACGGCGTTTTTCTATCCTAGCAATGATTTGCTCTTAAAAACAAATTTAAACTACGCAAAATACGGAATCAAATACGCAAACCCAATTTCTAAAGATGCCTTTGCACTCAATCCAAGTCTAGCAGGTAATGGACACACGCATCAAAAACGCTGGGACTTGACTTATTCTACTGGCTTTACAAACTTTAGTGATTTAGGCGTAGTAACAGATGTTAATATCGGTGGAAGCCGCAATGTAAGCAATTATGTCAATTATAATTCTAAATATGAAGGCAAGGGGCTTTTTTCTAATTTTAATTCACAATTTAAAAGCACTTCCTATTTGGCAGAAATTGGTGGAGAGATTCGCCAAAACACACGCCAAAATCTAGGGCAAAAAGCAGAAGTGGAATCACTACTTTTGTATCTCAATGGTGAAAAATACATTAACGATTCCACATTTAATGCCGGCGTTTCAACACAGCGCATCATCACAAAGCAAAGCGATATTTACAGCAAACAATACAATCTCTTTGGCGGAGAGCTAGGCTATAATTACGCACTGAATAGTCAAATCTCACTTTTTGCATCCTATGCACGCAGTTTTAATGTGCCAAATGTGGATTGGTTATTGTATTATGACCCTATAAACTTCACACCTGTTGCTAATCCTTACCTTGATGTCGCCACTTTTGATACTTATCAAATCGGCACAAAAGGAATCTTTAAAATCCACACCATTAGTGCAAATGCCTTTGTGATTCAAGGCAAAGATGAAGCCTTTTTTGGATTTAGCAAGCTTACAGGGGTTAGTGCAAACCAAAGCTTAGGCAAAACACAAAGAATAGGCGGAGAGATGAAATTTACCACGCAATATAGCGCATCGCTTTACTCTACACTAAGTTATGCCTATGTTAATGCCAAGATTAAAAGTAGCGAATATAAGGATAAAAAGATTCCGGGCGTTTCTAAGCATACATTCACTGCAAGTCTAAACTACTTACCCCTTACAAACCTTAATCTAGGCGTGCATTATAAATATGGCTCAAAAATGTATGATTACAACGATTTTAACAACACGCAAGATAAAACGCCAAACTACCAAAGCCTAAATCTTAGTGCAAGTTACGCCTTTAAGGACTTTGAAGTGTATGCGTCTGTGAATAATCTTACAAACCACAAAAACGCTGTTGTTGTAAGTGGTGCGTATTATCCTTATGAGTTTGAACACACCTTTAGCGGGGGCGTGAAATACACTTGGTAATGCGCACGATACATTTACGATTCTATCTTTTATACAAGCTTTTAAACTCCCTGTTTTTAGGCTGTTCTTTAGGGAGCGTGTTTATCATCTATGCTCCCTTAAATCCTAAAATCTACTCCCTAGGTGGAATCGCACTTGCGCTTGGGGCTTGGATTTTGACCTTTTTTTACACAAAAATCCTAAAAGAAAAGCCTTATAAGGCAATTCTCTTAGGTATTGAGTTGATTCCTTTTTGCTACATTTTAGCATACTTGCTCTTCCCAAACACATTTTTTGGAGCACTTTTAGTGTATTGCCTGTATCAAATCACCTTTATTTTTGGGGATTATTTAGGACGGGCTGAAACATTAATTTTTGTCAAAAAATCTGTGCTATCTTGGCTTGATAAACGCAAGCAAATCGGCTATTTAATAGGACTTGGAATGGCTTTTGTATTTTATGCGATTTTAGATTCCAATAATACCACACAAAAGGAATCGCAAATTTATCTTATGCACTTTTTGTTATTTTTGCTACAATGTGGCGTGTTTTTCACACTTTTTTATGCCTTCACAAAGAGAAAAAATGTCTGATTTAAAGGCAAATTACCGCAAAATCTTTAAAGCAAATCTTACAAAAATCGCACGCAAAAACAACGCATTGTGGCTAGATTATAAAATCCAAAATTCCCTAAAGACAGAGCTTGAACGCTTATTTTCTACCCATAAAGGCAAACGCCCTATTAATCTTTTATTGTATTACCCCTTACCCATAGAATTTGACAGCAGAAAACTTTTGCACATCTACAAAAGAAAAAAGGGGGTGCAAATTTTTTTACCTTTTATGCAGGGTATCAGTTTTAAAATTGTAAAATATAGACTTCCAATACAGAGAGGGGCTTTTGGCGTTTATGAATCTTACGATTCCTCTTTTAAACTTTTTAAACTTGATTATGCAATTGTCCCAGTGATTGGAATGGATAAAACATTTAAACGCATAGGATTTGGCAAAGGAATGTATGACAGATTTTTTAGCACTTTAAAAACAAAACCACAAACAATTTTTATATGCCGTGCATTAAATCTTACACACCAAAAAATCACGCAACCTTATGATTTACAAGCAGATAGTTTTATTTCTCCCTTTGCTACCCTAAAACTTAAGGATATTTACAATGTTAATATGGGTTGTTACAAGTTCCATTATCTCCGCAGTTGTCGC
The DNA here is from genome assembly GCF_022770205.1 of Helicobacter sp. Classification (GTDB taxonomy): domain Bacteria; phylum Campylobacterota; class Campylobacteria; order Campylobacterales; family Helicobacteraceae; genus Helicobacter_D. The sequence continues at coordinate 27,955 of NZ_JALEIK010000005.1, read as the reverse complement.
TGGAGGGGGTAGTTATCTTATAGCGCGCAAACTCTCACGCACAAAACTAGAAGCCCAGCTTGAACAAGCAAAGGCAGCATCAAAAGCAATTACATACGAAGCAGAAAAACTTTTGCAAGAATCTAAAATCAAGGCTAAAGACATTGAACTAGAAGCGAAACTTCACGCTGATAAAGAAAGCAGTAGAATCTTAAAAGAATACGAATCCAATTTACTACTCTTTGAAAAAGAAAAACATTTGCTAAATAAGAATCGCAATGCACTTTTACAAGAACAAGAATCCCTAAAACAATTAAAAAAAACCTACAATGCAAAGCTTGAGGAACTCACACAAAATCTAACAAAAATAACAAACCTCACAAAAAATGAAGCCAAACAAATGTTTTTAGAGCACATCAAAGAGGAATCCAAACTAGAAGCAGCCAAAATTATAAGAGAGCAAGAAACACAGGCAAGAGAAATTGCTAAGAAAAAGGCAAATTATATTCTAGCATTGGCGACTTCACGCTTTGCAGGAGAATTTGCAGCAGAGCGGCTTATCCAAAGCATCACGCTTCCAAGCGATGATTTAAAGGCACGCATTATTGGAAAAGAAGGTCGCAACATCAAAACTTTAGAAATGCTTTGTGGCGTGGACATTATCATTGATGATACACCAAATACAATTCTTGTAAGTTCACACAATCTTTACCGCCGCGCAATTGCAGTAGAAACAATTAAACGCTTACTAGAAGATGGCAGAATCCAACCTGCACGCATTGAAGAAATTTATCAAAAATGCTTTAAGGAGTTTGAAGAAAATGTGTATAAAGAAGGTGAACAAGTTGTGCTTGACTTAGGGCTTAATGGAATCCATCCAGAAGTCAAAAAACTCATAGGAAAACTCCGATACCGCGCAAGCTACGGACAAAACGCCCTTGCGCACTCCCTAGAAGTTGCCAATTTAGCCGGAATCATCGCTGCAGAGCTTGGTGGAGATTGCCTACTTGCCACAAGGGCTGGACTACTCCACGACATCGGCAAGGCACGCACACACGATTTTAAAGGCACGCACACAGAGCTTGGGCTAGAGATTGCAAGGCGATATAATGAGCCTTCTGTGGTTTTAAACGCGATTCTCTCTCACCACGGCTTAGAAGAGATAAAAAGCATTGAAGCAGCGGCAGTTTGTGCAGCAGATGCACTCTCAGCAGCACGCCCCGGAGCAAGGCGCGAAGTGCTAGAGAACTACCTAAGGCGCGTCAGCGAGATAGAAAAAATCGCCACTTCCAAAATAGGTGTTTCACACGCCTATGCAATCAACTCTGGACGGGAAGTGCGTGTGATTGTAAAATCCGAAGACATTAACGATGATGAAGCCTATCTCTTAGCAAAGGACATCGCAAAGGATATAAAATCTAGCGTGCAATATCCAGGCGAAGTGAAGGTAAGCGTTATCCGTGAAACTAGAGCCTATGCCATAGCAGAATAAGGACATATAATGATTGTAAGATTAATGGGTGGATTAGGGAATCAAATGTTTTGCTATGCTTTTGCAAAAGCTCTTAGTTTGCAGAAAGAAGCTCAAGTGTTTTTAGATTATCACGATGAAGATTTAAAAAAAGCCACACCCCAAAGAAAATTTGAAATCAATCGCTTTAATCTTACTATTCCAATCACTTATGATTTCAAAATTCCAAAAAATCAATTCGCTAGAATTATTAACAATTTTTTACCCAAAAAATATCGCTTACAAAAATATAAATTTCCTCTATTATAAAGATGCTGATTTGACTTATGAACATTTTATAAAAAATAACTTTGATGAAAACAGCTACTTCTTGGGACTTTTTCAAAATGTAAAATACTTCATTACCATTGAACAAATGCTAAAAAATGACTTTACTCTTAAAACTCCATTAAACTCAAAGAATCAAAACATTAAAGATTATATTTTATCTACGAAAAATTCCTGCTTTTTACACATTCGGCGTGGGGATTATTTAAACAATCCCTTATTTATAGATTTATGCCAAACAAACTACTACAATAAAAGCTTAAAAATCATCAAAAATAAAATAGAAAAACCTCACATATTTATCTTTAGTAATGCTATACAATGGTGCAAAGATCATTTTTTAGAAACGCTTCATCCTGAAATCACAAATGCCGTAGTTTTTGAATTTATTGAAAGTAATGACGAAGGGGATGCTGTTGAAGAAATGGAGCTTATGCGGAGCTGCCAAAATGCTATTATTGCAAACTCCACTTTTAGTTGGTGGGCTGCTTTTCTTTTAGACAACAAAAATAAAATAGTGATTATGCCAAAAAAGTTTTTTACAAAAAAGATAGAAGAAGTGGATATTGAAAATCTTATCGTAAAAGATTGGATGGCTTTAGATTTTCTTAATAATATGCAAATTCCAAACTCACTTTAATAAATCCATCAAATTCCACATTTTATTCTTATTTTTCTTCTTAGCGCAAAATACCTTTGAAAGAAAAATCGCTCCAGCTTATCCAAAACACACAATCCCCCCTCCATAGATTTAATTTTTAAGGCAGTCTTTTGTAATTCATCTTTTAGCAACAAAAAATATAAAGACGCGATTTTTTTATTTTTGCTAGAATGGTTTTGTATCGTGTCTAAGACAAATTCTAAATCTTTATAATTTTCCTTTATTTTTTTAATATTTTTTGTATGCGATGTAGAATGTGGATTAAAGCGATAATAATATAAAACATTAGATAAATTTAAAAATCGCTCGCATTCACAAATTAAGAAAAAATTAACCAAAACATCTTCTGCCATTAAAATTTTACTTGGATTAAAAAAGTTTATCGCCTTTAAATATTTCTCTTTTTTAACTAACTTTCCCCAAATAGATTGATTAGGATATTTTTGCCCATACAACCAATTAACATAATCCTCCAAGCTTAAAAACTCCTGCTTCTCAAAAGTAAAAAACTCCTGCTTATCCCCACCATCATAAAACTGAAATGCTCCAAAAGCAATATAATCAAACCCATCTTGTAATGCTAGCTCACACGCATTTAAATCTAAAAAATCATCAGAGTCTAAAAACATTATATAATCTGCTTTTGCTTCCTTTGCTCCTTCAAAGCGTGCTAGCATTAGCTTTTGATTTTCTGCATTTTTGATGATTTTAATCCTAGAATCCCTACTTGCATATTCCCTTGCAATTTCTATGCTTCTATCACTTCCACAATCATCAACAATAAGGATTTCAATCTCTTTTAAAGTTTGATGTATGCAAGACTCTAAGCATTCTGCAATGTATTGTTCCACATTAAAAACAGGGATAATAATAGAGATTTTAGGCTGCATTTTTCAACACTTTATACCAAACATATAAAAATCCATAGTGCAAACATTGCTTAAAATTCCCCTGCTGCAATGCTTCTTTAAACTTAACCTTTGCTTGACGATAGGGTAAGAATTCCTTAATATTGCACTTTAAATTTTGCGCAATTTCCTTAGGAATAAAATTATCCAATGCACCAAACCATTCATAAGTGCGGATAATATGGTAATTTTGTGGAAAATTTCTAGCACACCATAAAAGCAAAATTTGATCATCATCAAAAATATTAAAAGAAATAAAAGCCCCTAATGCTTTTTGAAAATGCTCTTTAAAATTAAGCCAATTCTCCTTATTAGCATACAATGCTCCACCCATTAAAACCACTTCCATAGAATAATATAAATCAATAATTCTATCGTTATTAGATTCTATAAGCTTAAAGCAATTGATTTTATCATTACAAATACAATCCTGCGGACTTAAAACAAAATCAAATTGCTTAGAATCTGTATAAAACTCACCCCCGTGATTAAACCCAAAATCAAGCCATAAAATCCCATCATTAACGATTCCCCGCTCAATCGCATCGCAAATAAAATAAGGCTTGCAATACACTAAATAACAATATTCTGCACTTAAGCATTCTATGTTTTTAGGATTTTTGCGCCCCTTTGCTTGATTAAAATCTTGAAAAACTTTTGTGATTTTCTCTAAAGCATTAGGTGCAAACTCTCTCAAAGGCTTCACAATCACCTGCGTTAAATCCTCTAAGCCCTTTGCTTTTCTAATCTGTAAAATGGCTTCCTTATGCTCTTGTGTGGTATAAATGATTAAAGGATTCTTAACTCCTGCCCAAAAGGCGAAGTAATCATAATACTTTGTATAATCCCTTTGAAAACTATCTAAATGTTCCCTTTTAATATCATAAAATGCTGTTACTATTGTCATTACTTGCCCTGTAAAACTTTATCTACCATAGAATTTTGTGGCAAATTCTTAAAATAAGTGAGCTTATGCACTGCTGATTTTTCTTTAATGCTATCCCATAATGCTGCATTATAAGGATTTTTTGCATAAAACTGCAACAAGTGCATTGCAGTATCGCCAAATGCAGTGTCTCTGCAATGCAAAAATTGCTGATTTTGCACCAAAAGCTCAAAAAAGATTTGAAAAATAAAATAATGTTTTAGCTCTTTTTCTCTCTGCCAATACGCCAACATACAATCCAAAAGCGCGCAACATAAACTTTGCTTTTGCCTTGCTAGCATTAAAGAGCTACTAAACTTCACCTTAAAATTAGTATTCCAACTAAAATAACAATAATCAAAGTTTATCCACTGCTTGTAATCCTGCGGTGGAGTTTGTGAGCGACAAAAGGCAAAAAATTCTTTCTCTAAAATCTCTTGGGGAATCCTAGCACTTAAAAATATCGTAGCATCTAGCCAAACTCCCCCATAAGTTGCTAGCAACACAACACGCAATAAATCCGAAAAAAAAGTTTTGCTAAAAATACCCTTTTGCAGTCTTTCTAACACAAAAGGTGGAAAATCTATATAATCTGCAATGCTTTTTTCATCTAAAACAATAATTTTATGCGTATTCCCCATTTGTTTTTTCACAGAATCCAAACAAGCTTTAACAATTTTAGGTGCTTGCTCCTCTCCTTGAAACCATAATTGCCAAATGATATTTTGCGTCCCTAAAACTTGCTTTTGCCCAAACTCCCACCGCTTTAACTCCCCCTTAAAATAAGGAATCACATAATGCACATTTAAATACTCTGCCACTTCTTTATGCTCGTAATTTGCAATTTTTAACCCCTTAATGCGTCTCCTTAAAACTTTGATTGGAATGCACTCTGCTAAAGTATAGAAAATCTTATGCATAATCTCTTAATCCCTTAAAGCTTGGAATCAAAAATAATATTTCTTTTTTAAATCTTTTAAGATATTTGCGCCATTTAGGACGCTTTTTTGTGCGATTTGCATTGGTTTCTTGCACAGAGGTTTCCCTGCCAAAAATAGAATCTGTTTCCACCACAACAGGATAAAGCGCATAAACATTTACCACTTTATCATCACTTGTGCTATGATCATAAGGAACAAATATTTTTTCTAAATGCCTAAACATCTTTTTAGCCCCTTTAAGCTTCCAATACAATGCGTGTGTCCCAAAGCCACCTCCAACAAGCCGCTTTAAATGAAATGTGGAATCCAAATTTAAGTCAAACCTCCTTGAAAAAGGCGACTCTACACGGAATCCATCGTCTAAATACACTTGCCTATAATGCCCAAGCAATAACACTTCTAAATCTTTAGGAAGCTTGTTACGCAAGCTTAAAAGATACCCAAGTCTCTCATCAAACCACGCATCATCTTCTAAAATCACACACTCCTCTAATCCAAGTGCAAACATTCTCTCAAATGCTTTTTTATGGCTTAAAGCACAGCCAATCTCCCCTTGCGTCAGCGTCCTTCCAAGCAACTGATGGCTTCTCTTAGCATCACTAACACGCTCTATCTCCTCTCCACTTAGCTCCCTGCCATTTACCGCCTCTATGATTTCATAATCTAGCTGATACTTCCTACAAAGCCTAGAAATATACTCCCTCCGCTCCTTCGCACTTGCTAAATTGATAATAAAAAATTTTAAACCCTGCATTACTGCTTCCATAAGACTTCTAACACCGCTAAGGGATACAAATAATGCTCTAGCTTATGAATCCTAGCTTCATAGGATTCCAAACTTTCTTTTTGCTTCTTTACAAGCACGCCTTGTGCGATTATCTCTCCGCTATCAAGCTCATCGCTGACATAATGCACGCTCACACCCCCTAACTTCATTTGACTTTGATAGGATTCCATCATTCCATTTGCGCCTTTAAAAAGCGGCAAAAGTGAAGGATGGATATTAACCGCTTTAATAGAGTTTGTAAAAATAGGGGTTAAAATCCGCATAAAGCCCGCTAACACGCATAAATCTAACTCTAAAGGCTTTAAAATCAAAACAAGCTCCCTATCAAACTCCGCCCTATCTTTAAACGCTACACTCCCTAAAACCTGCGTTTTAATCCCAAGATTTTTAGCACGCACCAAACCATAAGCGTCTTTTTTATTGCTAAGTGCTAGCACGACTTCAACCTTAAATGCGTCTTTTTGGAATGCGTCTTTTTGAAACGCGCCTTCCTTCAAATCTCCTTCCTTCAAACCGCCCCCAACACAATCACACTCCACAAACGCATTTGTGATTCCACTGATTAAAAATTCCTGTGCTTCTAAATTCTGTAAATTCTGTAAATCGCTAGCACAAAAACATTTATTATGCAAGGCATTAATCAGTGCTTCTAAATTGCTTCCATTTCCACTAAATAAAATCGCAATGCGCTTTACTTGCACACCTTAGCCTTATTAAACAACGCAGGGTGCGTAGCTTTTAGATTCTCAATATTTTGTAAAATCTCTTTGATTCCATATTCCACACTCTCATCATCAAGATTATCAATATACGCATCTAACGCATTTTGAATCTTTTCTTCCTTCACTCCACTTAAAAGCAACGCCACACAAAGCATATCACTAAGCTGAATGGATAACTCTTCAATCTCTTCTTCTAATTCTTTAATCTTTTCCATTGCTACTCCAAAGTCTCTAAAATATTTTGCACACTTGCCTTAATATCCGCATACACAAAACTTTCCTTAAAGCCCTCAATCTTACCCCCACTTGCATTAGGATGCCCGCCACCATTAAAACATTGCTTGGCTAGCAAACTCACATCACACGCATTATTTGCGCGCAAACTCACATTCCCCCTAGCACTTAAATCCATAAAAAAATGAAACTTAGGGTTATTCTTTAAAAACAAGTTTGCTAGCACTGAAATATTCCCAATGCTATAACTCAAAAACCCCCGATACTCTCCCCAATACACACTACAAGATTCCGCCTTTTGCGCTAAAAGCTCACATTGATACCTTGAAACCAAATTATCTAGCGTATCACTAAATAAACTCCCTTTTAAAAAGCATTTTTTCATCTCTAAAATCGCATTATCTAGCAAAATATGCCCATTTTCCTGTGAGAGAAACCTTACTGACGCACTAAGCAAAGCAAGTTTATATTCCCTATCTTCATCATCAAACATAAAGCGATTAAATTCTTTTGCTTCCACAATCAAACGCATCGCCACCTTGCCAAACTCAAAGGCAAACCCATTTTCAAGCCACAAATCAATGCTATTAACCATCTCAACCATAGGTTCTAACCACGCCTTTGTGGAATCGCTTAGCCCATAACGCTCCAAAAGCGTATCATACACGATTTTTGTCGCACAGCGTTTAGTATCTAGCACATACCAAGGGTATTTTAAAGCACATTCTTGCCCACTTTTATGATGGTCTAGCAGCTCAAAAGTTACGCTAAATCCATTTAAATTAAGCTCTAGCACAGCTTGTGTAAGTTTCTCACACTCTTCTAAAGTTAAATTTAAATCACTCACTAAAATATGCGCCTTGCTCCCAACGCTTTGCGCTTTAATGTCTTTATAAATCTGCTCCAAACGCGCTCCCACTTCCCTGCCATAATTTGCATTATAAAAATGCAATTTGCAATCCTTAAATGCCTGCTTATAAAACGCATTACTTACCATTTGACAGCCATAGCCATCTAAATCAATGTGCGATAAATGATACACTTCCATATTTTACATCCTTAAATCGGAAAATCCACTGCACCTAGCACTTCGTATTTTGCTTGATAATCAATCTCTGCCACACTTAAAGCCACCATATTTCTCCCAAATCCATACTGCTCCATAAATGTTGCCAAAGGCTTTCTTAAAACCATAGGAATCCCACCAATAATCGTAGGTACTGCACCAAGGGACGCCCCTTTTTGTTGTGCAACATTAATTGCATCTAGCAAACTTTGCGACTCTGTGGGACTTAAACGCAAGCGTTGCCCCATTTTCTGCCCATCTGGCAAGCGTTCAAGCAAAAATTGCTCTAAAGTCGGCGAGAGAACAAAATAGCGCAAGGCTCCATCATCACTTTGAAAATTATGCGTAATTAAGCGTTTTAAACACGCCCTTACATATTCTGTAAGTGTCGGTAAATCCCCCTTGTATGCAGGATAACCATCAGCAATTGCTTCTGCAATACTTAGCATATCTTTAATGGGAATCTGTTCGTGCAACAACTCTTTTAAAATATGCTGAATCGTGCCTACACCCACGCCCTTAATCTCTTCAGCAAGCACAGGATAATCCTGCCCTAACTTGCCTAGTAAATTATGCACTTCTTGGCGCGTTAAAAGCTCTTCAGCGTGGCGTTTGATAAGCTCTTGGATGTGCGTGCTAATCACGGTTGCGCCATCAATAATTGTATAACCTTCAATAATCGCATCTTCTTTTTTATCCTCACTAATCCAATACGCATCTAACCCAAACACAGGCTCTTTTGTAGGCACTGCATCTTCTAGCTCCCCTGCAAAACCACTAGAAGCAATCGCTAAATACTTATCCACCATAATTTTTCCGTGCCCAATCTCAATTTCTTTAAGCAAGATTTGATACTCATCAGGGGGCAAATTTAAATCATCCCTTAAATGCACCATAGGCACTAGGATTCCATATTCTGTTGCCATTGCTTTTCGGATTTGACGGATTTTATTCACAAGCTCTCCCCCTTGTGCAGGATCAGCAAATTTAATGAGTTGATACCCAAGCCCCACACGTAAAATTTTAACCTTCAAAGCATTATCAATCTCTGCCTCATCACGCTTTTTACGCTCTTCTTCATTTTCTTTTGGTGGCTGTTGTTGTGCAGCATTTGCAGCGGCTTGTTGCGCTGCTTTTCGTTGTGGTAGATTCTCTGCATCCATTCCGTATTCAAGCTTTGTTTTATCCTCTTTTTTGATTTTTTTCAAAAAGGATTCCACATATTTCCAAGCCTCACCATCTTTTTGCTTATTTAAAAGCAATGCAAGTCCTAAAAATAATAAGCCCACAAAGCCTAAAGATAGCGTTGGCAAACCCGGCACCATTGCAAAAAGAAGCAAAATACAACCCACAATGAGCAATGTTTTTGACTCATTAAGCAATTGATCAATAATCCCTGAAGCAAAATTATCCCCTTCTTTGCTAAAGCGCGTTACAATAATACCTGTTGCAGTGGAAACAATGAGTGCTGGAAGTTGTGAAACAAGCCCATCACCAATGGTTAGAATCGTAAAAGTTGATGCCGCATCGCCCAAAGTCATATCACGCTGAAACACACCAATTAAAAACCCACCAATGATATTCACTAGTGTAATGATGATTCCTGCAAGCGCATCGCCTTTAACAAACTTATTAGCTCCATCCATTGCGCCATAAAAATCTGCTTCAGCTGTCAGAGCATCTCGCCTTGCCTTTGCCTCCTCTTGTCCAATAACTCCAGAGTTTAAATCCGCATCAATTGCCATTTGCTTACCTGGCATTGCATCTAAAGTGAAGCGCGCTTTAACCTCTGAAACCCTTGTAGAACCATTTGTTACAACCATAAAATTAATGATCACTAGAATAATAAACAAAATGATTCCAATAACATAATTCCCCCCCACAACAAACTGCCCAAATGCTGTGATAATATCGCTAACTGATTCAGGTCCTAAATGCCCATTGCTTAAAATCATTCTTGTAGTAGCAATATTTAGCGAGAGTCTAAAAAGTGTGATAATGAGCAAAAGCGTAGGAAAAGCAGAAAAATCTGTAGGCTTTTTCACATACAAAGCAATTAAGATAATGAGGGCAGAAAGCGCAATGGAGACTGCTAAAAAAAAGTCTAGTAATGCACTAGGCAGGGGAACAATGATAATTGCCAAAATTGCAATGATAAAAAAGACAACCGTTAAATCTTTTGAACCTGTTAAAAAACCCAAAAAGGGTGCAATTTTACCAAGAAGTGAAGTTTTTTTCTCTGCCGTTGCCATTCTACTCCAGCTACTTAAATTAATCTGCAATTTTAATCGTTTTTAACCCATAAAATCAAGAAATTTACACAACTTTAGCGGATTTTTACTTTTTTATGCTAGAATTCTGCCTTTTAATTTTATACCAATCAGGAGGTCAAAATGGCTCAAGATTCGGCGAAAAAAAGAGAAATTGTTTCTGCTTTTGCTAGAAATCCCAAAGACACAGGTTCCACAGAAGTTCAAGTTGCACTGCTTAGTGATAGAATTAAATCTTTAACAGAGCATTTAAAGGCTAATAAAAAAGACCATTCAAGCCGTTTAGGTTTAAGAAAACTTGTTTCTCAAAGAAAAGGCTTGCTCTCCTACCTAAGACGCACAGATTTTAAGCGCTATGCAAGTTTAATTGAAAAGCTAGGCTTAAAAGATAGGGGCTAGTGATTAAAATGATGCCGGCAAAGGAGCGTGGTTTAGTGCTTCTTTTGCCATTTTTATAATTTTCTCATCTTGGCTTAAATCTATCCAATGAAATTGCTTTCCGCTTTGATTAATCCCACTTAGCAAATCCCCGCTGTTGCGATATTCCAAGTCAAGTTGTGCAATTTCAAATCCATTTTGTGTTTTTGCAAACTTCTCTAACCGCTCTGTAATCTTTTGTTTTGTAAATAAAAAACAATATCCTTTTAAACCATTGCGACTAACCCTTCCACGCAACTGATGGAGTGTTGCAAGCCCCAATCTCTCCGCTCCTACAATCACAATCGTGCTTAAATTGGGCAATGAGATTCCAACTTCAATCAGCGTTGTTGCAAGCAAAATGCTGCCCTTTTCCCTAAACTCCTCTAGCACGCTTTCTTTATTCTTATCCCTGCCGTGCGTGCTATACACTGCCTTAAATTGCCTTTTCCAAAACAGCTCCCCATCTTTTAACGCCGTGTAATTTAACACTTCACTCTCTTCTACCAAAGGATACACAATAATAATTTGATGCCCTTTCTCAATCTCTTTATTAATGTGTGCGAGCAAATCTTTAAAATCTTCTTGGTGGATAATTTGCGTTATAATCTCCTTTTTAAAAGGCGCATCTTGAATAAAACTAAAATCTACAAAATTTGATGCAATCATTGCTTGCGTGCGTGGAATGGGAGTTGCAGAAAATTGTAAAATATGCGCCCTTTGCGATTGTGTGTTAAACATTTTTTCTAACTTGCTCCTTTGTGCAGTGCCAAAACGATGCTGCTCATCAATCATTACTAAAGCTCTACTGCTTAAATCTTGATGCAACAAAGCGTGCGTGCCAATTAAAAAATCGCAATCCTGCACATTGATTTTACTGCCTTGCGTGAGCAGTCCGACTTTTAGCATCTTTGGTAAAAACTTCTCTGCCTCACTAAAAAGTTGCTTTGCAAGCACAGAAGTAGGAGCCATCAACACACTTTTGCTAGGATAGGCAATTAATACAGAGGCTAAAATCACCATTGTTTTACCACAGCCCACATCTCCTACAATCACGCGCCTTGTGGCAAATTCTCCTTTTAAGGAATCTTGAATGTCTTTAATGGCTTCCTTTTGTCCTTGCGTGAGTGTGAAGGGCAAAGATTTTATCCATTCTTCCACACCGCCATTTAATTGCTTTAAAGCTCTAAAATAGCGTTTTTTATAGCGCAAAAGGCGCATATACTCATAGATTTCCATAAATTTTATCGCCTCTAAATACTGCCCAAAATAACCTCCATTTGCATTAAAATTTTTAAAAAAATCAAGATCTGGATGATAAATTTTATAAAGAGATTCCAATAGAGAAGGTAAAATATTAGGATAAAATTCCTTTAAAGGCTCTAGCGCAACAGATTCTGCAAACTCTCTAAAAGAGCATTCCCTGCCACCACCAAAGTTTAGCACAATAGAACCTGCTGTTTTTAATATTTTTGGCTGGAGAAGGGAAAAAGCGATTCCATATTTTTGGACTTTTCCGCTTACAATCAGTTTAGTTGAAGGCTTAAATTGACTCCTATGGTAAGGCTTTGCGTGGAAAATAATTAACTCTAATTGGCATTCAAACTTTGGTGCATAACATAGCACGCGCACTGGATTTGTCATTTTAAAATTTAGAATCTCAACTTCTAGCACTGCATCGTGATTGACTTCTAAACTCTTGCTAAGAAAAGTATTTGTATAGCCTTTTGGCAAAACTTTTAACATCGTTTCAAAAGGCGTTTTGCCATACTTCTGCCAAAACTCCAATGCCATTATTATTCTATATCAGCACTCACTATGGCAAAGGTTAAGTCTTTTATTTCACTATGTGCCTTGATATACGCATTCACATCACTAAGCTTTAAAGTAGAAATCTCTTTTAACACTTGCGCATTAAAATCTAATGGAAATCCATCATAATAGTTTATATAAGCCGTGCTTAAGCGTTGCGATAGCGTTTCATTGCGCAATGGCTCACTGCCTAGTAAATAGCGTTTTGCTTCCTCTAATTCTTCTTGCGTGATTCCCTTTTTTACAAAATCATCCACCACTTCCACGACAAGTTTTTGCGCCTCTTTTTCATTTTTTAAACTTGTTTGCAAATACCCTAACGCATAAGCTTGGTTATTTGTTGCGCTAAGGCGCATCACAGCAGAATATGCAAGTCCTCTTTTTACACGCACTTCCTCCATCATACGGCTACCAAATCCACTCCCTCCAAGCACAAAAGAAGCCACCTTAATGTAAGCTAACTCTTTTTGTAAATTTTCAACTTTTAAAGGCGCACCAAAATAAATATAAGCCTGCTGTGTATCTTTTAATACGCGTTCATAAGCTTTAGAGTGATTTGCTTCCCTTTTGGCAATTGCTTGCCTTTGCCCCTTTGGAAGTTTGCTTAAAGCCACTTCTAATTCCTTAGCAATCCCACTAAACTCTACATCTCCGCCCACAACTAAAATTAATGATTCTAAATTTACATATTGTTTATAAAACTTCTCCACATCACTTAAGCTAATCTTTGCGATAGAATCCTTAGTGCCGCTTAAAGGATATTCTAACGCCGTGCCTTTAAAAAGCAGAGACTGCAATAAGCGATTTGCTTGATAGTCATAATTGTTTTCTTTCTCTAAAATTCCAATCAAAGCATTTTCCTTCACTTTATCCAGTGTAGCTTGCGTAAAATTAGGATCTTGCAACAAATCTTTTAAAAAAAGGATTCCGTCTTTTTGCATACTTTGCATTCCACTAAGCGTAAAACTTAGTGTTTCTAAACCACTTCCAACATTTAAAGAAAGTGCTTGTTCCTCTAACCTTTGCGCAAACTTTGTTACACCTAGCTTTTTTGTGCCTTCATTCAAAAGAGAGCTTGTAACATCGGCTAATCCTAGATTTTCGCCATCACTCACGCCCCCAGCACCCTTAAAAACAAGCTGCACAAAAAAAAGCGGTAACTGCGTATTTTGCTCAAAAATCACCGGAATCTCAATGCCATTTACCTGCAAACTTTTCATTTCAACTGCCATCAAAGTCCCCTTTATCATAAAAAAAGTAAATAGTAATGCAAATATTTTTTTCAAAACTGCTCCAAAATATTATAAGCTGTATCTCTCTTTGCAGGAATCTCACCCACATCACGGATTAGACTAATCATTTCTTGCTGATTCATAGAATTTCTAGCTCCTGCTGCTGCAACAACATTTTCTTCCATCATTGTGCTACCTAAATCATTTGCTCCAAATAGTAAAGCCAATTGCCCAATGTAAGAACCTTGCGTTACCCAACTGCTTTGGATATTTTGAAAATTATCCAAAAAGATTCTACTGCAAGCAAGCAAGCGCAAATAGCGGTTTGATGAAGCTTTATGTAAAGTTGGAATCTCTTTTTGTAAGGGCGTAAATGCAGGCTGAAAACTCCATAAAATAAACGCTCTAAAGCCATTTGTGACATCTTGAAGGCTGCGGATTCTCTCCCAATGCTCCACAATATCCTCATCACTCTCCACACTTCCAAACATCATTGTTGCCGTGCTTTTAATCCCAAGTTTATGTGCTTCTCTATGCACTGCAATCCATTCATCAGAATCTAATTTTTTAGGCGCAATCACATCACGCACCCTATCGCTTAAAATCTCAGCTCCAGCCCCGGGGATTGAAGCAAGCCCACACTTTTGAAGCCTTTGTAAGACTTCAGCAATAGAGATTTTAGAAATTTTTGCAATGTAATTAATCTCAATGGCGGAAAACCCGTGAATAGTAATTTGTGGATATTTCTTTGCAATGTGGCACACTAAATCTTCATACCACTCTATTTTAAGGCTTGGATGCACACCGCCTTGAAACAAAATCTGTGTGCCGCCAATGGCTAAAAGCTCGTCAATTTTTTTATCAATCTCTTCAAAACTTAAAATATAGGTGTCCTCTTCATTAATGCGTCGCTTAAACGCACAAAATTTACAATCCACCCAACAAATGTTTGTATAATTAATGTTTCTATCCACAATAAAAGTCGTTAAATTATCAGGATGCAATTTGCGTTTAATTTCTAAAGCCATCTTGCCAAGCTCTTTTAAAGAAGCATTTTGCATTAAATGTAAAATTTCCTCTGCACTAACACGCGGCAATTTTGTCTTAACAACAGCGTTTTTCTCCCTAGAGTTCCTAGCAAAAACTTCTTGCATTGTGTGTAAATTAATATTAGACATTAGAATCTCTGCCCCATTGTAAATTCAAAAGAAGAAGTCTCATCCCCCTTTTTATCGTCTAATGCTCTAGGGAAAATAAAATTAATTAAACCAATTGGCGAGACCCATTCAATTCCTATACCAGTAGAGCTTCTTTTTATCTCACCAAAGCTATTCTCTCCAATCATTCCATAATCATAAAATGCTGTCAAACGCATTTGTATGGTTTCAAAAGGATTATAACTTAACTCAGCAGTGTTATAAAAATATTGCTTACCACCAATTCTTAAGCCAAACTGATCGCGCGGAGTGATAGAACGGCTCTTAAACCCACGCACACTATTAATACCCCCTAAATAAAATTTTTCACTAATTGGCAATAACCCTGCGTTTTGGATATACCCAGCCCTTGCGCGGTATCTAAAAATCAAATCAATATCCACCCAATCCTCAACAGATTTATAATAATTAAAACTTGTTTGGTATTTGATAAATTCTGCATCTCCACCAACTCCAGCATACTCTACACTTCCACTTGCTCTAATTCCATTTCTAGCAAAAAGATACGCATCTGTGCTATCATAACTAAAACCGGGGATGATAGAAGATTTTGTGTAAGTCCCATAATAATACTGGCTATAAAGCTTTTGTAATGCTGGGCTATTAAAGTCTTTTAACTTCGTTTCTTGAAATGTATAACCTAGCGTCAAATCTAACTCATCCCAAATCCTTCTGCCACCAACAACGCTAAAGCCCGTTGCTGCCTCTGTATAGTCATAGTTTTCATAATCGCTTTGATAAATATCTGCCCCTAGCGAATAATCGCTATCTAAAACTGCTGGATTATAAAGATTAAAACGATAAGATGTAGAAACCTCACTTTTATCTAAATACACCCCAGCAGTTAGCCCTGTCCCAAAAATATTGCGATCTTTAACAGAAATGCTCCCCATTACACCATCATAGCTTCCATACCCTAACCCAAAGGCAAACTCTCCTGTTTTTCCTTCTTTAACCTGAACAAGCAAATTTACATTTTCCTCATCCACGCGCTCTTCTTGAATTTCTACATTTTCAAAATTTCCTGTTCGCATAATGGCATTTTTAGAACGCTTAATTTTGCTCATCTCATATTCTTCACCCGGAGTTAAAAGCACATTTCTACGAATAACCCTATCTAGCGTTTTATTATTTCCTGAAATGAAAACATCTTTAATGCGCACTTTTTTACCCGATTGCACATAATAGATAAGCCTCACTTCTCCGTTATCTTGATTTTTATCTAAATCTGGAGTTACACGCACAAACGCATAACCTAAATCTCCAATTTTATAGCGGATGGAATCAATATCATTGCGCATTTTTGCAACATTATAAACTTTTCCTTCTTTGAGTTTAAGCCCATCATAAAGCTCTTCAAGTGCAATCACATCCTCTTCTAAAACAATTTCCACTCCAGAAACCCTATAACGCTCCCCCTCATCAATGTGATAATCTAAAATTGCATTATAAGTTGTGAAATCTGTTTTTAAAAAAGGCGTGCTAACATCTACATCTAAATAACCCTTTTGTAGATACAAATCACGGATTCTTAAGCGATCAGATTCCAACTCATTAAGCTGCAATTTTCCATTATTAAATCCCCACATCCAACCGATAAAATCTTTCTCTTTATTTGCTGTTGCTGCTTCAATGCGTGAAGTAGAAATACGCTTTCTTCCGTAATAATTAGCTTTTTGGATGATAATATTCTCACCCTTATTAATCTCTAAAGTAACTTTTAGTGCATTTTTTGAAATCTCTTCTGTCTTAACTTCAACAATGCTATCATAAAACCCCTGCGCTTCTAACAAACGGATAATCCGACGACGCACATTTGCAATCTTATTTTCATCATACACATCACCCTTTTTTAAGCCAATCTCTTTATCAAGCTGTTGCTGCTCTTTTCCAGCACCGTATCCGCTAACAATTAAGCTTGCAATTACAGGCTTTTCTACAAAATGATAAGTTAGGATTCCATTTTCCTCAGTAACCCACACATCTTTAAAATACCTTTGCGCATAAAAATCCCTCACAGAAGCATCTACGCGATTAATATCTAAAGGCTCTCCTACACGCACCTTTGCAATCTCATTTGCGATAAGCGGAGAGATAGAATTTAACCCTTCATAACGGACTTCTTTAATCATTGGCAACTCTGCTGCAAGCACACCTGTGGATAAAAACAACACCGCTGGAGTCAAAAAGGAAACAAACTTTGAAAAACGCATTATTGACCTTGAAACAATTGATTTTTAAAAAGTTTTGGATTCTAACCTTTTATAGATAAAACATAGTTAAAAATATTATAATGCAACCAAAATTTCTACATTTTAAAGGTTATTATGCAAGCAGGAATCATCGGACTAGGATTAATTGGAGGCTCTTTAGGATTAGCACTTAAAGGCACGCAAATGTTTAAAAGCATTGTAGGATTAGACAATAATCCTATACATCTGCAACAAGCACTCTCTTTAGGGCTTGTAGATGAAGGCGTAAGTTTAGAGGAGATTAAATGCTGTGATGTGATTTTCCTAGCAACACCTGTGGAGGCAATCTTGCATCTACTTCCAGAGCTTGTAGGTATTGCCCCCCATTGCACAATCATTGATTTAGGTAGCACGAAGCATTTAATTGCCACAAGCATTCCTAGTGAGATTCGTAAAAACTTTGTTTGCGCTCACCCTATGAGTGGCACAGAAAACTTTGGACCAAAGGCTGCTTTTAAAGAACTTTTACCTAACCACATTATTGTTTTAACAGATTTAGAACAAAGCGGGGAATTGCAAGTGGCGATGGCAAAGGAGATTTTTGTCGCTTTAAAAATGCACATTATCAAAATGGATTCCAAATCCCACGATAACCACGCAGCTTTCATTAGCCACTTACCCCATATTATTAGTTATGCGCTTGCCAATACCGTGTTATCCCAACAAAATCCAACAGACATTCTAGCCCTTGCAGGCGGGGGATTTAAGAGTATGGTAAGGATTGCAAAAAGCTCGCCTAGAATGTGGAGCGATGTTTCTAAGCAAAATAGAGAGGAGATTTTAAAATCGCTTGATTGTTTTGAAGCAGAATTAGCCTTTGCAAAATCTCTTATCCAAGAGAAAAAATGGCAAGCATTAGAAGAATGGATGACAAAGGCAAACTCCCTTTATGAAGTGTTTTAACATTGCGCTTTACAAGCAAAAACTTCTATACATTTATATTAGCAGGGTTTTTAATTTAAATCAATAACAAAATATAAAACTTTTAAATCTTAAGTTGCCACAAAAACACACTTTTTTACACTACAAATTTAAGAATCCCAAGGGATGCTTAAAATTAGATTCCAACTTTTTAGATTTTCCTTTCTTAGCTAAAAAATTTTCCAAGCGCATCCCATATCCCTTTGCCAACTTTTTTAATCGTGCTTAAAACTGGTATATGATCCGTCACCACATCAACTAAATCTATCACATAGTCTAAAAAGCCCTTTCCCCCTCCACTTGCCTCTTCGCTTTCCTCGGTGGTTTGCACCACCCTTTTATGCTTTGGGAGCTTGTCTAAAATTAACTTCTCCAATGCCGCGATATTATAAGGCTTATCTTGCTTGCTTCCATCATAAAATCCAGCACTATACCATACAATATCATCCGTATTTAATCGCAAGCCCGTGTCTCTTTGAATGCGCATTTGTAAATCTGCAACCTTTTCTTGTAAAAACTGCTCTTGCTCTTTGCCTGGCATATTATTTTCTCTATCAAAAAACCGCTCACTAAGAGCACAATCGCATTTATTAAGTCCAATTAGAATGCGCTTAGTATCCCCTAGCATCTTTAATAAATATGTAATAGTCGCATACTCTTGTGAAAGCCCCTTCACTGAAGCATCTATAACCACAAGGGCTAATGAGATTTTCGCATAACCATCGCTATCCTTTTCTTGCAAAAGAGCATTGATTTTACTCATATGTTGTTTATCTTTTTCACTACCTTCGCCAAGCCCTGGTGAGTCATAAAGTGTGATATTCTTAGAGATTTTAAATTCCTTAATCTCTTGTGTTTCTGGGTTTGCATGTAAGCCAACTTTTGCTTTATTTTCCCCATAAAGTGCGTTGATTGTAGAGCTTTTCCCAACGCCTGTTCCACCAATAATCAAAAGCCCCAAAGGCATATCAATATCATCAAGTAGGATTTTCATTAATTCCCTTTGCTGACTTTCTGTTTTATCGCGCATTTCATAAAATGTTTTTAAAATATCTCTCCACTCTGTTTCGTCTTTACCATAAAATCTGGTATCTGCCATTTTTGTCCTTTTTTGTGAATTGAAAGCACATTCTACAAAAAAACGGCAAGTCAAGCCCCAAAGTCTAAAAGTTGGAATCCATTTTAGATTCCAACTTTACGCATACCATTTGCGTAATCTTTCATCAAGTGGGGCTAAAATCTTATAAAACGCTGGCACAACAAGTAAGCTTAACACCATTGCTACAAGCAATCCCCCAATCATCGCAATGCCCATTGGCGATTTTATCCCACTTCCAGCCCCACTAGCAAGTGCCAAAGGCAGCATTCCAAAGACCATTGCAAGGGTTGTCATTAAAATTGGACGCAATCTAAGCACACCTGCTTGTAAAATCGCGCTATCAAGCTCCATTCCCTCTGTGCGCTTTTCATTTGCCACATCAACAATAAGTGTTGCATTTTTCCCAACAAGCCCCATTAAAAGCATAAGCCCCATAATGCTAAATAAACTCAAACTCGCCCCACTTAAAAACAACGCCAAAAACGCCCCTGTAAAGCTCAAAGGCAAGGTTATCATAATAATTAAGGGCTGTAAAAGCGACTCATACAAAGACGCTAAAATGAAATAAATCAAAAACAAAGCCCAAACCATAGCCACAATAAACGCTGCATTAGTCTCTTGCATAAATTTCGCATAACCTTCAATCTTGTAATGCACGCCATTTTCTAGCCATTGTGTTTTGTTTTGCTCTAAATAATTTACGCCCTCCCCTAAACTTACATTTTCACTTAAATTTGCATACACCATCACACTGCGTTGCCTATCATAGCGTTTAACATTTGTAACTGCCCCCACCTCTTCAATCTCCACAAGCCCTTCTAAAAAGACATTCTGCCCTTGTGCGTTTCTTAGACTAAGAGAACGCATATCAATAATGGAATCCTTTTTAGCGCTTAATAGCACAATATCATACTCCTTGCCATTTTCTCTATAATACGACACTTCTTGTGCGCCACTAAAGGCACTATTTAAAGCAAACGCAATCTCTTTAGCACTAAAGCCATATTGTGCGGCTAAAATGCGATTGATTTTAAGACGGATTTGGGGAGTTTTTGCCTTAATGTCTGTGTGAATATCGCGGTATTTGCCACTTTGCTCCATTAGGTTTTGAATCTTTTGCACACTACTTGCAAGTGCGTTTGGATTTTGTGAAAAAATTGCTAGCTGCAAGGGCGAGTCATCTTCACCTAAGCTAACTTGTGGAATCTCAATAATGGCAATCCCCATTTTAAACTGCCTAGAAAAAGGCTTATAATCCTCCCTTAAAGACTCTATAATCTCTTTAAGTGAGCGTTTGCGTTTATTATAAGGGCTAAGGCGCACATAAATCTTTGCTTCATAGACTTTTTGTTCTGCTGTAAAACCAATGTTTAAAATGCTATATTCCACTTCAGGCACTTGTTGTAAATATTCTTGGATTGCTAAACTTTGCCGCTGCATTTCTTCTATTGTAATACCGGGCTTGCTTATGAGTTTAATATCAAACTCTGCCTTATCTTCTGAGGGTAAAAACTCAATACCTAAGCGTGTAACTAGAAACAAAGATGCAACAAATGCGCTTAAAATACCGCTAATTACAAGTGTTTTATGTTCTAGCACCCATTCTAATATAGCCAAGTAAAATTGCTCTAAAGCCTTAAAGTATTTTTCACTCCAACGATAGAAGCTTCCAACTTGTGTGTTGATAATGCGCGCACTTAACATAGGAATAAAAGTAATCACAACCAAGTAAGAAATCACAATTGCTCCAGCTAGTGTAATCCCAAAAGAAGTGAAAAATCGCCCCGTTATTCCACTCATATTTGCAATAGGAATAAACACAGCAAGCAACATACAAGAAATTGCAACAAGTGCAAATCCAATTTCTTTTACCCCATCATAAGCTGCTTTTCTACGCTCTTCCCCATTTTCAATTTTTTTATAAATATTTTCAATCACCACGATGGCATCATCAATAATGATTCCAATTGCAAGTGTTATGGCAATCATTGTTGCAAGATTTAGCGTCATATCAAAGGCATACATCAGGGCAAAAACGCCCATTATGGAAGTAGGAATGCTAAGACTTGCAATAAAAGTAATGCGCAAATTCCGCAAAAACACAAACACCACAAATACTGCTAGAAACGCTCCTAAAATCAAATCAAATTCCACAGCAGCAATGGAGTCTTTAATATAATTTGTTGTATCGCGCACAAGTGATAAATCGTATTTTTCATTTCCTGCTTGAAGCTCTGGCAAAATGGCTTTGATAGAATTTGCAATTTCAATTTCATTTGCTCCTGTGATTTTCTGCACTTCTAGTAAGATTCCACTATGGCTGCCTTGTGGTGTTGCAAGATTTGAAAAGCTGCGTTGTTCCTTTGTGGAATCAATAATTTGCGCAATATCACTAAGTTTAATGCCTTGTGCAATGATAATGTTGCCTAAGTCCTGCACGCTTGTAGCATCCGCTTTTGTTAGGATTTTCCATTCTTTTTTTTCGCCAATTAATCTTCCCCCATCAATTTCAATGTTTTGCACATTAATTGCGCGCGCAACATCACTAAAGCTAAGATTGTATTTGTTTAACGCGCTAGGATTTGGAAGAATCTTAATCTCTCTTTCTAAATACCCCACCAAATTCACTTTTCCCACGCCTTTAATCCGCTCAATTAAGGGCTTAATGTTTAAATCTGTGTGTAAATTTAAATCTAGCAGTTCTTGCGTGGTTTTTATGGGGGTTTTTGGAGTGATAAAGAGTGAAACAATCGGCGCACCACCTACATCAAATTTTTCAACAATGGGGGATTTCACTTCACTTCCAAAACTGATTGTAGAAATCTTATCACGCACATCATTTGCGGCAATGTTAATGTCTTTTTCTAAATCAAATTCCACAGCAACAAGGCTCACACTATCTGCGCTAATAGAAGTGATTTTCTTTAGTGCGTCAATGCCACTGACTGCCTCTTCAATCCTGTCTGTAACCTTGCCTTCCACAATTTCAGGATTTGCGCCGGGATAAATGGTAGTAATCGTAATCACAGGCACATCAACATTAGGATAGAGAGATACACTTAAACGCCTTAGCGCATCACTTCCAAAAAACACAAGAGCTAGCACAAACATTAAGGCACTGATTGGATGCGTGATAGCAAATTTTGACATCACAGCACTCTTTTTGTCTTTTTAGGTGAGAGATAAATCCTTCCATCGCCAAAAATACCTGATGGGATTTTGGATTCCTTTATTAAGCTCTCCGCTGTTGCCTTTTTTGTGTTTTTATCCACACTAGGATAGATTTTGTGAAGTGTGAGTTTAGAATCTTGTAACACGCCATCAATCTTATAGGCAAATGTATCGCCCACTTGCACCGCTTCAAAATAGCGCGAATCAAAATGGATAATCGCCTTTTTCTCTAGCGATTCTAGGGCAAAAGCCTTGCTTGAAATAGCCCCCACTCCATCGCCCACTTCTACAAACTTTTGGGTTATCACTCCACTAAAAGGCGCATAAAGAATCGTGTTTTCTAGCAACTCTTTTTGTAAGGCGTAGTTTGCCTCTGCGCGTTGAAGTTCAAAAACACTTGCTTGAAACTCTGCTTGAATCTTTTCAAATGTGTTTAAATCTAGCGCGTCTTTAGACTTTTCATAGCGTTTAAATTGCTTGGATAAAAAGCTATGCTTAACCTTCAAGGCTTCTAAACTTGCCTTAGCCACTTGTGCATTTTCTTTTAAATCCTTTGCCCTTAACTCTAAGAGTTTATCCCCCTTTTTAACCACACTGCCTATTTCTACATAAATTCTATCCACAACTCCATTAGCACTAAGCGTTAAAAGTGCGCTTTGGACTGCTTGTACTTCAAAAGTCGCATACACTTCCTTTTGCACTCCTTCTTGTGGAATCTGCACTCCCATTTGCGCACCGCTTTGCACTTGTAACTCCGCCTTTAATCCAAGTGCTAAAACAACACTAGCAATTAAACACATCCAAGCTTTCAATCTCAATCCTTTATAAATTCTACTAGCGCATTTCCGTTTTTATAAAGAAACTCTGCCTTTTTAATCTCATAAAGAAAACGCGCTTCATCATAAAAACTCTGCGCATTTAAAAGCGAACTTAACGCATTTAAATATTGCGTATAATCAATAAGTTGCGCATTAAATTTCTCTTTTGCATAAGAATACGCAATAGAAGAAGACTTCACGCCCGATTTTGCCCAAGTGATTTTCTCTTTTGCACTCTTTAATGCTTCTTTTGCGATGATTAGCTCTTTATCTTGTGAGTCTTTTAAATACGCATATTCAAGGTTTTCTGCTAATGCGTTTAGCCTTGCACTCTCTCTTGCCCTTAAGGTTGCAAGGCTATCAAATAGTGTGAAGCTTATAGAGATTCCAAACATATTTTGATGGCTTGGGTCGCTAAAAGGAATCGCAAAAGGCAAAAGTGGAATATTGCGATTGTGAGAGTTATAGCGCGTGTAGCGGTTAGTTAGTGCGATTTGTGGTAAATAAGTGTATTGCGATTTTGCACTCTCCCTTGCCTTTAGGGCATAAAAATTTGCTTGCAAATCTTCTCTTTGTTGTTTTTTAGTCTCTAAGGAAACTTCTTGCAACTTGGCGTTAGCATTGAGTGAAACCACTTGCACACCACTTAAAAGTGAAAGCTGCTCTAAATGCACTTTATAGGCAAGCTTTAGGGATTCTATCGCATAAGAATTTTGATAGCTTTGTGCCTTAATAGCTTCTAATGTGCCTAGTGTCGCAAGCCCTACTCCGTAGAACTTTTCATACTTAGCAATGCTTTCTTCAAGCTCTTTTTGCTGATGCTTTAGTGCATTTAGCTTGCCTTCTACACTTAAGGCATTAAAATATTCCTGTATGATTTTTAGCTCTAGCTTGTCTTTTGTGCTTTTTGCCTCTGCTTCCTTAGCTTTGATTTTATAATCTGCTATCTCTAGCTTACCTTCACGCTTTAATCCATCAAAAAGCAACCATTGCGCTTCTAAAAACATTCCATCCACACGCTCTGGGTAGAAAATATCAGGGTTTAGTGTGTTTTGATAAGCATAGCCTAGCGCAACCTTTGGCAAATACTCTGCAAAAAGTGCCTTTTTCTTAAGCCTCAACGCTTTGGATTCCATATTTCTAGCTTCAATGAGTGGATTTTCACGCACATTTTGCAAAAGTGCTTTTAAATGTATGGAATCCAAAACGCTATCCCCACGCACAAAAGAACAAAAGCACAGCAACAAAACACAGAGTTTTTTCAAAATCACACTCCTAAAAATTACACTTCTAAAGAAAACTTCATTAAAATTTTATTTTACAAAACCTTAAATTAATAAAGATAACTTGTTATAATAGAATCCATTTTTTACAGAAGGATTGGTATGTTTAATGGCAAAAATATTCTTATCACAGGGGGGACTGGGAGTTTTGGCAAACGCTACATTAAGACTCTATTAGAACGCTATAAACCCAAAAAAATTGTGGTTTTCTCCCGCGATGAATTGAAGCAATATGAAATGGCACAAATTTACAATGCCCCTTGTATGCGCTATTTTCTAGGTGATGTGCGCGATGAAGCACGCTTAAGGGAAGCTACAATAGGAATAAATTATATTATCCACGCTGCCGCCCTTAAACAAGTCCCAGCGGCTGAATACAATCCTATGGAGTGCATTAAAACAAACATTAATGGTGCACAAAATGTCATCAGTGCCTCCCTTGCAAATGGAATAGATAAAGTCATTGCTCTATCCACTGATAAAGCAGCAAATCCTATTAATCTCTATGGTGCGACAAAACTTGCAAGTGACAAACTCTTTGTTGCGGCAAATAATATTGCAGGCAAGCGTAAAACACGCTTTTCTGTGGTGCGTTATGGAAATGTGATTTGCTCGCGTGGCTCTGTGATTCCCTTTTTTCAAAAGTGCATTAAGGAGGGTGCAAAGGAGCTTCCTATTACTGACCCTGAAATGACGCGTTTTATGATTACTTTGCAACAAGGAGTGGATTTTGTGTTAAAAAATTTTGAAAGAATGCAAGGGGGAGAAATTTTTGTGCCTAAGATTCCTTCAATGAAAATCACAGAAGTTGCAAAAGCCCTAGCCCCAAATTTACCACACAAAATTATTGGAATCCGTCCAGGTGAGAAAATCCACGAAACAATGTGTCCAAGCGATGATAGCCATATCACTTATGCTTTTAGCGACCATTATGTGATTGCTCCTACCATTCAATTTAGCTTCCTAACAGACTTTAGCAAAAACGCACTAGGTGAGATAGGAGAGCTTGTCCCGCGCGGATTTTCCTATGATTCTGGCTCAAACACGCAATGGTTAAGCCCACAAGAACTTTTGGAGTTACTATGATTCCTTATGGCAGACAAGAAATTTTAGAAGAAGATATTAATGCAGTTGTAGAAACGCTAAAATCCCCCTTCATCACGCAAGGACCAAAGGCACAAGAGTTTGAAACACAAATTTCAAAGAAAGTCAAAGCAGAATTTAGCATAAGCTTTAATAGCGCAACTTCTGCCTTGCATTGTGCTGCCCTTGCACTTGGATTAAAAAAAGGCGATTGGCTATGGACTAGCACAAATAGCTTTGTTGCAAGCGCAAATTGTGGAATCTATTGTGAAGCAAAAGTGGATTTTGTAGATATTAATCCTAGAACTTATAATCTTAGCGTAGAAGCTTTGAGCCTTAAACTTAAACACACCAAAAAGCACAAGCTCCCTAAAGTGCTTGTTGTGGTGCATTTTGCAGGGCAGAGCTGTGAGATGGAAGGTATTTTTAAACTCTCACAAAAATATGGCTTTAAAATCATTGAAGACGCCTCCCACGCACTTGGTGGAAGTTATCGTAACCATCCTATTGGAAGTTGCGCCTTTAGCGATATTACCATTTTTAGCTTGCACCCTGTAAAAATCATTACCGCAGCAGAAGGTGGAATCGCAACCACAAATAACGCAAAATACGCAAAGAAAATGCAAATGCTAAAAAGCCACGGAATCACAAAGGATTGCAATGATTTTGAATACAAAAAGCAAGGGGCGTGGTATTATGAACAACAAATCATAGGTTTTAACTACCGCTTAAGCGAGCTTCACGCCGCACTTGGACTCTCACAACTTTCCCGCCTTGAAAGCTATGTGGCACAGCGCAACGCCCTAGCTAAAATCTATGATGAAAACTTAAGGGATTTAGAGCTAACCTTGCCCTTTGTGGAGGCGCATAATTACAGCGCATTTCATCTTTATGTCATTGTGCTTAATAAAAAAAGTGGAATCAAGCGTAAAGACCTTTTTGAAAAACTCATAAACGCAGGCATTGGCGTGCAAGTGCATTATATCCCTATCCATTTGCAACCCTTTTATGCGCGTTTTGGATTTAAAAAGGGGGATTTTAAAAATGCGGAATCTTATTATAAAAACACAATCACACTGCCGCTATTTCCAACTTTAAGCAAGCAAGAACAGCAAAAAGTGATTCATCTTCTAAAAGATTCCATTCAAAAAAGGGCGTAAAATGTGTCTTTGTGTGATTCCAGCGCGTGGTGGGAGTAAGCGGATTTTGCGCAAAAATTTAAAAGAGTTTTGTGGTAAGCCAATTATTGCTTATAGCATTCAAAACGCTATTAATTGTGGAATCTTTTCTCAAATCATTGTTTCAAGTGATGATTTAGAAATCTTAGATTATGCAACAGCACTAGGCGCAACTGCACTAAAACGCCCAGAGTCTTTAAGCGATGATTATACAGGCACTAGAGAAGTGGTTTTACACGCCATAGAAGTTTTAGATTTAAAGGCGGAATCTTTTGTATGTTGTTTATATGCCACAGCACCGCTTTTAGATTCCAACACGCTTAAAAACGCCTTTTTACAAGCAAAGCAAAAGGCGCAAGATTGCTATTGCTTTAGTGTTGTAGAGTATGATTATTCCCCATTTCGCGCCTTCACAATCACAGAGGATAGAAATGCAATGCTTTTTAAAGAGCATTTTAACAAACGCTCCCAAGACTTGCAAAAAGTCTATCACGATGCGGGGCAATTTTATTTTGCGCAAACAAAAACTTGGAAAGAAAAAGAAAATATTTTTGAAGGCTCTTACAGCTTTATCTTACCCAAATCCCAAGCACAAGACATAGACACGCTTGAAGATTGGAATCTTGCGGAGTTAAAATACAAAATTAAGACTCTTGACAATGCGGACAGATTCCAAACATTGCAATAGAGCTTTCTCTGATTGTATAATGCGATTTCTTCGCACACTCTTTTTTGAAAGCCTCTAAATGCTCCATCTCCATATCTGTAATACTTCCACACTTCTCACACACAAGATGGATATGAGGATTTTTCACAAGTTCATAACGTTGCTTTTGATTAGGCAGCTTTACCTCATCAATGATCCTTGCTTCCTGCATAAAGGTAAGATTTTTATACACCGTTGCTAGCGACATTGAAGGGTTACTCTCTTTGATGTTTTCATAAATCTCATCAATACCAACATGTCCAAACTTTTGGATTTGCTTTAAAATCGCAAGGCGTTGGGGTGTTATTTTTAGATTATTCTCTTTTAATAACTTTTCAAACATTCATTTTCCTTAAACCTTATAAATTTCAATTTTGTCAAAAAGTCGCTTATACTACAAAAAATATTTTTGTTTGTCAATAAAAATTATTAAATACACTCTAACAATCCACGATTCCATTAATGCCTTAATTGT
>NZ_JALEIK010000004.1 GCF_022770205.1 Helicobacter sp. | reverse complement strand
ATGGAATCCGCTTATAAAGAGCTAAGTCTCGTGCATAATGGTGGCGAGGCGATGGAGTGCTTTGGGGCATTAGAATCTATGCCAAAAGAAAAGCAGATAGAATATCGCAAAGCCCTTTTAGCATATTGCAAACTTGATACGCTTGCTATGGTGGAGATTATAAAGGCGTTGGAAAAGCTAGTGGGCTAGGCGATATTAGTCTTGTATTTTTGATTGTAATATACATTTATATTTGTAGCGATTAATCTTTACTACATTAAATTTAAAGAAAGGGTAAAAGTGTGGAATATAGAGAATTTTTTGAACGCGTAAAGGGCTTTTTGGAACAAGCAGAGATTCACAAAAGGCGTGGGAATAATGACTTTAATCCCTTGCTTTATTTGTTTTTTTTTTTTTTGATTATAATACACGCACATATATTACATTTTAAGGAGCGACAATGAAACCAACAGAATCTACACTCAAAGGGTTTTTTCAAGGGGAGAAGCAATTTTGTATTCCTGTATATCAAAGGGCGTATTCTTGGGAAGAGCCGCAGTGGAAGATTTTTTTAGAAGACTTGGAAGAAGCTACAAAAGGGGAGTCATTACTTTTTTGGCAATGTGCTATTGGAAGCAATAGAGCGTGATGAAATGTTTGATATTATTGATGGACAGCAACGACTTACTGCCATTATTATTTTTGTGCGATGCTTAGTCAATGTGCTAGCTAAAGGCTATGATAAAGGGCAATTAGAATATATTAAACAAGATTATTTAGAGAATCGAAAAAAGCCGAAGTTAAACGCCCTAGAGTATGATAGGGATTATTTTTATGATGTGATTATTACCAATGATGATAATAAACACAAGCCGCAAACCCCATCACAAGAACGCATTTTAGAAGCAAAAGAGTTTTTCACAAAAGCATTGAAAAACAAAGAGATAGCCCAACTTGAAAAAATATTTCAAGCTATGCAAAAAGCACAAATAATAAAGTTTGAATTTAGCAACAAAAAAAGATTCTGTGTTAATGTTTGAGTTACAAAATAATCGTGGCAAAGATTTAACAAATATGGAAAAGCTAAAAAGCTATCTGTCCTATCAAATCTACACTTATAACGATAAAAAATCTGCTGAATCTAAGCTTAAGAAAATGGTAGATATTTTTGAAAAAATTTATCGCATTTTAAATGATATAAAGCAACTAGATGAAGATTCTATTTTAGGGTGTTTTAATATCGCGACTTCAAAATATGGCTTTGCTTACAGAGAAAATGATGATAGTTTAAACTACAAAAAAGAACTGAAAGACATAGTTGATAACGAAAAGAAACTTGCTTGGATTGATGAATATGTAAAAAGTCTTAAAAATGCCTTTTTTGATTTTAAAACCTTTATGGAATCTAAGAGTGAGTATAAAGAATATTTGCTTCATTTAAATGTAGCGGATACTTATCCCTTTGTGATTAAATCTTATCAGGTTTTTAGAAATGATAAAGAAAAGCTAGAGAGAGTATTTAAAGCCCTTGAAGTGATTGCTCTTAGACATAAACTTGTGAAAACTAGAGCAAAGATAGGGGATAAGCTAAATAGTGTTTTGAAAAACTTTGATAGTGTAGAAGAGTTAGAAGTTGGCATTAAGAATGTATGTGATAAGGAGTGGTATTGGAATGACAATAATATAATACAAGCACTTAAGCCTGAAAAACACACTTTAGATAAAATCGCTCGCTACATTTTTATGCGTTACGAAAATGCACTGCGAGATAGAAATGCAAGGACTAAGGGTTATAGATTTACATTAGATGAAATTAAAAAATCACAAGATGAAAAAAATCCACCAATAGAGCATATTGCCCCAACGACAGAAAATGGCGAAAAAGTCGCAAGTGGTTATTGCGAGTATGATAAGGATTTTTATGAAAATAGCTATTTACATTGCATAGGCAACCTTATGCTTATAGGGGAATCACATAATATTTCTATTGGTAATAATCCTTTTAAAGATAAGTTGCAAAGCTATGAAAACTCCCCTATGGCACAACATAGAGAAATAAAAGAGTTTGCAAATGGTGAAATATGGGATAAAAATTCCATTACTAAACGCCACGAAATGCTAGTGGAATTTATCCTAAAAACTTGGAGTTTATAATCCTTATAAACAAAATTCCTATTCCTAGCTAAATTTGAGTCTATATAAAGCAGAGATGCCTTAATGTATAAATTAAAATTAACAAAAAATATTAAGTTATAAGTTTAATTTAAAATTTATTTTAATAGAATGCAAAAACCATTAATACAATTTTCATTAAAGGAGTAGAAATGTCTTATGCACAAGAAGTTATTCAGAGGGCTGAAAAGCTTTATCCGGAACAAACAGAGTTTCATCAAGCAGTTAAGGAAGTGTTAGAGTCTATTGAACCAGCACTCCAAAAAGATTCAAAATACCGAAAAAACAAGATTTTAGAGAGAATTGTAATTCCAGAGCGACAAATTAATTTTCGCGTAACTTGGGAAGATGACAAGGGAGAGATTCAAGTTAATCGTGGTTATCGTATTGAGTTTAGCTCGCTTTTAGGTCCTTATAAAGGAGGGTTGCGATTCCATCCTAGTGTAACAGAAGGGATTATTAAGTTTTTAGGATTTGAGCAAATTTTCAAAAATGCACTCACAGGACTTGCCATAGGAGGTGGAAATGGAGGAAGTGATTTTGATCCTAAAGGAAAAAGCGATAGAGAGATAATGCGTTTTTGCCAAGCATTTATGAATGAATTATACCGACACATTGGGGCGCATACTGATGTTCCAGCAGGTGATATTGGTGTTGGTGGGCGCGAGATTGGCTATCTTTTTGGGCAATACAAAAAGCTAACTAACCGCTATGATGGTGTCTTAACGGGTAAATCTTTGCTTTGGGGTGGAAGTTTAGTTAGGACAGAGGCTAC
Organism: Helicobacter sp.; assembly: GCF_022770205.1. Lineage (GTDB taxonomy): Bacteria > Campylobacterota > Campylobacteria > Campylobacterales > Helicobacteraceae > Helicobacter_D. The sequence goes on along the minus strand of NZ_JALEIK010000004.1, from coordinate 90,128 downwards.
GGGTTATGGAAGTGTGTATTTTGCGCAAGAAATGCTAGAGCATAGTAGTTTTTGTGGCTTAGAAGGCAAAGTGTGTTTAGTTTCTGGTAGTGGGAATGTTGCAATTTATACCATTGAGAAGCTGCAACAACTTGGTGCAAAACCTGTAACAATCAGTGATTCAAGAGGAATGATTTATGATGAAGCAGGGATTGATTTAGCACTCTTAAAAGAGATTAAGGAAGTAAGACGCGAGAGTTTGGAATCCTATGCAAAAGAGCGCAATAGTGCGAAATGGACAAGCGTGAAGGATTATCCAAGTGATCATAATCCCTTGTGGGAGATTCCAGCTTTTGCTGCATTTCCAAGTGCAACACAAAATGAAATCAATGCAAAAGATGCAGAAAATCTACTAAAAAATGGTTGTAAATGCGTGAGTGAAGGGGCTAATATGCCTTCAACAATTGCAGCAGTGCATAAATTTTTAGATGCAAAAATTTGTTATGGTCCGGGCAAAGCAGCAAATGCTGGAGGTGTTGCAACAAGCGGACTTGAGATGAGTCAGAATGCGTCAATGACTTCTTGGACTTTTGAAGAGGTGGATGCAAAGTTGCATAGAATTATGAAAAATATTTATGCCCACGCAAGTGAAACTGCAAAAGAATTTGGTGAGCCTACAAATTTAGTGCTTGGTGCTAATATTTCAGCATTTCGCAAAGTGGCAAATGCAATGATTGAACAAGGTTTGTAAATTGCATAAAGATTCCTTTGTATGCTTGTGGAGTCGCATTGAAATATAATGCAAAGCGCAAATAGCTTATAGCGAAGTAAAAATGGATTATTGGTGCGCTCAGAGGGAGTCGAACCCCCAACCCTCAGATCCGAAGTCTGATGCTCTATCCAATTGAGCTATGAACGCTTGAAAATTAGGAAAATTAGGGTAAAATAATATCCTAAAAAAGTTTTAATACGCATTAAAAGGGTAAAAAATGAAAAAGATTCTGATGTTTGCGTGCTTGTTGCTAAATTTTGCCTTGGCGCGTGAAGTAATTGTCGTTAGTATTCCTATGCAAAAAGAGTTTGTAGAAAAGATTGCTGGGGATTCTTATGAAGTGGTTTCACTTGTGAGCTCAGGCGTGAATCCGCACGATTTTGAGCCAAAGGCTAAAGAGATAAGAAAAGTCAATGATGCAGTGGCATATTTTGCGATTGGCATTGAGTTTGAAGAGGCTTGGTTGCCGCGCTTTAAGGGGCAAAACCAAGCAATGCAAGTGTTTGACATAGGGGCTAATATCGCGCGCATTAGCTCCACAGATACGCATCATCACAATGAACACCACGATGAGCACCATCACAATGGGGACACGCACATTTGGTTATCCCCTAGCAATGCAAAAATCATCGCTACAAATATTTATGAAGCCTTAAAAAAGTTGGAATCTAAAAAGGACTTTTTACAAAATTATAATGCGCTAATGCTAGAGATTGATGCGCTAGATAGGGAATTAAAGGCGGTTTTAAAGGATTTGCCAAAGCATCAAAAATTTGTCGTGTTTCATCCTGTGCTTGGATATTTTGCAAGGGATTATCATTTAGAAGAAATTTCTATTGAAGTGGAGGGCAAAAGTCCAAAAATGCAAGAAATGATTGCAGTGATTGAAACTCTTAAAAAAGAGAAGTTAAAAATGATTTTCGCACAGCCTGAGTTTTCTGCAAAAGCAGCGGAGTTTATTGCAAAAGAGAGTGGGGCTAAACTGGGATATTTTTCACCGCTTAAAACACCTTGGGATGAGAATTTGCTAAACTTTGCAAAGACACTTGTAGAACTTCAAAAATAGAATCTAAAGACTTAAAAAGAAAGAAATGGAGTTTTAAAAAAGCCCCAAAAGGGCTTTAAGGATTATTCAACAACGGGCGTGTGCGAACTTCTCTTGTCCTCGCCAATGTCATCTCTAAAAGGTTGTGGATTAACAACAGCGTCCCACACGATACAGCCCTCTGTTGGACAGGCAGACGCACAGGCGGGTTCGTCGTTGTGTCCTACGCATTCCACACATTTATCATTATAAACAAAGTAGCATCCATCATCGTTTGGATTATCATCTTCATCAACAATTGCTTCTACCGGACATTCATCAATGCAAGCACCACAGGCGATGCAAATATCAGTAATTTTAACAGCCATAGTTTCTCCTTAAAAAATTTTAGTTTAAGGAATCAGTATATAGCAAAGAATATAAAATTTAGCTTCAATCAAGGTAGAATCGCAAAAGTTTTATGCAAAATAGTGTAGAATTATCGGATTTAAAAAGCAGAATCTTAAAAGGGGCTTTGTTATGGATATCATTTTTGGACCTGTGCGATCAAGACGCTTTGGAGAGTCTTTAGGAGTGGATTTATCCCCAAAGCTTAAGCAATGCAATTATGATTGTGTTTATTGCGAGCTTGAGGGTAAAAAGGCGCAAAATGCAATGCAAGAAGTCTTAAATGTTGATGCAGTTTTAGAAGCTATAAAGCAGGGCTTAGAAAAGTTTCCCAATGTGGATTCCCTTACGATTACAGCAAACGGAGAGCCTACGCTTTATCCGCATTTGTATGAGTTAATGTTGCGTTTAGAGGACATTAAAGGCGAAAAAAAGACACTGCTTTTAACAAATGGTGCATTACTTTGGGATGTGTGCGTTGCTAGGGCTTGCTTGCTCTTTGATAAGGTGAAGTTTTCTTTAGATGCAGTGAGTCAGAGGGTGTTTAAAAAGATTGATAGGGCGCATAAAAATGTGGATTTAACACAGGTGCTAAAGGGAATTTATCAATTCAGTGCGGATTTTCAAGGGGAGTTGTATGCGGAGATTTTGTTTGTCAAAGGCATCAATGATGCCCCACAAGAAATTCAAGAAATGGCGCGCTTTTTAGCTCCTATGCCATTGAAGCGATTAGACATTAGCACCATTGATCGCCCACCTGCTTATAAGGTGGAATCCCTAAGCATACAAGAGTTAGAGAGTATTGGCAAAGTGTTTTTGCGCTATCAAATTCCAGTGTCTGTGCCCAAACGCACTCAAATTAATGTGCAGGGAAACTTAGAATTAAATGCAGAAGAGATTTTAAAAACGCTATCCCTGCGTCCAATGAGTGAGGGAGATGTTAATACGCTCTGGAGTGTGCAATCAAGGGAGATATTAGAATTGCTTTTAAAAGAGGGAAGTGTCAAGCAAAAATGTATTAATGGTGTAAATTTTTATTCGTGTCTTAGTGCATCAATGGGGTTTAATCTTGAAGCGCGACGGGCTGGGAGATAGCCAAATAAGATTCCAATGCAAGCGGAAAATAAAAAGGCGATAAAAGCGATTCCATAATCAAAGACAAAGGGTATGTCCATTACCTGACAAATTCCAAATGAGAGAAAAAATGCTAGAATAATCCCTAGGATTCCACCAAGCGCACTAAGGGTTAGGGCTTCAATTAAAAATTGCAAAAGCACTTCACTTTGTAATGCGCCAATGGCAAGCCTAGTGCCAATTTCTTTTGTGCGTTCTGTTACAGAAACCAACATAATATTCATAATCCCAATTCCGCCAACAATTAAACTAATTCCAGCAATTGCGCTTAAAAACAGCGTAAGTGTGGAGGTGGTGTTTTGCATAATGCTAAGGATTTGTTTGGTGTCCATTATCTCAAAATCATCTTTTTGTTCGCTTCGGATATTACGGATTTGACGCAATGCATCTGCGATTTGTGTGAGTGCTTGTGTGGAATCTGTGTCATCTTTTAGAGAAATCATAAGGCGCGGGATATTATGGAGAGAATTTATTTTAGAAATGCTTCTTTGGTAGGTTTTTAAAGGGAGTAAAATCACATCATCTTGGTCGTTTCCCATTGCACTTTGCCCTTTTTCTTCTAGGATTCCAATGCACTCACACACGATATTATTTAGGCGGATTCTGCTTCCTAGCGGATTTGTGAGAGTTTTATCAAAAAGATTCTTTTGCACGCTTTTACCGATGATGCAAACATTATTGCCTGCTCTGTAATCCTGTGTGCTAAAGCCTTTGCCATTAGTGATTTCCCAATTTGTAGCTAGAAAATAGGCGGAATCTACGCCTTGAATTTGTGTTTGGGTGTTTTCTTGGCGAAATTGCACAAGGCTTGGTGTGGTAACAATTGGGGCTATGGCGCGCACAATGTGGGCGGTTTGGAGATTTAGGGTTTTAATTTCATTTAGACTAAAGAGTTTTCTACTGCTTCCTCCGATATTTTGTGTGCGTGCGGGAAAAACTAGCAGGATATTGCTACCAAGACTACTGATGCGTTCAGTGACAACCTGTGTTGTGCCATTGCCAAGTGTGATCATAATAATCACTGCGCTTACACCAATGATGATGCCAAGCATTGTTAAAAGTGCGCGCAAGAAATTGCGTTTGATTTGGCGGAAAGCTAAGAAAAAGGCGTTTAAAAGCATTGCAACTCTTTTGTTTGGGATTGTGCATTTTTGGATTCTTTATTGGAATCGCTTTTGATATTGCCATCTAAAAACATAATGTTGCGTGTCGCATATTGCGCCATTTCTGGTTCGTGTGTTACCATTAGGATTGTGATTTTAGATTCCCTATTTAGCCATTTTAAAATCTTCATAATTTCTACACTGCGTGTTGTGTCAAGATTCCCTGTTGGCTCATCTGCTAGCAAGAATAATGGTTTTGAAACAATGGCTCTTGCAATGGCTACACGCTGTTGTTGTCCACCACTTAAAGCATTGCTTTGGTGGTTATACCACTGCTCTAAGCCTACCATTGCAAGAGCTTCCCTTGCGTTTTTTAGGCGTTCTTTTTTAGGCATTTGACGATAGAGCAAGGGGAGTTCTACATTTTCAAGGGCGGTTGTGCGTGGGAGTAAATTAAAGCCTTGAAAAATAAATCCAATATAATTACGCCTTAAAAGTGCCTTTTGCTTAAGATTTAAACCATTCACATTTACGCCACAAAAATTATAGATTCCACTTGTTGGACTATCTAAACAGCCTAGAATGTTTGCTAGCGTGCTTTTACCACTCCCACTTGGTCCCATTAACGCCACAAATTCCCCTTGTGTAATGGAGAGATTAATACCGCGCAAGGCTTCAAAGGTGTTTGGCGGCTTGCCATAGGTTTTGTGGAGATTTTCTAGGGTGATAAATTCTGTCATTTTTCTCTCTTTTGTGAGAGGATAACTTCTAAGCCTTGTGTGATAGAATCACTAAGGATTTGTGTCAAAACACCATCGCTAATGCCCACTTCAACGGGGATTTCTTTTGGGATATTATTTTCTAAAATCCATACGCTAGAGCTTGCTTGCTTTTGTGTTGTTGTGTTATTTTTTACAGGGCGTGTTTTTATAAAAGGGTTGAAATTTCTTTTTTGTGTGTTTTGCTGGGGCGTATTAGGAGAGAAGTATAATGCACTTGCTGGGATTAGTAGAGCATTTTTGACACTTTTTGTTATAATATCTGCTGTGGCACTCATTCCTGGACGCAATAACAAGTCTTTGTTATCCACGCTAATGCGCGCTTGATAGGATACAATATTATCTGTATTTTTGTTTGCACCAAAATTCACACGATTAATCACTGCATTAAAGATTTTGTTGGGATAGGAATCCACGCTAAAAGCGACATCTTGTCCTACTTCAACTTTTCCTATGTCTGCTTCTGAGATATTAACATTAAATTCCATTTCTTCTAAGCTCTCAGCAATGATAAAAAACTCTGGAGCTTGAAAATTTGCAGCAACACTTTGTCCTACTTCAATGGAGCGACTAAGCACCACGCCATCAATAGGTGTTGTGATGTGAGAGTTTTTTAAATCCACTTCTTTGGAGCGGATGGAGGTTTCAATCTCTATGATGCTTGCTTGGCGGATTCTAACTTCGCTAAGTGCTATGTTATAAGCAGTTTTTGCACTTTGTAAATCAAGCTTTGAGGGGGTTTTGCCTTGTGTTTGTTTGTGGAGTGTTTGGAGTTGTTGGTATTGCCATTCCTTTTCTTCTAGGCTAATTTGTGCGCTTTTTAGCTGGGCTTTAGCACTTGTAAGTTGTGCTTCAAGGCGCAATAGGTTTTGCTCAATGCTCTCACTATCAATTTTAGCAAGTACTTGCCCTTTGCTAACTTTGTCATTCACATCAACAAGCACTTCAAGCACGATTCCAGAAATGACAGAGCCAATAGAAACTTTATGGATTGGCGAGAGTGTCCCATTTGCGCTAATGGAAGTTTCAATATCGCCGATTTTTACAGGCTGTGTGGTGTAGATGTAGTTTGGCGTTTGGTTTTGCCATAAGCTAAGGAGTATGATAAGTAAAAACAAGCTTAGGATTCCGCCTATTAGAATAGATAGGAGTTTTTTATAGTTGCGTTTTGGATGGAGTGTTTTTAAGATTTCTTCAGTTGTTTGCATAGGAATCCTTATAGAGATTTAGGTTGCCTCCAAAGACTTTGTAAAGTATTACAAGTGTTTTTAGATTCTGTGTTTTTGTTGTATTTAGAGATTTTTTAGCATTGTTTAAAGAAGCACTATTTAAGGTATGCTCTAATGTGTCAATTAATCCTACGGAGTGGCGATTTAGGGAAAATGTATAGTAGTTTTGCGCATTTTGTAAGCGTTTTTGGCTGTTTTGTAGCTGCGTGTGCGCATTATTGGTATTAAAACTTGCATTTTCAATCTCAAAAAATGCGTTTTTTAAGGTTTGTTGGAGTGTTAAATAGGATTCTTTTAAAAGGGCATCTTGTAAAAAATAGTTTTGTGTGAGTTGTGTGCGGTTTAAAAGTGGAGCACTAAGTGCGCTTGCAAGCCCCCAAGCGAGATTCCCGCTAGCTTGTGAGTTGGAATCTAAAATTGCATTAATGTTAGCATTAAGGGAGATAATCGGAAATAAGCTTGCCTTTGCATTTGCCTTTGTGTAGATTTGTGCGTGAAGGCTAAAGAGTGCAGCTTTAATGTCAGGGCGAGAGAATAGCGTATCTGCTGGGAGATTTGCAAGGTTAAAATGGGTTTTTGGTGTGGGCAAACTTTTTGGATTTTTTAGTGGGAGTTTGTTGGAATCTAAAAGAATTAAGAGTGCGTTTTTGCTTTCTTCTTGCGTGCTTTTTAAGCGTTCTAGTGCATTTTGTTCTTCTGTTAATAAATCTTGTTTTTTAAAAAGCTCTGTGCTATCAAGCAAGCCATTTTCAACTTTTAGGCGTGTAAGCTCTAGGGCTTCTTGGTAGTGGGTGATGTTTTCTTGGGTTAGAATGATATTCTGTGTTGTCTCAACAAGTGTAAAATAAAGCGTTGCAATGTTTGCAAATAGCGTGATTTTAGCATTTTCTAAATCTTGTAAAGATTTTTGGTAAAGGGATTCTTTTGCATTTTTATTGTGTCTTAGTCTGCCAAAAAGGTCTAGCTCCCAAGATAGTGTTGCGCCAATTCGACTATTAGAGTTGTGCGATTCTAGCGTGGGAGTGGTGTTTGTGCGTGTGTGGTTTGTGCTTGTGTTAAGATTCCCGCTAACTTGTGGAAATAAAGAGCCCCAAGCACTTTTTAGCTGGGATTGTGTTTGTAAAATCCTTGCTTGTGTGATTTGCAAATCTAGGTTTTTGCTTAAGGCGGTTTGTAAAAGTGCATTTAAGTTGGAATCTAAAAATAAAAGCTCCATTTGTTCTTTAGGATTTGTGGAGATTTTGGGAGTTTTAGAATCATTTAGGTGGATGAGGTTTGTGTTGTGAAATTCTAGCGGGAGTGAGCTTGTAAGTGTTTTTGTGTGAGGAAGTTTAGCTGAACAGGCTAAAAGCATAAGACTTAGTGCAATTTGGATTCCATATTTTAGAGAGTGTTGCAAAGACTTTCCTTAAAGAATTGAAAACTTAAGGCGTATTTTACTTTTAAAAACTAAAATAAATGTAAAGTCGTTGCTTTTTGTGCTAAAATACTAAAATTTTGAAGTGAAGTTTATAGGGTAAGGATAAGTTGTGAATTTTACGATGCTATATAGCAAAATCCACCGCGCAAGTGTGAGTGATGCGAATTTGAATTATATGGGTTCTATTACGATTGATAGTGCTTTAATGGAAGGTGCTGGGCTAATGGAAGGGCAAAAGGTGGAGATTGTAAATATCAATAATGGGGAGCGTTTTGCAACTTATGTTATTATGGGTAAGAGTGGTGATATGTGTCTAAATGGAGCAGCAGCACGCAAGGTGCAAGTAGGAGATAAAATTATTGTAATGGCGTATGCGCAATACACACAAGAAGAGCTTAAAACCTATGAACCTAAAGTTGTTTTAGTGGATGAAAACAATCAAATTGTAGCGATTAAAAAGGAGTTAGGAAATGTTTGAACCAAAAGAGTTGGCAAAAACGCTAGGCGATTTACAAGAGAAGTTTCAAAACGCACAAGAAGCAAATAAAGAAGTTGTGCTAAATGCTAAGAGTGGCGGTGGATTAGTGAGTGTGAGTGCAAATGGTGAAGGAGAGATTATTGACATTAGCATTGATGATTCTTTGTTAGAAGATAAAGAATCTTTGCAGATTTTGCTAATGAGTGCGTTAAATGATGTGCTAAAGAGTGTGGAATCTAACCGCAAAAATATGGCAATGCAAATGCTTGGAAACTTGGGCGATTTTCCGCTGAAGGGGTGATTATGAGAGTTTTTAAAGGCGTGATTGTTTGGTTGCTATGCTTTAGTATTCCTAGCTTTGCGTATGATTTTAAAGCGTGTGAGAAAAAGGCTGCTTTGTCTATGGAGAGGGTAGGAAGCACTTATGGAATCGCAATTGATTCTTTAGGGGCAAAGGCAGTGTTGTTTGTGTATTCGCCCAAGCAAAAGCCACGCGGATACAAGGTGTTAAAGCACGATCCTTTTGTAGGAATGTATCTTTTAGAATCTAAAGGGGCGTTAGAGCCAGTCAATATTAAGACAATCCCGCAAGAGATTTTAGAAGAGGAGATTGCAAGTGTGAATCCAAATGATAGTGTAAGTGGCAAGATTGCAGCAAGAATGCAAAGTCCCATTGATTTTGCAACACTCAATACACCAACCTTTCAAAATAGCTTAATTAGCACGATTTGCGATCATATCTATGGAATTGGAATTGGTGGAAATGCCTTCATAGAAAAGGTGTATTTAGATAGGTTTGTAAATAGCGATTCCATTTATTATGGCGATATTGGTGTGCGTGTGGTGGAAAATGCAAATGGCGTGGAAGTGAGTGTGGTAGATCCCTTCTTTAAAAAGAATCCCTTTAAATATGGCGATGTGATTACTTCTATTAATGGGGAGATGATTCCAAATTTAGCAAGTTTTCGGCGCGTGGTTTTTGATTTGCAACAAGATGCCATTGTGCCTGTGCAAATTAAGCGTAATGGTATGCGTATGGAAGTGCAAGTAGAGGTGGATAAACTACGCGGTGGAATGTTGCTTCCGGATGATTTTTTCTCCCGTGTGCATATTGGTGTAAATGATGATTTTGTTATCACTTATGTAGGTAAAGAAGCAAGGGATGGCTTTGAACGCTTGGAAGTTGGCGATAGAGTGTTGCGTGTCAATCAACACGATACGCCAAGAGGAAATGATGCGATTATCCGCTTGCTAGGGGAATACCCAGATAAAAAACAGCGTTGGTTAATCTCGCGTGATGATTTTCAATTTTTTATTGATGTGAATGATAAGGGAGTAGAAGAGTCGCAAAACTCACTTACGCAAGGGCTTTTAAGTGAAGACAATCGATTTAGTTTTTGAAGATTTTGAAGCGTATTTGAAGGAAAATGCGCCAAAAATTCCAAGCTTTCATCCAAATTATGAAAACGCACTTTGGGAGATGGTGCTAAATGGAGGAAAGCGATTCCGTCCTAAGTTACTTTTAAGCATTGTAGCAAGTTATAAAAAAGAGAATGTAAGTTTGGCTTTTGCACCAGCACTTGCACTAGAGATTTTACACACCTATTCTTTGATACACGATGATTTGCCAGCAATGGATAATGCGCCACTTAGACGCGGTTGTGAAACCTTGCATAAAAAATACGATGAAGTTTTAGCGATTTTAGCAGGGGATGGGCTAAATACGCAGGCGTTTTATTTAATCGCAACTTCTAAGTTAAAGCCAAAGATAAAGGTTAAACTTATAGAATCTTTAAGTTATAATGGTGGAATCTATGGAATGGTGCTAGGGCAAGCATTAGATTGCCATTTTGAAGGGCAAAAACTGCCTTTGGAACAGCTAAGGATTATCCATTTAAACAAAACAGCAAAGTTAATTGCTGCTTCTCTTGAAATGGGGGCAATGGTTGCGGAGTGTGATAAAAAGATGTGTAAAAGCTTGTATCAGTTAGGTTTAGATTTAGGATTGTTTTTTCAAATCTGCGATGATGTAATAGATTCTACGCAAAGCACGCAAGAAGCGGGGAAACCTACGCATAATGATGGTGTAAAAAATAGCTATGTGAATCTACTAGGTTTAGAAGGCGCAAGGAGGAGTGCAAAACTCTTACAAGATTCTTTATTAAGACAAATTGAAACTCTAAATAAGCCCGCTAAAAAGCACTTAAAGGCACTTTTAGGGAGTTATTTTGATATTTGAAGGAAAATTTTGAAACGCATTTTAATAACAAATGATGATGGCTATGAATCTCCGGGACTATTGGCGTTAAAAGAGGCGTTAAGCCCTTTAGGGCATTGTGTCATTGTTGCTCCTGCTAGTGAGAAATCTGCTTGCGGACACGGAATGACATTAACGCGCCCTTTGCGCTTTATCAAGTTAGAAGATGATTTTTACAAGCTAGATGATGGAAGCCCAACAGATTGTGTTTATCTCTCGCTTAATGCACTTTATGGGGAAGGGTTTAAGCCAGATTTAATCGTAAGTGGCATTAATATTGGTTCAAATATGGGAGAAGATGTGAGTTATTCTGGCACAGCAAGTGCGGCTATGGAAGGTGTTTTACACGGGATTCCATCGCTTGCTATCTCACAAGTTTTAAAGGATAAAGATTCTATTGGTTTTGATTTTGCACTTGCTAAAGAGAGTGCGTATATGCTTGCAAAAAAGATTCTTGAAGGTTCTTATCCTTTGGGCTTTAGGGAGTTTTTAAATATCAATATTCCCCAGCTTAAGCCACAAGATTGTAAGGGAATGCAAGCCACAGAGCTTGGAATTCGCTCTTATGGAAATGATGCGCATTTGCATAGAAATCCACGCGGAGAAGAGTATTATTGGTTAGGGTTACATCCTTTGGAATGGAGTGAGCGGGAAAATGGAGAGATTTCAGATTTTAGTGCAATACAGCAAGGCTATGTTTCTATCACGCCTATCACGCTTGATTTTACAGCGCGTGCGCGTTTGAGTGGGCTTAAGGAGTGGATGAATGCAAGATGAGCGATTTACTAGGACTTTGTTGCTTTTTAAGGAAAATGGATTCCAAAAATTGCAAAATGCTAGCGTGCTGTTGCTTGGTGTTGGTGGAGTGGGAAGTTTTGCGTTAGATTGCTTGTATCGCACAGGGGTTGGGAAGATTTGCATTGTGGATTATGATGTCTTTGATGTAACAAATCAGAATCGTCAAATTGGCGCATTTGAAGGCGTTGGGTGTAAAAAAGTGGAAGTTTTATCACAAAAATATCATGGAGTTTTAAGTTTAGATTCTAAAATCACACAGGATTTTATTGATGGTTTTGATTTTAAGGCTTATGATATTGTGATTGATGCGATTGATGATATTGATGCAAAAATTGCCTTAGCTCTAAAGATTGCAAATCAGTCAAAAAAAGAATTGGTAAAAGAAAAAATGCCCCATTTGCTTGTTTCCACAGGGAGTGCAAAAAAGCTTGATCCCTCACAAATTCAGTTTGCATCCATTTGGAAGAGTTATGGAGATAGGTTTGCAAGAAAATTTAGAGAAGGGCTTAAGAAGAAAGCTTTCAAGGGGGATTTTATGGTAGCATTTAGCCCAGAAGCCCCTAAGTGTAAGGAGCTTGGAAGTTTCAGTGGTGTAACGGCTAGCTTTGGATTGCGTTTAGCAAGCGAAGCGGTTAATTTAATTTTAAACAAGGAATAAGAAATGAAAAGAGTTACAAAACCTTTTGAAGAAGAGGAAAATGAGGATTTTGAAGAAGAATATGATGGCTATGCGCCAGAAGATTATGCAGACAATCATCGTTTTTTATACGATGAAGACGATTATGAGAGTAGTGATAGTGATTATGAGGGAGATGATTAAGGGCAGGCAATGCAGATTCAAGTGGCATTGATTCAACAAGCTTATAAGCAGAGCAAGCAGGCTACGCAACACTTTACTGCACAAAGGGTTAAAGAAGCGGCAACTAAAGGTGCGAAGCTTGTGTTGCTCCAAGAGTTGCATAGCTGGGAGTATTTTTGTCAGAGTGAGAATGTGGAGTTTTTTGACTACGCGCTAGAGTTTGACAAGGGTTGTGTGTATTTTTCTAATGTGGCAAAAGAATGTGGCGTGGTGCTTGTAACTTCGCTCTTTGAACGTCGTAGTGCTGGGCTGTATCATAATACGGCGGTGGTGTTTGAAAAGGATGGTAGCATCGCTGGAAAGTATCGCAAAATGCACATACCTGATGATCCGGGGTTTTATGAGAAGTTTTATTTCACGCCTGGGGATTTAGGGTTTGCGCCGATTTTAACAAGCCTTGGGAAGCTAGGCGTCCTTGTGTGCTGGGATCAATGGTATCCTGAGGCGGCAAGAATTATGGCATTAAAGGGGGCTGAGATTTTGATTTATCCTACAGCTATTGGTTGGTTTGATGCAGATAGCAAGGAAGAAAAAGAGCGTCAAAGGGAGGCTTGGATGGCGGTGCAAAGGGGGCATAGCGTGGCAAATGGGATTCCTGTTGTTGCAATTAATCGTGTGGGGTTTGAAAAGGATTCTAGCGGTGTGATAGAGGGAATCCGTTTTTGGGGCTCTAGCTTTGTGTATGGTGCGCAAGGGGAGTTGCTGGCTTTAGGAAGTGTGGAGGGGGAAGAGATTTTGTATTTTGAGTGGGATAAAAAGCGCAGTGAAGATGTGCGTCGCATTTGGCCTTTTTTGCGCGATAGGCGCATTGATGCGTATGGGGATATTTTAAAGCGGTATTGTGATTAATGGAGAGTGATTTGTAATAGTTGTTTTTTGGATACGCGGCATATAATTTCCCCATTGCTGCCGTTCCTGTGCTAGCTAATGTGGCATTGATAGCACCACCTGCAACCGATCCAACTACTGGAATGAATTTTAAAAGATTGCCTGCTGCTAATCTTAGTCCAAAGCCAGTGGCGCATACACCTGCCAATCCTAATGCGACCTTTTTGGCGGATTCTTCGTTAAATTCTAGTCCATAAATTTTGCTAATGTGTATAATCATAGCAATTTGCGTAGGTATAAGAAGCGCGAAGTCTGAGAAGGGAATAGGGCTAACGGCAATGCCACCTGCTGCTGTTGAATATCCTTGCTACTAAAGAATCTTTCCTGGCTTGTTCTCTTTGTAGTTTTCTGTCGTATGTCTGTTTCCTTGCTAAGGCATTTTGTTGCGCCTCTTTAAGCAAACTAGAGCTTTTGTGAATTAGCTCCTTAACTCCTGTTATTGGAATCGGCTTTTCTTCATCATCTATTGTGCTTTTTAATTTTTTAGCCTGTTTGTCCGTAAATGAGAATATTAAGCATTTCTTGTTTTCGCTATGTTAAATACTAAAGGATTGGTTTGGAATTTGATTGAGATATGCTGATTAAAAGTAAATTTGAGATTGTAATTATATATATATGCTTAAAGTAAAGGATAATTTTCTAAAAGATTAGGAAAGAAGTAAAACCTCTACAATCTCTCCGCTTTGTTTGCTAGAATCTAAAATGCAAAGTCCTACTTGTGCGTCATCAAGGGGGCAGAAGTTGTTTAAAATCGCACTTTGGAAGTCCTTTTTGCCTTCAAAATCAATGCTGAAGCTTCCCTTAAGATTACGCACATTACACACACGAAATTCTAGGCGTGTATCGTTTTTGGTAATGTTTTGATTTAGTGGAATCTTAAGGGTTGTTGTTGTGGGTTTTGCGCCTAAAAGGCGGAGCAAAATCTCTTTTACAAAGAGTTCAAAGGTTACAAGTGTAGAGTTTGGAAAGCCCGGCAGTGCAAAAAAATGCTTTTGGTTAAAATGCGCATAAATAATATGCTGTCCGGGCTTGATTTGCACGCCTTTAAAAACCACTTCCTTTTCTCTTTCCTTGCAAAGTGTTGTGATAAAGTCATAATCCCCAACGCTCGCTCCACCGCTACTTATTACCATATCACATTCCTTCAAGGCTAGCTGCACGCTAGATATTATCTGTGCTTTATCATCTTTTAAGATGGGGTAGAGCTTTGGGATTGCGCCATTTTCTAGCACTTTAGCTAGCAATAAATGTCCATTTGCATTGTAGAGATCTTGCGTGTTACTTGGATTTTCACCTAATTCTAAAAGTTCATTTCCACTCACTAGGATTCCAACTTTTGGGCGTGTAAAAACTTCTACAAAGACTTGGTTTAAACTTGCTAAAAGCCCGATGTGATGGGCGTTTAGGCGCGTGCCTTTTTGCAGCAAGGTTTCGCCTTTTTTGTAGTTTTCTCCTACTTGGCGAATGTGTTGCCCGATGTGTGGTAGGGCTTGTATTTTGAGAGAATTTTGCTCTACTTCACAATTTTCTACTTGACAATCTTCAATGGGAGCTAGCATATCGGCATTTTTAGGAATCTTAGCCCCTGTGAAAGTTTTAATGGCAAAGGGAGCGTCAAGGGGCAAAGTTGGAATCGCATTTCCTGCTTTGTTTTCTGCTAGGATTTGAAAACTCTTAGCGTCCTTAAAAGCGGAGTTAAAGGCATAGCCATCCATTCTTGATAGCGGAAAATGGGGCATATGAGATGGGGCTAAAATGCCCTTTGCTAAAATTCGCCCTAAAGCATCGTGTAAAAACACGCGCTCAATCCCTAAGGGAGCGATGGTTTGGGTGTGTAAAATCTCTTTTGCCTGTGTGAAGGTGAGATTTGTTTTCATTTTAGAGCAAATGCCCCATTTTTTCTTTTTTAATGCTTAGATAATGCGCATTGTGTTGATTGCACTGCGTTAAAATCGGCTCTCTTGTAACTTTTATCATCGCTTCAAAGGTGCTAATTTTGCTAGGATTATTCGTAAGCAAGCGGATTTGCGTGAGTTTGTAAAAATCAAAGATGAATTTCACCACGCTATAATCGCGCTCATCTTCTTTAAACCCTAAGGCTAAATTTGCCTCCACGGTGTCAAGCCCTGTATCTTGCAGGGCATAAGCATTGACTTTGTTAAAAAGCCCAATCCCCCTGCCTTCTTGGCGGAGATAAATTAGCATTCCTTGCTCTTTTTGGATTCTTTTTAACGCAGCGTGTAACTCATCTCCACAATCACATTTAAGGCTAAGGAGTGCATCGCCTGTTAAGCATTCTGAATGCACGCGCACAAGGGGGTTTTGTGGTAAATTCTGCGTTTTAATCACTAGATGCTCTAGCGTGTGATTAGGCGTTTTTTCTCTAAAAGAGCGGATTTTAAACTCCCCAAATTGTGTGGGAAGTGTTGCTTCATTGGAAGTTTCTATGGTATTTTGCATTGCTAATCCTAAAAAATAAATGGCGCATAATAGCGCATTTGTAGTAAGAAGTGCTTAAAGTTTAGCAAGTCTTTAAAGAAAAATGCGCTAGAATGCGCTAATTTTTGTTAAGGAAATAAGTAATGCAAAGCCCTAAAAGCGTAGAAGTTGGACAGCGGATTCTCTCTAAAAATGACAAGGTTGCAATGGAGTTGCGTGCGATTTATAAAAAGGATTCCGTCTTTGTGGTGAATCTTATGAGTTCACCAGGAAGTGGCAAAACAACGCTATTAGAGCATATCGCAAAAGAGAAGTTGTTAGACTTTAGCGTGATAGAAGGGGATTTGCAAACAAATCGTGATGCAGAGCGTTTAGCACGCTTTGGAGTCAATGCTTATCAAATTTCAACAGGTGAGGCTTGCCATTTAGAAGCTTCAATGGTAAAAGATGCACTTGAGAAATTACACAATCAAGGGGATTTAAAAGGGTTTATGTTTATTGAAAATGTGGGGAATCTTGTGTGTCCTGCAAGCTATGATTTAGGGGCAAATATGAATATTGTGCTACTCTCTACGCCAGAGGGTGATGATAAGGTGCTAAAATATCCTACGATGTTTTTATGTGCTGATGTGGTGGTGGTTTCTAAGGCAGATTTAATGGAAGTTTTTGACTTTAAGATAGAGCGCGTTAGGGAGGATTTAGCAAAGCTTAAAAAAGAGATTCCATTGTTTTTGCTATCCTCTAAAAATATGGAATCCTTAGAACAATTCTGTGCATTTTTACAGCAAAGAAAGGAGCAAAATTATGTGTCTAGCCATACCTTCTAAAGTGGTTTCTATTGATAAAGAAAGCAATATGGCAACGCTTGATACGCTAGGTGTTACGCGTGAAGCAAGTTTGGATTTAATGAGTGAGGAAGTAAGCATTGGGGATTATGTGCTTTTACACATTGGCTATGTGATGGGAAAGATTGATGCAGAGCAGGCGAAATTGTCGTTAGAAACTTATGCGGAGATTATAAAGGCGATTGAAGAGGAGGAGGCAGAGCTAAGAAGTGCTAATAATGGGCAGGTTTTTTAGGATTTTAAATTTTATGGGCATAAGGGAAAATCGCATTTTAAGAAAGGGAAGAGAGTTTTTCTTGTGCTAGGCTATTTAAACAAGCCACAACGCCATCACTTGCAACTTCTGCTTTTGCAAAGTGTTCATAAATTTCTTCTAAGCAGTTGCTTGTATTTCCGTGTTGTTTCATCATCTCGTGTGCAGCAATAATGTTATCGTGCACCTCTTTGTGGAATGGTTCTAGCTTTGTATAGCTTGGAAGCATTGAGAAGAATTGTTTTCCATTCCCGCTATCATACCATTTACCTAGACGGCAATCGTGATGTCCTACAAATTTTGCTTCTAAATCCTCATTAAAAATTGCGCGATAGCCATTTGTCTTAAATAGCAGATGGTCTAATTTAACAAGTCCAATGAAGGTTGCAATAAGGATTTTATTGGTGTCTTTGCAAATTTCATCGGCAGAAGAATTGATGGTTTCTAGGGTTTCATTTTGCGCTCCAAGCATTTCCATATTTTTAATGATATGTTCTGTGGAAGTTTGCACATCAGAAAAGTTTTGTGTGACAACTTGGATATTCATTTCAATTTCTTTTGTAGCCTTTTGTGTGCGCTCTGCTAGTTTGCGCACTTCATCTGCAACAACAGCAAAGCCTCTTCCGTGTTCTCCTGCCCTTGCTGCTTCAATGGCGGCATTTAAGGCGAGTAAGTTTGTTTGGTCTGAAATGTCAGTGATTAATGCAATCACTCCTGAAATGGCTGTAAAATCACTTTGCACCTGCGTAATCATATCTCTAAATTCAGTGAGTTTAGATTCCATATTGGATAATCCTTCAGTCAAAACATTTTGCATTTGGGAAGTGTTTTGTTTATTGTCTTCAGCAATTCCTCTTGCGTTATAGAGTAGGTCAATGGATTTACTAAAATCATCTTGTAAGACTTTAAGATTGGTGCTACAACCCTGTGCTAAAGATAGTGTCATATCCCTAAAAGTGCCGATACACTCTCCAGCATTAGAGTGCTGTTTTGAAGCGATTTGTAATTGTTCTTCAAGGGATTGGTTTTTTTGCGCCATCTCTTGTAATTTTGCTTTTAAGCGTTTATTTTCGTCTAAAGCGTGTTGTAATTCTTTTTTATATTTTTCTCCAAACATTGCGCCTTCCTTATGTTTAAGATTCTTTTTGCTTATGCAATGCTGTTGCATTAAACCTTATGTGCGCGTGATTGTAAGACTAGAATGTTTAAAACAAAATTATTTCAATAATCTTATTTTAAGGCTTTAAGAGTGCTATTGTTGGATTTAAATTCCTAGCGATTATAAGTAAAAATTATAGATTTTTAGGTTAAATTATGCGCCTATTTATTTTTGAAAGAAAGGATGAAGTGATGCAGCAGAAATTTAGGATTGAACACGACACAATGGGTGAAGTGAAAGTGCCAGATGATAAGTATTGGGGAGCGCAAACGGAGAGAAGTTTTGAAAATTTTAAAATTGGGATTGAAAAAATGCCCAAGGTTTTAATCTATGCCTTTGTAAATCTTAAAAAATCTCTAGCTATTGTTAATCATAGCTTAGGTAAGCTTGATGAAGTGCGTAAAAATGCTATTGTGCAGGCGTGTGATGAGATTGTAGAAGGCAAGTTTGATGAGAATTTTCCGCTTGCAATTTGGCAAACAGGTTCAGGCACACAGAGTAATATGAATGTGAATGAAGTGATTGCAAACCGCGCCACAGAGATTGCAGGCTATGACTTTAGAAAGGAAAAATTTATCCATCCCAATGACCATGTGAATATGTCACAAAGCTCTAATGATACCTTCCCAACGGCAATGAGTATTGTTGCAGTGGAGCAGGTGCTAAAAAAACTAATCCCTTCACTTGAGCACTTAAGCGCAACCCTAGGCAAAAAAGCACAGGACTTTAAGGGGATTATTAAAATTGGACGCACGCATTTGCAAGATGCTACGCCTTTGACTTTAGGGCAGGAATTTAGTGGGTATCATTCTATGCTAGAGCATTCCAAAGAGCAAATTCTAGCCAGTTTGCCTACACTAAGGGAACTAGCCATCGGCGGAACAGCAGTAGGAACGGGCTTAAATGCGCATCCACAACTGAGTGAAAAGGTAAGTGCAGAACTAACAAAAATGCTAGGCATTGAATTTGTATCAAGCCCTAACAAATTCCACGCATTAACTAGCCACGATGCGATTACTTTTACACACGGAGCAATGAAGGGCTTGGCGGCAAATTTAATGAAAATTGCAAATGATATTAGATGGCTTGCAAGTGGTCCTAGATGTGGATTAGGAGAGCTTAGGATTCCAGAAAATGAACCTGGAAGCTCCATTATGCCCGGAAAGGTTAATCCCACACAATGTGAAGCACTAACGATGGTTGCTGTGCAGGTGATGGGGAATGATACGGCAATTGGAATTGCTGCAAGCCAAGGGAATTTTGAACTTAATGTGTTTAAGCCGGTGATTATTTATAACTTCTTACAAAGTTTAGATTTACTTGCTGATGCAATGCACTCCTTTAATATCCATTGCGCTGAAGGGATTGAGCCGGAGTTAGAAAAGATTGATTACAATTTACACCATTCTTTAATGCTTGTAACTGCATTTAATCCACACATCGGCTATGAAAATGCTGCAAAAATTGCTAAAAACGCACACAAAAAAGGAATCTCTTTAAAAGAAAGCGCATTGGAGCTAGGCTTAGTAAGCGAAGAGGATTATAAAAAGTGGATTGATCCTAGCAAAATGATTGGACCAAAGGCTTAAAGGTGGAATCCAAAAAGGGCTTTTGCTCTTTTTTGTGCTAGATAAATTCCGATTCTAATTTTTACGATTCCTTATAAAATTTTACAAAAACTATAAAAAACACAGATTTTTAACCCTTCTATCAACAAAAATCCTTTATAATTCCAAAACTTTTTAAACATTTTGGAGTTTTTATGTCTATTCCAACGCTACAAGAAGCACTTAAGCTTGATAAAGATGGTATCCAAGCCTTAAAAAATACACTCAAAGAAAAAATCAAAGCAAGTGATTTAAATGCATATGTGGGGGCATTAGAGGATGCTGATGCAAATCTTTTGCCCATTGCCATTAAAGATAATATTAATGTTAAGGGATGGGAAATTACTTGTGGAAGTGAGATTTTAAAAGGCTATGTTGCACCTTATGATGCAAGCGTGATTGAAAATTTAAAGCACAAGGGTTTTGCGCCTTTTGGACGCACAAATATGGATGAATTTGCAATGGGTAGCACAACAGCAAGCAGTTGCTATGGTAAAACGCTAAATCCTAAAAACAAAGAGAGAGTTCCGGGTGGAAGCAGTGGTGGAAGTGCGGCAGCTGTGGCAGGTGGAATCGCACTTGCAGCACTTGGAAGCGACACGGGTGGGAGCATTAGACAGCCCGCTAGTTTTTGTGGTTGTGTAGGATTGAAGCCAACTTATGGCAGGGTGAGTCGCTATGGGCTTGTGGCGTATAGCTCAAGTTTAGATCAAATTGGACCTATTGCGCAAAATGTCAGTGATTGTGCATTGCTTTTTGATGCGATTGCAGGTTATGATAAAAACGATTCCACAAGTGCAAATTTGCAATCGCCAAGCACTTTTAAGACTCTAAATCCTAAGCGCAAACTAAAAATTGCAATTTTGCCTGAGTTTTTAAAAAATGCTGATTCTAGCATTCAAAATGCTTATCAAAAAACCATAGATGTGCTGAGTCAAAATGGACACACGATTATTGAGAAGCAAATGCTAGATACTAGCTATATGATTGCCGCATATTATGTGATTTGCACAGCTGAAGCAAGTTCAAATCTAGCGCGTTTTGATGGGGTGCGTTATGGAAAGAGAGCAAAAGATGTTAGCAATCTTAAAGAATTGTATTTAAAGACGCGCTCGCAAGGCTTTGGAGATGAAGTCAAACGCAGAATTTTGCTAGGCTCTTTTGTGTTAAGCAGTGGATATTATGATGCCTATTATATTAAAGCGCAAAAGGTGCGCACGCTAATTGCAAGGCAGTATGAAGCGATTTTGCAGGATTGTGATGTGATTTTATCCCCTGTTGCACCAAGTGTTGCCTTTGACTTTAATGCGTGTAAAACGCCTTTGCAAATGTATTTAGAAGATATTTACACCATTGGTGTAAATTTAGCGGGATTGCCTGCTATTTCTTTGCCTGTGGATAGTGATGGGGGCTTGCCTATTGGAATGCAATTTATTGGAAGGGCTTTTGATGAGCAAACGCTTTTAGATGTCGCATTGCATTTAGAAAACACATTACAATAAGGAGTTTTTATGAGAATTAGAGCGCGTGCCTTAACCTTTGAAGATGTTTTGTTAGTTCCTGCATATTCTGAAATTTTGCCCAAAGAAGTTTCTTTACAAACAAAATTTTCACGCAATATTACCTTAAATGCCCCCCTTGTTTCTGCAGCAATGGATACGGTTACAGAAGAGAGAACGGCTATTGCAATGGCAAGGCTTGGCGGGATTGGAATTATCCATAAAAATATGGATGAAGTTACGCAGGCTGCACTCATTAAAAAGGTTAAAAAAAGTGAAAGTGGAGTAATCATTGATCCCATTTATATCTCTCCAAATTCTACTTTAGCTGATGCAAAGGCAATCACAGATAATTATAAAATTTCTGGCGTGCCTGTGGTAGATGACCACGGAAGTTTAATTGGAATCCTAACCAATCGCGATATGCGCTTTGAGATAGATTTGACACGCCCCGTTAAAGATGTGATGACAAAAGCACCGCTAATTACGGGGAAGGTTGGCACAAGCTTAGAGGAAGCGCGCAATATTATGAATCAGCATAAGATTGAAAAATTACCCATTGTTAATGAAAAAGGAATCTTAAAGGGGCTAATTACCATTAAAGACATTCAAAAACGCATTGAATATCCAAGTTCTAATAAAGATGATTTTGGGCGTTTGCGCGTGGGTGCGGCAGTTGGTGTGTTTCAATATGAGAGAGCTAAGATGCTTGTAGATGCTGGGGTTGATGTGTTGGTTTTGGATTCCGCACACGGACATAGTAAAGGGATTTTAGAAACGATTGCAACCATTAAAAAAGATTTAGTTGTGGATGTTGTTGCAGGCAATGTTGCAACAAGCGAAGGTGCGCTAGCACTCATTGATGCAGGAGCAGATGGGGTAAAAGTAGGTATTGGACCAGGAAGTATTTGCACAACAAGAATCATTGCAGGTGTGGGTGTGCCACAAATGACAGCAATTGATGCTGTTGCAAAGGTGTGTCAAAAAGCTGGGATTCCCGTGATTGCTGATGGCGGGATTAAATATTCTGGCGATATTGCAAAGGCTCTAGCTGTAGGTGCTTCTAGCGTAATGATTGGAAGTTTGTTAGCTGGCACAGAAGAATCTCCGGGGGAAACAATTATTTATCAAGGAAGGCAATATAAAACTTATCGTGGAATGGGGAGTTTGGGTGCAATGAATCGTGGCAGTGCTGATAGATATTTTCAAGAAGGCACTGCACAAGAAAAGCTTGTGCCAGAAGGGATTGAAGGGCGTGTGCCTTATCGCGGAAAAATTGCTGATGTGGCGCATCAAATGCTTGGTGGATTGCGTGCATCAATGGGGTATTTAGGTTCTAAGGATATTCCAACACTTTGGGAGAAGGCAGAGTTTGTGGAGATTACACAAAGTGGTTTAAGAGAATCTCATGTGCACGATGTGTTAATCACTAAAGAAGCACCAAATTATCACATTAATCACTAATTAAAGGAATAACAATGCAAAAACCAGTAGCAGATAAGAAGGCTGTTGAGCAGTTTTTTAACTATTGCAAAGAGAATGAAGTAGAGTTTATAGACTTTCGTTTCACGGACATTAAGGGCGTTTGGCATCACTTTTCCTTTGATGCAGAAGTGATTGATGCAAGTAGCTTTGAAGGGATTCCTTTTGATGGAAGTTCACTTCCTGCTTGGCAGAGCGTGGATAAATCTGATATGGTGTTAATTCCAGATCCTGTGCGTTATTTTATAGATCCTTTTACAGCGGATACAACGGCGGTTGTGTTTTGTGATGTGTGGGATATTTACAAGGATGAGCCTTATGAGAAATGCCCACGCTCTATCATTAAACGCGCTATGAATTATCTTAAGGAAAGTGGAATTGGTGATGTGGCGTATTTTGGTCCGGAGAATGAATTTTTCGTGTTTGATTCTATTAAGATTAAGGATTCTGTGAATTGTCAATATTATGAAATTGACACAGAAGAGGGCGAGTGGAATCGCAATAAGGAATTTGAAGGGGTAAATTTTGGGCATCGTCCAGGAACTAAGGGGGGATATTTCCCTGTTGCGCCTGTGGATTCTATGGTGGATTTGCGTGCTGAGATGGTGAAGGTGCTAAAACAAGTGGGGTTAGAAACCTTTGTGGTGCATCACGAAGTGGCGCAAGGACAAGGAGAGATTGGCGTGAAGTTTGGTGATATGCTTGAAGCTGCTGATAATGTGCAAAAGCTTAAATATGTTGTGAAGATGGTGGCGCATTTAAATGGTAAAACAGCAACTTTTATGCCAAAGCCCCTTTATGGCGATAATGGTAGTGGAATGCACGTGCATATTAGTATTTGGAAAGAGAATAGGAATCTTTTTGCAGGGGATGCTTATGAGGGCTTAAGCCAAATGGCGTTGCATTTTTTAGGGGGCGTGTTAAAGCACGCAAGAGCATTAGCTGCTTTCACAAACCCTAGCACAAACTCTTATAAACGCCTTATTCCAGGCTTTGAAGCCCCAAGTATTTTGACTTATTCTGCGCAAAATAGAAGTGCTAGCATTAGGATTCCTTATAATAGCGGAGAGAAGGCAAAGCGAATGGAGTTTAGATTCCCTGATAGCTCTAGCAACCCTTATTTAGCATTCGCATCGCTTCTTATGGCGGGCATTGATGGGATTAAAAACACAATTGATCCGGGTGCGCCAATGGAGATTAATCTTTTTGAATTGCATTTAGATGAAATCCGTGAAAAAGGCATTAAGCAGCTTCCACATACACTTAGACACGCTATTGAAGAAATGCTAGTGGATAGGGCGTATTTAAAAGAAGGTGGAGTGTTTAGTGAAGAGTTTATCCAAGCTTATAAAACTTATAAATTTGAAACAGAAATCTGGCCTTGGGAAGCACGCCCCCATCCTTTTGAGTTTATTACAACTTATAGTTGTTAAAGATTTTTGTTTTAATCCTTGTCTGTGGTTAATTATCCCCTTAAATTTTAGATTCTGTTTTAAACATTTAATTAGTAAAGCAGTGGTAAAATCCGCAAGTTTATTTTACTTTGTAAGGTTTGATTATGGAAAATATTGGAAACACCTTGACGCAATTACTTCCCTTGCTTGTGTTGGTTGCGATTTTTTATTTCTTGATTATCCGCCCACAGCAAACACAGGCTAAACGCCATAGAGAGATGCTTAAAGGTTTGGATAAAGGGGATAAAATTGTAACAAGCGGTGGGTTTATTGTAGAAATTGTTAAGCGTGAAGAGGAGTTTTTTATGGTGCGCTTAAATGACGATACGGTTGTAAAACTCTCCAAAGATTATGTTGCTAAAAAAATTGAACAATAGTTCCTTTATGAAAAAATCTTTTAACACAAAGTTATTCTTTTTTATTGTGGCAACGCTTTTTGGAATCGTGCTTTCTATTCCTTCCTTTTTTCAAACGCAAGGTCCTAAAATCACATTAGGATTGGATTTACAAGGAGGGTTAAATTTGCTTTTAGGAGTGCAAACACAAGAAGCTATAAAGACGCGTTACACTTCTTTAGCGGCACAAATTAATTACTATGCATTGGATGAGCAAATCTTATTAGATAGGCTAAGTGTGCGCGGAGATTTTGTTAGCTTTGAGTTATTGGATTCTAATGAAAAAGCTAAGATAGATGCGTATTTAAAGACGATTCCGGGTTTAAATATTACAGAGAATAATCTTTATTACACAATTTCTTTTACAGAAGCTGAGATTGTAACTCTTAAGAATTTTGCCATTGAGCAAGCTATTGGAAACATTAGGAATCGTTTGGATCAATTTGGGCTCTCTGAGCCTAGCGTAACCAAGCAAGGGGAAGATGCAATTTTAGTCCAATTACCCGGTATTAAAACACAAGAGGATGAGCAGCGTGCTTTAGAGCTCATTTCCAAAGGTGGGCATTTACAAATGATGGCAGTTGATGAAGCGCGTAATGCTAGGGTTTTTTTGATGACGGATGCAGAAGCAGAGTCCTATGGGGATGTGATTTTGCCTTTTGCAGATGATCCAACGCAAAAAATCTTGCTTAAAGCAATCCCTATTTTAGATGGTGCGATGCTAACAGATGCAAGGGCGGCGTATGATCAAAACGGACAGTCTGTAATTAATTTCACGCTTAATGCACAGGGGGGCAAGATTTTTGGCGATTTCTCAGGCAAGAATGTGGGCAATCGTATGGCAATTGTGCTAGATGGTAAGGTGTATTCTGCCCCTGTGATTAGGGAGAGAATTGGTGGGGGAAGTGGGCAAATTAGCGGTGGCTTTAGTGTGCAACAGGCAAGTGATATTGCAATTGCATTAAGAAGCGGAGCATTGCCAGCACCTATAATTTTGCTAGAAAAACGCAGTGTGGGTCCTTCATTGGGAGCTGATAGCATTAAGGCGTCTATGATTGCGCTAATTACAGGTGCGATTTTAGTTGTTGTGTTTATGGTGCTATACTATGGGATTGCGGGGATTATTGCAGATATTGCATTAGCGGTTAATATTTTGCTAGTTATTGCGGTGATGGCACTTTTTGGAGCAACTCTAACACTTCCGGGAATGGCTGGGATTATTTTAACGGTGGGTATGGCAGTGGATGCAAATGTGATTATTAATGAAAGAATTAGAGAGGGATTGCGCGCTAAAGAGAATTTTATCAAATCCCTAGAAAATGGTTATGCTAACGCTTCAAGAGCGATTTTTGATTCCAACTTAACTTCATTGATTGCTGCGGTGTTGTTGTATATGTGTGGAACTGGGGCAATTAAAGGATTTGCAATCACAATGAGTATTGGAATCTTAGCATCAATTATTACTGCAATTGTTGGAACGCACGGCGTGTTTAGAATGTTTCAGAATCGTATTATAAAATCAGGCAATTATGCGCTGTGGTTTGGTTATAGAAGTCAATAAGGATTACTATGGATTTTTTTAAGCATAATAAAGTGTATGATTTTGTAAAGATGTCAAATTATGGAATTGTGCTTTCTTTGATTTTATTTGCAGGCTCTCTTGTTTTATTTATTAAACCCGGATTTAGTCTTGGTATAGACTTTGCTGGTGGGACAATTGTTCAAGTGCAGTATGAAAAGCCAGCTCCTTTGTCAGAGATTAGAAAAACATTAGAAGCGGTAGAGAAGTATAATGGTGTGCAAGTGAGTGAGTTTGGCTCACCAGAGGAGATTTTAATTAAACTTCCAACAGCTTCATCAAGCGTAAATGAAGATATTGGGCAAGAAGTGGCAAATGTCCTTAAAGACACAGGCAATCTTAGTGTGCGCCGTGTAGATGTTGTGGGTCCAAAGGTAGGAAGTGAGCTTAGAGAAAAGGGGAGTGTAGCACTTATTCTTGCACTAATTAGCATTCTGTGTTATGTTTCTTATCGTTATGAATGGCGGTTTGCGCTAGCAGCGATTTTAGCACTTGTGCATGATGTTGTGATTGCTGCTGGAGCTGTGGTTTTGTTTGATATTGATTTAGGGCTAGAAGTGATTGCTGCACTTTTAACAATCATTGGATATTCCATTAACGACACAATTATTATTTTTGATAGAATCCGTGAAACCATTAGTCTTAGAAATCAAGAAACCTTAGAAAATGTTATTAATGAAGCACTTTCAGCTACGCTTTCAAGGACGATTCTAACTTCTTTAACAATGTTTTTTGCGGTTTTTACTCTTTATGTTTTTGGTGGAGAAATTATTAAAGGTTTTAGTCTGCCAATGTTAGTTGGCTCTATTGTTGGGAGTTATAGCTCTATTTTTGTTGCAAGTAAACTTGTGATTTTGTTTGGATTTGATTTGCAAAAATATTATCAAAAAGTGATTGAAGCAGAGAGAAAGGCATTAGAGAAAAAGAAATTACGAGAAATGTATGAAAGGGGTAGAATCTAATGGATTGGGGAAAGGTAACTTTTGTTTTTTTTATTTTGATGAGCCTAACTTTTACGGTTGGCTTTTTGGTTGAACAAAGTTTGGTGATGCTATTTATCGCAGGTGGTGTCAATATTCTCTCAACGATTTTAAAGATTGGGGTTAGGAGCTTTATGTCAGCAGAGCTCATGGCAGCTTCTTTGGTGGCAGATTTACATTTAATTCCGGCATTGATTTATCTGCAAGTATTTGATGACATTAATGTCGCAGTAGCATTAGCGCTTGGTGCATTGGTTGCAAATATTGTATCTGTTATATTTATCTCTATTGAAAGCATTAAGAGCTACAACAACTATAATTAGAGGTGTGGTATGGAATACAATCCTAGGGAAGTTGAGAGGAAGTGGCAGAAGTTTTGGGAAGAGAGTGGTGCGTATGAACCAAGAGAAGATAAAGCTTTGCCTAAAAAGTATATTTTAAGTATGTTTCCTTATCCTAGCGGGAATATCCATATGGGGCATGTGCGCAATTATTGCATCAGCGATGCGATTGCTAGGAAGTTTCGCAAAGAGGGTTATAATGTGTTGCATCCTATTGGTTGGGATGCTTTTGGAATGCCAGCAGAAAACGCTGCCATTAAGCATAAAACACATCCTAAAGCTTGGACTTATTCTAATATTGAAAATATGAAATCCCAACTTTATAGTCTTGGATTTTCTTTTTCAAAAATGCGTGAACTTGCAACTTGTGATAGGGTTTATTCAAAATGGGAGCAAACTTTTTTCATCGCAATGTGGGAAAAGGGGCTAATTTATCGCAAAAAGGGCTTTTTAAATTGGTGTCCAAATGATAAAACCGTGCTTGCAAATGAGCAAGTGATTGAAGGAAAATGTTGGCGTTGCGATACGCCTGTGGTGCAAAAAGAAATGTATCAATACTACATTAAAATCACAGATTATGCTGAGGAATTATTACAGGATTTAGATGCACTAGAGGGGAAGTGGCCTAATCAAGTTTTAACAATGCAGCGCAATTGGATTGGTAAGTCAGAGGGGTTAAGCTTTGTCTTTGAGTTAGAAAAAAGTATTCAAAATGGGGATGGCGTGATTTCAGAATTAGAAGTCTTTACCACGCGTCCTGATACGATTTTTGGTGCGAGTTATTGCGCAGTTGCACCTGAACACCCTTTAGTGAAAGCAATATTAGAAAATGCGCAAAACTATGGACTTGCAAAAGAAGTGATGGAGCAAATTCAAGTAATGCAAAACACAAGCGAAAGGGAGCGTGCACAGCAAGAAAAAATAGGGATTCCACTTGGAATTTATGCCATTCATCCTTTAAGTCAAAAAAGGATTCCATTATGGGTGGCAAATTTTGTGTTAATGGGTTATGGAAGTGGGGCGGTGATGAGTGTGCCAGCCCACGATGAAAGAGATTTTGAGTTTGCTAAAAAATATGATTTACCTATTATTCCTGTGATTCAACCAAAAGATTCCAAAGATTTTACGCAAAATGGTTTTTACACAGAAGGTGGGGTGCTAATAAATTCACAAGAGTATGATGGCTTGGATAATGAAGAGGCAAAGCAAAAAATCATTGCTTATTTTGAAAAAAGTGGCAAGGGTAGGGCTGTTGTAAATTTTAAATTGCGAGATTGGGGGATTTCAAGGCAGAGATATTGGGGGACTCCGATTCCTTTAATCCATTGTGAGTTTTGTGGCATTGTGCCAGAATCCTTAGAGAAATTACCCGTTGCATTGCCTGAGGATGTTAGCATTGATGGGGAGGGGAATCCGCTAGATAAGCATTTGAGTTGGAAGCATTGTGCTTGCCCAAAATGTGGGAAAAACGCACTTAGAGAAACAGATACACTAGATACTTTTGTGGAATCTAGCTGGTATTTCTTGCGTTACACAACGCCACAAAATTTGCGCCAAAATGAGGCAATTAGCGCAGAAGATGCGCAATATTGGATGGATGTTGATGAATATATTGGCGGGATTGAACACGCGATTTTGCACTTATTGTATGCGCGTTTTTTCACAAAAGTTTTAAAAAGTTTGGGTTATACAGAATCTAGTGAGCCTTTTTCTAATCTTTTAACACAAGGAATGGTAACAAAAGATGGTGCAAAAATGAGCAAATCCAAAGGAAATGTTGTAGATCCTAGTGAGATTATTGCGCAATTTGGTGCAGATACTGCAAGGCTTTTTATTTTATTTGCAGCTCCTCCTGTGCGGGAGTTGGAATGGAATGATTCAGCAGTAGAGGGTTCTTTTCGCTTTATTAAGCGTTTGTGTGCAAAGATTGAAAAAGTGCAAAAAATTACCATCTTACCAAAAATTGCAGTAGAAAATTTAAGCCAGAAGGAAAAATATGCGCGCAAAAAAGTCTATGAAGCACTGAAAAAATCCAATGAAACTTTCACACACGAGAGTGGATATGCTTTTAATACGCTCATTGCTGCTTGTATGGAAGCTTTAAATGCCCTTAATGAGCAGGATAATGCTAAAGTGTGGAGCGAGGGGTATTTTATTTTGCTTAATGTGCTAGAGCCGATTATTCCACACATTTGTTGGGAGTTAAGTAAGAAGTATTTTAATCTTGCAAATTTTGCTCCCATTGCTTTAGATGCGTCTGCATTAAAAGAGGATTCCATTACAATGGCAATTACAATCAATGGTAAGCGTAGAGGTGAAATTAAAGTGGCTATCAATGCAGATGACACAGAAGTTTTAGCGCTTGCAAAAGTTGCCGTTGAAAAATGGATTAATGGAGTCGCCATTGTAAAAGAAATTGTTGTGCCCAATAAGCTTGTGAATTTTGTGGTGCAATGATGCAAAAAATTTTTCTAATTTTAGTAGCTTTTTTAGCATTGAATTTTAGTGCGTGTGGTTATAAGCCTTTAGCGCATAACACCCAAAAAACATTGGGCGATAAAATTTATGTAGAAGTAAAAATTGATCCTAGAGATCCCCAAAATAGTGTGGCATTAAAAGATGAGCTCTCTAAAAGTATTTTTGGTCGCCTGCACGCAAATATTGTGGATAAAGAAAATGCAACTTCCATTATAGAAGTGCAATTGCGTTCAGTAAGTTTTAACTCTCTTGCAGAGAACCGCACAGGTTTTGCAACATTTTATCGTTGCGAAGTTGCTGTGGAATTTAAATTTATCAATAATCTAAGTCAAAAAATGCGTGTGTTTAATAAAAGAGGATTTTATAGCTTTTCTTTGAATGAGAGTTCTATCATTACGGATTCTGTGCGACTTGAGGCGATTAATCGCGCAACACTCCAAGCTTTAGATGGATTTATTTCTCAAATAGGGATTGAGGGGCATTGATGCAAAATGCACAAAACATTGCTAGAGAAGCTTTGAGGGCATTGTTAAAGGAGGGAAAAGAACCAACGCCAGAGGCTTATGCGCAAGCTTATTGTGTAGCAGCTAAGAAAATGGGTATTGTGGTGGAATTAGAATTGAGCATTGAAAAGGTGCTTGAAATGTTAGATCCTGAAGCTAAAGAGAATTTACCGCACAAGAAATTTAAGCATAAAAATGAGCTTCTTATTGCTTTAACAAAGGCTATTAATCATCTTAATTTTTCAAAGAAAAATTTTAATACTTCACTTGAAACATTAAAATTGCTTTTGCGCCTGCTTGCTACACATCCTCAAAAAGAGGTAAGTATGCTTGCAAAGGGACATTTGATTGAAATTGATAAGCTAAATTCTCAATCTATGCATAATTGGCGTGAGCGTTGGATGGAGCAGGTTAAAAAGATTCCAGAATTTGATTTTTTAGATTTTTTAAAGGCACTTGAAATTTTAAGTAATTTTAAGATTCCTTATTTTGGAATCCAAAAATGGCAAGATGATGTGCGTGAGTTCTTAAAAGAGTCAAAGCCTACAAAAGAAGAGCAGCTTAAATTGCTAAAAGGCTTAGAAGCTCAAATCTTAGCCCTAAGTGCCTTGCCTTCTTCTCTAAACCAACAAGAACCACAAAAGCACGATTTTACAAATCCAGCGACACATCCGTCTAAAAAGCTGTTAGAATTTAAAGATGTAATGGCATTGCCTATTGATGCGATGACGACTTTGATGAGCAAGGTTGGAATGCAAAAAGTGCTAAATTATGCTGAAGAGGAATTTGTAAAAACAAGTGAAAATTACGCAGTGATTGTTTTTGGAATCGCAAGTTATGATAAAATCAAACTTCATTATGGAGTTGAAGCGGCAAAACGGATTTTAGCAACGCTTGGAAGGTTATTAAAGCAATATAGCAACACAAGTGATTTGATTGCTTATTATGGGAATGAAGAGTTTTTGGCTTGTTTGCTTGGGAGAGAAAAAGAAGAGGCAATTGCCTTTATTTATAATTTAGACAAGATTGTGAGCCATAGCAAGTTTATGTTTCAGCAAACGCGCATTGCAATTTCTTTAAGTGCGCAAGTGTCGCATCGTGTAGAAGCAAGAGATTTAGAATCTATGCTTAAAGTTAGCCTTGAGGAATTTGTTAAACACAAAGACTCACAAGGGATTATTCAATATGATGTCTAGGTTGGAGTGTTTTTTAAAGCAAAAAGGAGCAGAATATGCACCTTTTAATCCAAAACGCGCACCAAGGCTTTTAGAAAAACTCCATTTAAGTTTTAATAAAAATCAAGTTATTATTCAAATAATAGGCACAAATGGGAAAGGAAGCACAGGGAGATTTCTAGCCTTAATGCTTAAGGCTTTAGGGGTAAGGGTGGGGCATTTTACTTCCCCGCATTTATTATCGCTTTGTGAGAGATTTTGGATTAATGGAGAGAGTGTTAGGGAATCTGCGTTAGAGAGTGCATTTTCTAGTTTAGATTTACAGGTTTTAAAAGAGGCAAGCTATTTTGAAGTGCTGACATTTTTAGCTTTTAAAATTTTTAAGGATTGTAAGATTGTGATTTTAGAAGCGGGGCTTGGCGGAGAGTATGATTCTACAACAACTTGTAGCACTCCAAAACTCACACTTTTTACAAGCATTGGAATGGATCATGAAGATTATCTTGGCACAAGCATTAAAGAGATTGCCATAACAAAACTCAATGCAATGGTAAAACTCTCTGTGTTAGGGTTTCAAAGAGAAAAAGAAGTGGTCAGCATTGCAGGGCAAATCGCTAAAGAAAGAGATGTGGAGCTAGAGAGACTCAAAGAAATTCCACAAAGTATTTTAGAGTATGTCAAAGCGCATCATTATCCAAGCTATCAAGCACAAAATTTAACACTTGCTTGGCAGGGTTTAGTTATGGCGATAAAAAGGATTCCAAGTTTAAAAAAGTTGGAATCTAAAATTGATTTTAATTCAAATTTTGCTTTAAAATCTCTTTTGCAAACGCTTCCTCCCCTTGATTTGCAAGGGAGATTCCAAAGTTTAACGCCAAAGATTTTTTTAGATGTTTTACACAATACAGATGGTGCAAAGGCGTTATTAGAGCATTATGCAAATTTTAATAGGAATGCAACCATTTTAATTTATAATTCTTATTCTGATAAAAATCCAAAAGCAATCTTATCGCTTCTAAAACCTATTATTCAGCGTGTTGAGATTTTTCAGGTGGAGAATTTGCGCGTGATTGATAAGAGTGCGTTGGAGAAAATTTTACAAGAACTTGAGATTCCCTATTGTGATTTTGTGGCATTAAAAAAGGAATCGCAATACCTTGTGTGCGGTTCTTTTAGCGTGGTGGCGAAGTTTTTGAGAGATTTTAAAGCAAAGAAGATAGAAGAAAAGTAGATGAAAAATCGTTTTGTTGTAACAATTACTGATATTAATGGCTCTAAGCAATATAATATCCGCCAATATGTGAAGCAAATTGTGTTGTATGTGATTTTGCTTGTGGTGGTGATTTTTTTCTTTAGTTTTATCTCTATCCGATTATTATTAACAGAAGTGCGTCAAATTGAAGTTAAACGCGATTTGATGCAACAAGAATATTATAAAATTAATGAGAAAAATGAAGAATTGCAAGCCTTGATTGATGAGAAAACACAGGAACTTGTTAAAGTTTCTGATAGGATAGAGGATTTAGAGGGGATTGTGGGTTTAAGTGATAGAGTGGTGAATCCTAAAGAATTAAGTTTGATTGAGCGTGTGGATTTAGCTAGCATTACAGGAGCGCAAAAAGCCTTTGTAATGCAACTAATTCCAAATGGCTTGCCTATGCGTAGTGAATACCGTGTAACTTCTGATTGGGGAGAGCGTATTAATCCTGTCTCCCAACGCAAGCACTTGCATACAGGGGTTGATTATGGTATGCCTGTTGGAACACCTATTTATGCTCCAGCTGATGGTGTGGCTTATTATGTTAATAATGGTTATAATGGTGGTTATGGAGTGATGTTGAAATTAGAGCATTCCTTTGGTTTTAGCACATTTTATGCGCATTTGAGTAAAATTGCTGTTCAAAAAGGGGATTTTGTAAGGCGTGGGCAGGTTGTTGCTTATTCTGGTAATAGTGGGAGAAGCACAGGTCCGCATTTGCATTATGAAATCCGTTATTTAGGGCAAGCCCTTAATCCGCGTCCTTTTATTGAATGGACAATGCGGGATTACACACAAATTTTTGAAAAGGAGAAAAATGTCAAATGGCAATCTTTACTAACAATGATAAATCAATTGGTGGAAATTCAGCAAACACCAGCATTATTGCAGAGGGAACAAAAATAAAAGGAGATGTGTATAGTGAGTGTAATTTACACATTGATGGCGATTTAGAAGGAAATGTTGTTGCAAAAACAAATGTGGCAATCGGTAAAACAGGGAATGTTGATGGCAGCATTAATGCGGAGCATTTAGTCATTAGCGGAAAACTTATGGGGAGTTGCACTTGTAGCATTGTTGAGATTTTGCCCCAAGGCAGAATTGATGGGAGCATTGTCGCAAAAGAGCTTATCATTGAAAAAGGTGGGGAGTTTGTTGGGCAAAGCGTTGTGCATAAAAATAATGAATTTGAAAAAAAGCAAGAGGATTTAAAAACATTAAAATCAATTCCTTTAAATCAAAAAACAGAGGAAGGCATTGCATCAGAGTAGCCTTTATGTATTTTTAAAGACACATAGCAAAGAGTTTAAAACACTCTTTAAAGATGGGCTTATAGTCTTATGTGAAGATAGGAGAAGTGCTTTATCTTGTAGCGATGTGGCAAAGTTTTTAGGATTTGAAGCCTTTGTGTTGCCCGATTTTAGGGCAGCATTTGGGGAGGATTTAAGGAGCTACCAAGAAGAGTTAAATGCGCTGTTTCAAACTTTAAGAGAGTTTTATGCGTTTCCAAGTGAAGGGAATATTGAAGGCGAAGGGAATTTTGGGGGCAAGATTTTATTCTCGCCCTTTCATACGCTTTTGCACCCTATGCCAAATATGGAATCGCTTTTGACAATGCGGCTTAAAGTTGGCGATGTTTTAAGCCTTAAGAGTTTTAAAGAGAGTTTGTTGCATTTTGGCTATGAATTTGTGGATTTAGTAGAGCTTGGCGGGGAAGTTTCAGTGCGTGGGGATATTATTGATCTTTTAACGCCAAATAGTGAAAAGCCCTATCGCATCACGCTTTTTGATGATGAGATTGAGAGTGTGCGGCATTTTGATTCTCAGACGCAATTATGCTCTAAAGAATCGTTGGAGTCTTTGGAGATTGTTCCTGCATTTTTAAATTTAAATGCGGAATCTTATGAGAAGCTAAAAGAAACAATTTTAGAGCTTTCTTGTAAGTATTCAATGCTAGATAGTGGAAGTGGGGATATTTTAGGCTATGGATTTTGGTGTTTAGAAAAACTTGGAATCACAAAGGATTTTTTAAGTGAATATCCTTTTGTAGTTTTACCAAGTGTCAAGGGTTTAGCAAAAGAAGCCCTAGAGTTTAAGGAGCAAAATGCTAGTCAATTACAATGCGTGCTTGAAGGTAAGATTTTAGATTCCACACAGGAATATCAAGATTTTGATTATAATTTTAATACCTTACAAAACTTCCTAGAACTCCATAGCACAAAGGCAATCACAATCCTAGCAAAGAGCGAAGCGCAGGTGCGTCAAGCTAGGATTCCATTAGATGCGCCTTATACTTTTAAGTTTGGTGTGGATTATGCGATTAATATTCTAGGTAAAGAGCATTTGATTCTCTCGCTTAATGCTCCACAAAAGCAACAAAAACGCACTAGGGTTAAGATTTTATTAGATGAGTTAAATGTTGGCGATTATGTGGTGCATTGTGATTATGGAATCGCAATTTTTAGTGGAATCACACAGGCAAATATTTTTGGAGCGACGCGTGATTTTATTGTGTTGCGCTATTTGGGTGAGGATAAGCTTCTTTTGCCTGTGGAAAATTTAGAGAGGATAGACCGCTACATTGCTGATGGGATTCCGCTTTTAGATAAGCTTGGGAAGGGTTCTTTTGCAAAGCTTAAAGAAAAGGTTAGAGAAAAGCTTTTTGTGATTGCAAATGCCATCATTGCGCTTGCGGCAAAGCGTGAGTTAATAGATGGTGTGGTGTGTGATGTGCAAAAAGAAGAGATTTTGCTCTTTCAAAATAAAAGTGGATTCCATTATACAGAGGATCAAGCACAGGTGGTTAAGGAGATTTTTAGGGATTTAAGTAGCGGTAAGGTAATGGATAGGCTACTTAGTGGGGATGTGGGCTTTGGGAAAACAGAAGTTGCGATGAATGCGATGTTTGTAGCGTTTTTAAGTGGTTTGCAATCAGCGATGATTGTGCCTACAACCTTGCTTGCTTATCAGCATTTTAACACGCTAAAAGAACGATTTGCGCCCTTTGGACTTAAATTAGCGCGTTTAGATAGATATGTTAGCACAAAAGAAAAAAAGCAAATTTTAAGCGATTTGAAAAATGGGGAGTTAAATGCAGTAGTTGGCACACACGCATTACTTAGTGCGGAGTTTAAAAAGCTTGCTTTAATGGTAGTGGATGAGGAGCATAAATTTGGCGTGAAACAAAAAGAAAAGATTAAGGATTTAAGCCAAAATATCCATTTGCTCTCAATGTCAGCAACACCCATTCCACGCACGCTAAATATGGCACTCTCACACATTAAAGGCTTAAGTGAGCTAAAAACTCCCCCAAGTGAGAGGCAACCAACACGCACCTTTGTAAAAAGCCTTGATGATGCGCTTTTAAAAGAAGTTATTATGCGTGAAATGCGCCGTGGTGGGCAGGTGTTTTATATCCACAATAGCATTGCGACAATCGCGCAAAAAAAAGAGGAAATTTTGCGCGTGTTGCCAACGCTTAAGATTGCGATTTTACACTCACAAATCCAAGCACAAGAGGCGGAGGATATTGTGCTAGGCTTTGCTAGGGGGGAGTATCAAATGCTACTTTGCACAAGCATTGTGGAATCGGGTATCCATTTGCCCAATGCAAATACGATTTTAGTGGATAATGCAAATTGCTTTGGGATTGCAGATTTGCACCAGTTGCGTGGGCGTGTTGGGCGTGGAAATAAAGAAGGCTTTTGTTATTTGCTTGTGGAGGATTTTGAAGCCATCACAGAGGATGCTAAAAAGCGTTTATTAGCTTTAGAGAAAAATTCCTTTTTAGGTAGTGGGGGGGCGTTAGCCTATCACGATTTAGAAATTCGCGGTGGAGGGAATTTGCTAGGGGAGGCACAAAGTGGGCATATTAAAAATATTGGCTACTCGCTTTATCTTAGAATGCTTGAAGATGCAATTTTTGCCTTAAGTGGAAATGTGGCGCAAAAGGAAGCAAATGTAGAGGTTAAATTAAGCGTAACGGCGTTTTTAAATGCGGAGTTAATAGAGTCTGAACGCTTGCGTTTAGAGATTTATAGGCGTTTATCAAAATGTAAGGAGCAAAAGGCTGTGTTTGAAATAGAAGGGGAGATTGAAGAGAGATTTGGGCGTTTAGATATTTACACAAGGCAGTTTTTGGATTTAATCCGTATTAAGATTATCGCAAGAGAATGTGGGATTACAAGCATTATGAATTATCAGCAAAACATTAGTTTTACTTCAAATAATGGCGATAAGACAAGCATTAAAGCAAGTAGCAAGGATGAAGATGATGTGCTAAAGGCGGTGTTTTTGCATTTAGAAAAGCTACAAAAAGGATAGGAATGCGCTTTGGATTTATTGGTGATATTGTAGGTAGGGTTGGTAGGAATCAAGTTGCGCGTTATGTGAAGGAAGTAAGGCAGGATTATTGCCTTGATGTTGTGATTGCAAATGGGGAGAATGCAAGCCACGGGTTTGGATTAACAGGTAAAAGCATTGCCGAGCTTCAAGGCTATGGGGTGGATATTTTTACAGGGGGGAATCACACTTGGGATAAAAAGGAGGTTATCGCATTTTTAGCCCTTGAAAACTCTAGCGTGTTGCGTCCGCATAATTATCCTAAAGGTGTTGTTGGAAGTGGCGTGTATAAGGGGGATGTGGAGGGGGAAAAATTTGCGGTGTTAAATTTAATGGGGCATTTTGGTATGCCACAATGTGATAATGCTTTTATCTGTGCAAATGCTACCATTGAAGCCTTGCAAAAGGAAGGGATTAGGAATATTATTGTGGATTTTCACGCGGAGGCTACAAGTGAGAAGCGTGCGATGTTTATGATGCTAAAGGGTAAAATTGCAGCGATTTTTGGCACGCATACGCATATTGGAACAGATGATTTAGAGATTTTTGAAGGAAGTTTTGGCGTGAGTGATGTGGGAATGAGTGGAGCTAGGGAAAGTGTGATAGGAATGGAGTGTGAAGAGCCTATTAATCGCTTTTTAACAGGGATTCCTAACCGCTTAAGTGTGCCAGAAAAAAGCGGAATCCCTAGCATTTTTCAAATGATTGTATGCGAAGTGTGTGAGGGAAAATGCGTAGAAGCCTTTAAATTAAAGGCAATAGATAATGGAAGGATAGAGAAAACATTGATTGCAAAATAAGGAGTGCAAATGCGACAAACCATTGATAAGCTAAAAGCAAATAACGCGCTAAAAGTGATTAGTGAGCCTTTAGATGTGGAGTTAGAGATTCCACATTTAGCGTATTTAGAAGTTAAAAGCAGGGATTCTAAGGCGTTGTTGTTTGTTAATCCTGTGGATAAGGCTAGGGGTGTGCAGTATGAAACGCCTGTGCTTATGAATCTTTTTGGGAGTTTTAAGCTTGTAGAATTGCTCCTTGGAGATGTGGAAGCTCAAGCAAGTGAAGTTGCAAGGCTACTTAAACTAAAGCCCCCTAGAAGCTTTAAGCAGGCTCTAGCTTTGCTTCCTGGTCTTTGGAATTTGCGCAACTTATCGCCTAAGATTTTAAAGGGTAGGGGCTTGTGCCAAGAAGTGATTAAGCAAGGCAGTGAAGTGGATTTAGAAGCAATTCCTGTGCTTAAAACTTGGAGTGATGATGGCGGGAGATTTATCACAATGGGGCAGTGCTACACGCAAAGCCTTGATGGAAGTGTGCGCAATCTTGGAATGTATCGCTTGCAGGTGTATGATAAAAATCATTTAGGGCTGCATTGGCAAATCCATAAAGATAGCGTGCATTTGCTAGAAGAATATCGCAAGGCGGGTAAGAAAATGCCTGTTAGCATTGCTATTGGTGGAGATCCGCTTTATACTTGGTGTGCCACTGCGCCACTGCCTTATGGAATGTATGAATTAATGCTCTATGGCTTTATCAAAAAGCAAAAGGCAAAACTTGTGCGTTGCGTCAGTAATGATTTATGCGTGCCTTATGATGCGGATTTTGTGATTGAGGGCTTTGTAGAGCCTACAATGCGTGATGAAGGGAGATTTGGCGACCACACTGGGTTTTACACGCCTATTGAGCCTTATCCTGTGCTTAAAGTGTGCGCGATTACTTCTAAGAAAAATCCTGTGTATCTAGCCACTGTGGTGGGCAAGCCCCCTTTAGAAGATAAGTATTTAGGCTATCCCACAGAGCGAATCTTTTTGCCCTTATTGCAAACAACAACGCCGGATTTAGTGGATTATTATATGCCTGAAAATGGGGTGTTCCATAATCTCATTTTAGCAAAAATGAAGGCACGCTTTCCTAATGCTGCAAAACAGAGTATGCACGCCTTTTGGGGAGTGGGGCAGATGAGTTTTGTCAAACACGCAATTTTTGTAGATGAAAATGCGCCAAAACTTCAAGATTTAGAGATTATCCCTTATCTCTTAAATCGCTTTAGCGTTAAGAATTGTTTAATTAGCGATGGTGTGTGTGATGCGCTAGATCACGCTTCTCCTGAGTTTGCAAGGGGGGGGAAGCTAGGGGTGGATTGCACGCAAGATTATGCTAAGGATTTAAAGGAATGTGAAGTGCTTAGTGATAATGCTTTGCAAGAGATTTTAGCAAATGCGCTAGAAAAAGGCGTGGAGGTTAGGCGCGTTAGGCAAATTTACACAGAGACGAAAAATCCTATCGTCTTAGTTGCGGTGGAGAAAAAGGATTCCATAACTCAGGCGATTTTAGGATGTAAAAAGTTGGAATCCAAAAATGATTTAGAGGGCTTAAATGATTTAGAAGTCTTGCAAAAGCACGCGCGCATTGTTGTGGTTGTGGATAACGCAAAAAATGATTTAGAAAATTTATATATGCTACTTTGGCGTGTGGTGAATAATATTGACGCAAAGCGCGATGTGGTGATTTTAGATTCTATTGTTTTCATAGACGCAACAGATAAAGATGTGCGTGATGGGCATTTTAGGGAGTGGCCTAGGGAAACGGATTGCTCCATAGAAGTGCTAAGGGGCTTGGAGGCTAAGGGGCTTTTAAAAGATTATGGGGATTTAGAGAAGTTTTATCGCGCTTTTCATATTGATAAATCTTATAATTAATGTGGAATAGAGATTGAAAAGTATTGGATTAGTTAAAACGCTTGAAATTGTGCGTTTTGCAAAGCAGGGGGCGTATTTGCTTGATGTTGATGAGGTGTTGCTTCCTAATGTTTATGTGCCAAGCGGGGCAAAAATTGGCGATAAAATAGAAGTGTTTTTATACACAGATTCTAGTGATCGCCCTGTGGCAACAACGCTTAAGCCAAAGGCGCAAAGAGGGGAAATTGCAGTGTTAAAAGTGGTGGATAAAAATCATTTAGGCTGTTTTTTAGATTTAGGAGTTGCTAAAGATGTGTTTATGCCAACAAAGATTCCACAAAATTATCCTATTGGCAGTGAAGTGGCGGTGTTTTTGACTTTAGATAGAGAGAATCGTTTGCTTGCAAAGGAGAATATTAAGCCCTTTTTGTGTGATTTTAAGGCGAATTTAAAGACATTGAAAATGGGGGATAAAGTGGAAATTCTACCTTTTAGAAAAACCCCATTAGGCTTTGAATGTGTGGTGAATGGGGAAAATTTAGGCTTGCTTTATCATAATGAAATTTTTGGTGAGTTTGTGCTTTATACGGCTAGAGAAGGTTATATTAAGCGGATTTATCCCAATGGAAAATGTGATTTAAGCTTAAAGCATCCTTTGTCTAAAAATGATAAAAAGTTGGAATCCAAAATACTCTTAGAATTGCTTCAGGTTAAGGGAGTGCTAGAGTTAAACTATGATAGTAAACCCTTAGAAATCTATGCGCAATGTAATATGAGTAAAAAGGCTTTTAAGCGCGCATTAAGTGTATTGATTAACGAAGGAAAAGCAGTGCTTGAAAATAACAGAATTAGGAGTGCTCATCACCAAAAAGGCGGAATCTAAAACGATTCTTGGGTTTCCATTACAATCAAGGATTTTGCCATAGGTTCAATAAGAGAGCATTGCAGAGCGTCTTTTTTGGATTCTAAAATATGTTCTAAAATGGGATATAATCTTAATTCTTTCGCAACTTTTATAATGTCTTCATCTTTGCCATAGCGTTTAATGTATTCATTGAAGCTATCGTGCCAATTAATGTTTTTTGAGCGTGTTGAGTTGTTGGATTGGAATTCTTTTAGATAAGCGGCTTTTAAAAGTGTGTTAATTTTTGTTCTTAAATTGCCAATGGTTGTATAGTCTTTTAGCAGCTCTAGCACAATTTTTGGCTCTCCGTTTGTTGCTGCTTTAAATGCTTTGTCAAAGATGTTTAAAAATGCATCATAAAGTGTTTTGAACTCTTGGAGATTTTTTAATTCAATGCTTGTTTCTGCTAGATTAAAAGCTTCTTTTATGTTGTTGTCTGCACAAGCTTTTAAGAATTTTTCCTTAAGATGAAGAGTTTTGAGTTTTGCATTGGTGATATCTTTAAACAAAGGAATATTATTGAGGTATTCGCATAATTTTAATGCTTGTGCGATCTCATTTTTCTTCTCAAGTATGCTTGCTTGTTTGAGTAGATTTCTGCTTGTATAGATGGCTTTTTTGTAAGTTTTAGTTTCTTTTAAGAAGTGAAATTTCTCACATAAGGAAAAGTAGGGAACAATATTTCTATTTTTATAGGCTTGCTCTGCTTCTAAAAAGACATTTGCATTATTGAGCAACAGCTGTATGTCTCCTTTTTTGGATTCTACACTAGCAAATACGCTTAAAAGTTTTTTTGCTTTGTTGATGTTTAGCGTAGCATCTTCGATAAGAAGAGTTTGGCAGGTGTTAAAAACTTGTTGCCAAAATTGCTCTATTTTTTCGTAGGCTAGAGTATTTTTAACAGAAGGGTATTTTTCTGCAAGAGCATAGGCTTTAATGTAATTTTTTTCTTCTGCTGTATCAATGAAATCTGCTATGTAATGGATTTGTTCTAAGCAAGTGTTAAATTCTTGTTTTTTTTCTAAATCACGCATAAAAGGATCAACTAATGTAACTGCTTCTTCAACCGAGTTTTTAGACAACAAAACAATAGCTTTTTTTAAGGCTTCTTTCCATTGTGCATCTAGTTTTTCTTTGTAGGTTTTTAAGGTGCATAAAAAGATATTATCCTGATAAAACATTGCTGTAATATCCCTTAGGTTGCCAATTTCTAAGATGCGTAAGAAGGCTTCCATTTGAAATGCAGTATCGTAGGATTCAATGACGCCATCGCTATACCCTAAAAATAAAAAATTTTGATAAAAATGCATAGCGGTGATTCCTTGGTGTCTAACCCTTAAGGTTTCTACAAGCTTATTTGAGGAGATTCTTACGAGATATAAGAGATTATCTCTGGAGCCAATGAGGGCAAAATCTGTATTTGGGATTCTTTTGCAAAGTGTAAGCCAAGTGTGTTTGAGTTGATTTTTGCTAAGGATTTTATTTTCTATTAAGTCATATAGGATTGTTTCGCCATCGCGTGTGATGCAAAAAATTCTTGTGTTATCTTTGTCAAAAAGTGCATCTTCAACCACGCTACTAAATGTTATTTTAGTGATGATTTTATCATAGGGGATATCTGCTACAATAAGTTCGCCACTAAAGCTGGCTCCTAGGGCATAATGCTCATCATCGCTAAAAGAAATCGTAGAAACTGCATCAGAAAAAGGCGAGGAGCTTAATAGAAAATTATAATTATCTCCATAATACACAACAATTCTTCCGCATTCCCCTCCGGTTGCTAAGTAGGTATCATTAGGGGAAAATACAGCATTGGTGATTTCTTTTTTTTGCCAAGTTAGTGACTCTAGTTCTCTGATGTTTTCTTCTAAGCTAATTACAGACCCTACATTAGATCCGCTAAAGCCAATTGCAAAGCGTTTTTGTTGATTGGCAAAACCTACTGCTTTACTAAAGTCAAAAAGAGGATGTTTATTGCTTTTAAGGGAGGTGGATTGTTCTAGAGTTCTGCTTTTATGCGAGAATACATAAACATTATAGCGATTATCAATAGCATAGATTTTATTTTCATCCGCGGCAATTCCTAAAACACTATCAGCAATGGAAAAGGTATCTTTTAGAGGAAGCATTGTGTATCCTTTAATGTTTTACAAATTGATCTAAATTTCTAAATTTTTATTTCTATAACAGAAATCATTAATAAATCATAAAATGCACTTGAAAATTACGGGTTCTCTCTTAAAATCTTTTTAGCATAAAAACAATGGGAATTTGTAAATGCACATCGTTTGTGTGCGCTGGGAAATGCAGTGATGCTTTTTGGATTGTTTTCAGTGCGCTTGCATCAAGGATGGGGTGACTAGAGCTTTTGCGCACTTTTAAATCTTTGAGAATTTTGTCTTTTGTCCATAAAAATTCTACTATCACTTCGCCTTGTATGTGCATTTTTCGTGCCTGTCGTGGGTAGCTTATATTAGAATCTATTGCTTGTTTAACTGCTTTTAAGAAGGGGTGGTTGTCTTTTCCAAAGGATAGAATTTCAACAAACTCTTCAGTTGGAATAGGGGATACTGCTGGCATTTGGGATGTGTGAGGTTGCGGAGTGGCAGTGGGGTTAGAAGGCTGTGCGGGAGGGGTTTGTTTATAGGTTTTGGCAGGATTTTTGGAGGGAAGCTCTTTTGGTTTTTTGGGAATGGGTTTAGGCATTTCTTGTGTTTTAGGCTTTGTTTGGGGTTGTATGGGTTTTGGTTGTGGAGTTTGTGTGATTTTTGGAATTTCTTGAGTTTTTGGAGCTTGGGTAATGAATTGTTGCATTGCTAGATTGAAAGATTCTTGTTTTTGAGGAGCAACTTTAAACACTGAAATGCTATATAGGAATCCTAAAAATAAAGGTAAAAAACAAAAGCTTGTAATGTAAAAGGCTTGA
Organism: Helicobacter sp.; assembly: GCF_022770205.1. Taxonomy (GTDB): domain Bacteria; phylum Campylobacterota; class Campylobacteria; order Campylobacterales; family Helicobacteraceae; genus Helicobacter_D. Next base: position 46,707 of record NZ_JALEIK010000004.1, on the reverse strand, counting down.
GATTTGTGGTTTAGAAATATGTTCATTGTGCTTTCTCTGTTATGATTTGGAAGTTTTCGTGATGGTTTTTGCGCAAAATATCAATGACTTGAATAAAGCTGTCAAATTTTGCATTTTTATCGCTTTTAAGTTCTATGGCTGTTGTTTTATGTGTGGAATCTAATTTGGTTTGAATCTCTTGTAGATTGGATTCTTTTCCATCAAGAAAAAAGATATTTTCTGCATTAATTGCAATTTGAATCTTATCTTTATTGGGCGTAGATTGCGTGCTAGAATCTGTCTTTGGAAGCTCTAGTTTAATCTCTCCGTGTGCAATAAAAGTAGAGATACTAAGCACCATTGCTAAAAGCACTAAAATAATATCAATGAAGGGGATAATGTTTAACCCTTCTGTTTTTTGCATTTTTATCATAATTGCTCTTTGTTTGCTTTATAGCGTGTGCTTAGGAGATTTACTTTTCTAAAAAGAGCATTATAAGCCATAAGACTAGGAATTGCTACTAATAATCCAAGCGCAGTTGCTTTAAGGGCTAGAGATAGCCCAACAACGATAGATTTCACATCAATGTTTCCACTCATCCCCATATCATAAAAAGTTATCATAATTCCAATTACCGTGCCAAGCAATCCAACATAGGGGGCATTGGAATAGATAATGTGTAAGGTTGTTAGATTTTCTGTGATGGCATCATCAAAACTATCTTGAGAGCTAAAGTCTTTAAGATTTAATTTTCTAAAAAATAATAAACGCTCAATCACGCACCAAATGGCAATAAAAGCCATTAAACCTAAGATTCCAAAAATCACAATGTCAATGTAGGACTTGAGAATTTCCATTGCATAATTTCCTTGAGCTTTAAGTATTTTAAGAATTAAAATTATAAAGATGGAAACTTATATAATAATTAAAATCATTATTGTTAGTCTATGATGTTTTTATTTAATATTAATAACAATTATTATAGTATTTAAATTGTTAAAAATATTTTTAACTAAAAGAATATAACAAAGGATGTTGAATGTATAAAAGTTTCGTTTTAATTCCATTAGCAGGGCTTTTGATTCAAGGAGTATATGCGCAAACAGAGAGATTTTTATTAGAAGATTCTGTTGTGAGTGCTTCAGGCTTTGAGCAAGATATTAAAGAAGCTCCAGCAAGTATTTCTGTGATTAAAAGAGGGGATTTAGAAAGTAAGCCTTATCGTGATGTTGCGGAGGCGATTGCTGATATACCGGGTGTGGATTTGTTTGCAAGTAAGGGAAAAACAGGTTCTTATAATATCACAATGCGTGGAATCACAGGTTACACTTTAATTTTAGTGGATGGTAGAAGGCAGAGTGTTGGAGGGGAAGTTGGACCAAATGGATTTAATGAGGTTACTTCTGCATTTTTGCCACCCATTTCAGCCATAGAGCGCATAGAGGTTATTAAAGGACCTATGAGCACGCTTTATGGTTCTGATGCGCTTGGTGGTGTTGTGAATATTGTAACGAAAAAAACACCACAAAAATGGGGAGTTAGTCTGCAAACTGAAGCATTGTTCCAACAGGATTCATCGTGGGGAAATACTTATGGTGTAAGTGTTTATGGGAGCGGACCTATTAGGGGGGATAAACTTGGATTAACTTTAAGGGCTAGAGAGTTTTATAGGGCAGGTTCTGATGTAACTTATACAAGACCTGATGGGAAAATCTTAGAGGCTAATCAAGCGCAAAGTCCCACAAGAGCTAATAATCATAATGTAGGAGTCCGTCTTGATTATTTATTGCGCCATCAGGATAGCATAACCTTTGATGTGGATTATTCTAAGAGTATTTTTGATAATGCAAATGGGCAACTTGGGACGCTTACTAAGCCCCTAAAGAATGGGGGTTTAACAGGTGGTTACACAAAAACTATGCAGATTGATAAGCTTGTAACATTTTTAAGGCATCAAGGGATTTATGAAAGTTTTACTTTAGATTCTGCGTTGCAGTATAATCGTGTAACAAACGATGGGCGTGAGGTTGTAGGGCTTTCTACACAGCCACATTTAGGGAAGAATAGAGATATTATTGCTGAAGACATTATTGCGGATATGAAGGCAATTTTGCCTTTAGGGGAGAGGAATATCCTTAGCACAGGGATAGAATATCGTGTAGAAAAAATGCAGGATAATATTGCAAATCCTACAAAATTTGATCAATATCTACTAGGAATCTTTGCTGAAGATGAATTCTCTTTATCTCAAAATGCGCATTTGACTTTTGGTGCGCGATATAATAAGCACGAAGTCTTTGGAAATAATCTTTCTCCGCGTGTGTATTTTGTGTATAACCCTAGCCAAGCATTGACTCTAAAAGGGGGAGTGGCAACGGGTTTTAAAGCCCCGCAACCTAATCGTTTGATTGCTGGATATTATAATTTTTCTGGGCAGGGAAGGTTTCCAGTTTATGGAAATCCAAGCTTAAAAGAGGAAACTTCTTTAAACTATGAGTTGGGTGCTATTTATAATTGGGATTCCTATTATCTTAGTGCCACAGGGTTTTTGACAGACTTTAAGGATAAAATTTCAAGCACTAGTGTTAATAAAGGAGGGCAAATTTCTAGCATAGGAGAATGCACTTATGATAGATGTTTTCAAGCAATTAACCACGGAGAAGTGCGCTATATGGGTTTAGAATTAGCAGGAGGAGTAACATTTTATGAAAAACTCAATGCTGATATTTCTTATACTTACTTGGATTCTGAAGTGCAAGAATCTTCTATTAAAAAAGACATTGGCAAGCCAGAGAGGAATACTTTAAAGCATAATATTGTTTCAAAGATAGGATATAAGGTGCATAATTTCCATCCTTACATTAAAGGGCAATGGCAGGGTAGGAGATATACAGGGGGAGATGCAGCCATAGGGGATTATTATAAAAATGTTTTTTTACTAGGTGTTGGGATGACTTATGCCATTAATGATGCTTGGAAATTGAATGTTGCTGTGCATAATTTATTGGATAAATCCTTTACAGATAGTTTTGTGCAAGATAAAGAGAGGAAAACTTATGTTTCACAATACAATCGCATTGAAGAGGGAAGAAGACTTTGGGTGTCTTTAACTGGGAGTTTTTAGGATTTAAATGGGGCTATTTCGTCTGCATAAAATTAATATTAATTAAACATTTAAATATTTCAAGGTAAAATTTCGCAAATTTTATAAAAAGGTTCAGCAATGAAAAAAATTCTTGTAAGCTCAGTGATTGCGTTTGCATTATTGCAAAATGCGAGTTTTGCCAAAACTTATGCACAGGTTAATGGTTCTGATGTTACAGACAAAGACATTGCAGCTTTGATGCGTGCAATGCCGGGTGTTGCCTTTGATCAATTGCCGCAAGAAGCAAAAACACAAATCATTAACCAAGCAATTGAGCGTAAATTACTAATTGAGCAAGCCAAAAAAGAAAAAATACAAGATTCAAAAGAATATAAAGAAGCCATTACTAACATTGAAGATGATTTAATGCTTGAGGTTTGGATGCGTAAGCAAATGGATAAAGTTAAAATTCCAGAATCGGAGATTACAAAATTTTATAACGAAAATAAAAGCAAATTTGCGCAACCTGAAACCGTGAAAGTGAGCCATATTTTAGTCAGTGGTGAAGAGGAAGCAAAAGCAATTATTGCAGAGCTTAAAAAGGCGGGTAAAAATGTTGCAAGCAAGTTTGATGCACTTGCAAAAGAAAAATCTAAGGATAGTTCTGCAAGCAATGGTGGAGAGTTGGGCTATATCGCAAAAAATCAGGTTGTGCCTGAGTTTGCAGATGCTGCATTTAAGCTCCAAAAGGGAGCATACACAACAGCTCCTGTAAAAACACAATTTGGTTACCATATTATTTTAGCTGAAGATAAGAAACCAGCAGGAACAATTGCTTTAAAGGATATTAAGGGGCAGATTGAGCAACAACTAAAACTTCAGAAGTTCCACGAAGAAGTAAAAAAAGAAGGTGAAGAGCTACGCAAAAAAGCTAAAATTGAATTATCAAAGTAAAAATAAGGCTATTCCATTAGGATAAGTGTTTTAAAGAGTGTAAATAAGATTTAAAAAGGAAAAATATGGCGTATGCAATGGGAGATTTAAAAAAGGGCTTAAAAGTTGAGCTAGAAGGGATTCCTTATAGAATCACAGAGTATCAACATGTAAAGCCGGGCAAGGGGGCGGCGTTTGTGCGTGTGAAAATGAAGTCGTTTTTAGATGGCAGAGTGCTTGAAAAGACTTTTCACGCAGGAGATAAATGTGAAGAGCCGAATCTACAAGAACGCTCTATGCAATTTTTATACCACGATGGCGAGTATTTTCAGTTTATGGATAATGAAAACTATGAGCAAATCGGACTTGATGAAAATCAAGTGGGTGAAGCGGCAAAATGGATGATTGATGGAATGGTAGTTAGCATTATGTTCCACAATGGTAAGGCAATTACGGTGAGTGTGCCACAGAGTGTTGAGCTAAAAATTACAGAAACTCCGCCAAATTTTAAAGGCGACACAACAAGTGCGGGTAAAAAGCCCGCTACGCTTGAAACGGGTGCGGTTGTGCAAGTGCCTTACCATGTGTTAGAAGGGGATTTAATCCGCGTTAATACAGAGACAGGTGAATATTTAGATAAAGTAAAATAGGATAATGTATGGCAGTAAATGTTTTGGTTGTCTTAGCAAAGGGATTTGAAGAGCTTGAAGCAATTAGCGTGATTGATGTTTTAAGGCGTGCAGATTGCAATGTGATTGTAGCCAAAGTGGAAGCAAATGTAGAAGAAAAGTTGGAATTTAAAAATGATATTTTGGATTCTAACTTGATTGTGGAATCACAAAAGGGTGTGAAAGTTGTTGCAGATAAATTTTTAAATGCCGTAGATTGCAAAAGTTTAGATGGGATTGTATTTCCCGGGGGTTGGGAAGGCACGCAAAATCTAATTGCTTCTAGCATCCTTAAAGAAGTGTTGGAAAAACTTAATGCAAAAGGTAAAATCATCGCTGCAATTTGTGCAGCACCCTTAGCACTCTTTAAACACGGAATCTTAAAAGAGCAATCCTTCACTTGCTATCCTAGCATTGAAAAAATGATTGAAAATCCACACTACAAAGCCGATTCTAATGTGATTCAAGAGGGCAATGTTATCACTTCAAGAGGTCCAGCAACGGCTTTGGAGTTCGCCTTTTATCTAGCGAGTGTTTTTGTGGGTAAGCAAAAAACAAAAGAAATACAAGCTGAAATGTTAGCCCTTTGAAACCCTCTTTTAAAACTTTAAAGATTTTTGGCATTAGTGTTATTTGCATAGTTTTGTTTAGTGGCTGTCTGCTAGGCTATCGGGATTTAATTTATAATCCTAGCTTTTTAATGGGTGAAATTTCAAAAGAGCAAGTGGTTAAAAAGGTGGTAGATTACGCATTAAATCCTGAGCAGCTTGAAAAAGACATTGCAAATTTGCAGGTGAATTTCAAAAAAGTTGTTGCAGTTTTAACGCAAAAAGTAGCAAAGCAATGGGGTGAGAATAATGCTCCTACTGCTTCACAAGATGTTTATGTGAAATACACAGATTCTTATCTTTCACGCGCACAAGTGGATTTTGCTAAAGGTGTGATTTCTGTTGCGACTTTGGATACAAAAGATCCTAAGGCATCTTTAAAGAAAGCAATTGTAACAACATTGCTAACTCCAGAAGATCCCGAGCAAGTGGATTTGTATTCGGATAAAGAAGTTTCTTTTAAGGGTAAGCCTTATTTGGCAGATTTGGTAAAGGATAATGAAGGTAAAGTTGTGCTTTATCCTTGGCGCGCAAATCGCTATGCAGACTATCTTCTTGCAAATCAATTGCAAACAAAACAAATCATAGAAAAAGGGGAGAGTAAAAAGGTTTATTATGTGCAATTTAATATGGTAAAAGATCACGCTATTAAAAGCGAGCATAAATATGGTGAGTATGTTGCGCTTTATGCAAAGGAGTATAACTTAGAGCAAGCATTGATTTTTGCTATTATTAAGACAGAGAGCAGTTTTAATCCTTATGCTGTTAGCCATATTCCAGCTTATGGGCTTATGCAAGTAGTCCCCGGGAGTGCTGGCAGAGATGTATATAAAGCTTTGAATAAAAAAGATGGAATCCCAACTAAAGATATGCTTTTTACTCCAAAGACTAATATTCAATATGGTTCAGCGTATTTAGACATTCTCTTCACGCGCTATATTAAAGGTGTCAATAATGCACTCTCTCACGAATATTGTGTCATTGCGGCGTATAATACAGGAAGTGGAAATGTGTTAAGTGTGTTTGATAAGGACAGGGCAAAGGCAGTAAAAATCATTAATTCTATGACTTCAGCAGAAGTGTATAGGAAGTTACGCACTTCCTTAAAATACGAAGAAGCTAGAAATTATCTCCATAAAGTTACAAATGCTAAAAAAGATTTTCAAAAAAATGCGTCCATACCGCAAAATACAGGATTAAATATTAGCTTAAAATAATGGAAGTGTATGAGCTAGCCCAGGATCTGCGTCCTTGTAGTTATATTGCAAATTTTGAAGCAAGGTTTCGTTATTTTTACATAAAAGATTGCACGATTCCTTTTTATGTGCATTTGCTAGAGCGTGGTTGGAGGCGTTTTGGAAATTACTTTTTTGTTCCTATTTGCACTGCTTGTGAGGCTTGTGTTTCTATGCGCCAAGATTGTGAAAAGTTTGTGTTTTCAAAATCCCATAAGCGTGTTTTAAAGCATCCCATAACCTTACAAATTAGGCGTCCTTGGGTGAGTAAAGCGCATTTAGTGCTTTATGACAAATACCACCAAAAGATGCAGAGTAAAAAGGGCTGGGAATATCATAAGATTACACTTGATGCTTATTATAATACTTTTGTGCAAGGGTTTTTGGATTTTGGCTATGAGTTTGATTATTATATGGGGAGTCAGCTGATTGGTGTTGCGTATGCAGATGTGATGGCGCAGGCAATTTCAGCGGTGTATTGCTTCTATGACCACGATTTTGCGCAATATTCTATTGGAACATATTCCATTCTTAAACAAATAGAAATCGCAAAAGAGTATAATATTAAATATCTTTATCCGGGTTATTGGATACAAAATCACGCATCAATGGGCTATAAAGAGCGTTTTAAGCCTTTTGAAGTTTTATGTAATCGTCCAAATTTAGAAGAAAATCCCCTTTGGGTAAGGGAGTAGTTTTGCATTATACAAATTATATCTCTTTTTTGTTTGAGAAGTTTGCTTCTTGCGCTTTTCCGCCATTGATTCAAAATTTAATCAATCGCATTTATGTTAGGATTTTTGATATTAAGCTTGATGAGTTTGATACGCTTGCAAATTATCCTACACTCAATGCACTTTTTACGCGCTCTCTTCTAAAAATGCGTAATTTTGATACAACGCAATCCTATATGATTTCCCCTTGTGATTCCGTGATTATGGAGTTTGGGGAATGCACAGAGAATTGTGCGATGCAAATTAAAGGAAAGCCCTATTTCGTGAGTGATTTTATAAAAACAAGACTAGAGGAGGGCTATGCTTATGTTAATTTCTATCTCTCACCTAGGGATTATCACCGCTTCCACGCTCCGCTTAACTTAAAGATAAAACGCTTAGAGTTTATTGCAGGGCGGCTTTTAAGTGTGAGTGAAAAGGCACTTTTAAGGTATAATGAAGTGTTTAGCAAAAATAAGCGCGTTGTGCTAGAGTGTGAAGATGATTTTGGTGCTACATTATATTTTGTTGCTATTGGTGCGCTAAATGTAGGGAGAATCCAAATTAACTTCGCACCTGAAGTTGTGGGATTTAAGGAGTCTAAAACGCTACTTTTTCACACACCCATTGCTGTAAAAAAGGGCGAAGAGATAGGAAGTTTTTTAATGGGTTCAACCATTGTTTTGTTGAGTAAAAATTGGAAGTATGATTTAAGGCTTAAAGAAAAAGTCTATTTTGGTCAATGTATTGCTAAAAAGATTGATAAAAAGTTGGAATCCAAAATGACATAAGGATTAGAAAATGAAAATGCGTATTAAAGAGTTATTAAAAGAACTTGACGCACTGCTTGTTGCGCATTATTATCAGCGCGATGCAGTGGTGGAAATGGCGGATTTAACAGGCGATAGCTTAGAGTTATCACGCAAGGCAAGTGCAAGTGAAAAATCAAAGATTATCTTTTGTGGGGTTGGCTTTATGGGGCAGAGTGTGAAGATTTTAGCTCCAAAAAAACGCGTATTTATGCCAAAAATTGCTTGCTGTTCTATGGCTAGAATGATTGATAGCGATTATTTTGATACTTCTATTGCGCAATTAAAAGAGTATGGAATTGCAGAAATTTTTCCCGTAACTTATATTAATTCTAATGCCGAGGTTAAGGCAAAAGTTGCAGAACTAGGTGGTGTGGTTTGCACAAGCTCTAATGCTTCTAAGATTTTAGAATACGCACTCAAACAGAAAAAAAAGATTTTCTTTTTGCCCGATTATTGTTTAGGGCAGAATCTTGCGCACCAAAATGGGCTAAAAAGTGCGATTTTAGGTGTGGATAGTGTGGATAAAGTTAGGGATGCAGATGTGGTTTGTTATCACGGATTTTGCTCTGTGCATCAACTCTTTAGCACAAAAGACATCGATTTTTATCGTGCAAAATATCCGGGGATTTTAATTGTTGTGCATCCAGAATGCAAGCCTGAAGTCGTAGAAAAAGCAGATTTTGTGGGTTCTACAAGTCAGATTATTAAATATGTGCAAGGGTTAGATTCTAATCAAAAAATTGCCGTTGGGACGGAGTTTAACTTGGTAAATCGTCTAAGACCAAAAGTTAATGGAATCCAAAACACCTTTGTGCTGAGTGCTACAAAGCCAGAGTGTCCAACAATGAATGAAACAACGCTTGAAGATGTGTTGAAATGTTTGGAGTCTCTTAAGGAAAATAAGCCTTTTAATGAGATTTTACTTGATGAAAACATTGTAAAAAAAGCAAAACAGGCATTGGATAAAATGTTAGAATTATCTTAAAAAGGAAAAAGATGCACAAAATTTTATTAGATGATTTTTTAAAAGAAGTGCTTAAAGAAGACATTGGGCGTGGGGATTTGTATATGCGTATGCAAAATCATACAGAAATTGAAGCCTATATCATCGCTAGAGAAGAGGGGATTCTATCGGGTAAAATGTATGTGGAGCGTTTGTGTGAGCTTTTAAACACAGAATGTCAATTTACCTTTGAAGATGGAATGCCTTTTAGAAGAGGTGAAAAACTTGTAACTTTCAAGGGAAAAATGACAGAGATTTTAAGTGCAGAGCGCACAATTTTAAATCTCTTAGAGCATTCTAGTGGGATTGCAACACTTACGCATAAATTTGTGCAAAAGCTTGAAGGCACAAATTGTATCTTGCTTGATACGCGTAAAACGCGCCCGTTGCTTAGGGATTTTGAAAAATACTCCACGCGCAATGGTGGTGCTATCAATCATCGCTTAGGATTAGATGATTGTTTGATGTTAAAAGATACGCATTTAACAAGGATTTTAGCGTTAAATAAATTTGTCAAAGACATTCGCAAAAAGATTCCATTTACCGCAAAGATTGAAGTAGAATGCGAGAATTTATTGCAGGCAAAGGAAGCATTAGAAGCTGAGATTGATATTTTAATGTGCGATAATATGGACATTGAGAGCATTAAAGATGTTGTCAAAATGCGCAATGCAATAGCTCCAAATGTGCTTTTAGAAGCCAGTGGCAATATCACGCTAGAAAATGTCTTAGAGTATGCAAAAAGTGGAGTAGATGCGATTTCATCAGGTGCGATTATCCATCAAGCAGTTTGGGTGGATTTGAGTATGAAAATTGATTAATGGATGCAAGATAGAGAGAAGGCGTTTATCCGCTCCCTAGTGCAAAGCGGTGCGACAGAAGGAATTGGCGATGATGGGGTGTTGATTGCTAGGGATTGCTCAGGCTATATTGTGGCAAGTGATGCATTTTTTGAAAATGTGCATTTTAAGCGTGTGTGGGGGAGTTTGGAATCCCTTGTGGAAAAATGCTTTGTTGTGAATCTCTCAGATATTTATGCGATGAATGCGATTCCATCTTTTTGCCTTTTGACACTTGCCTTGCCAAAGAGTTTTAAGGAAGTTAGCAGTCTTGCTAATGTAATAGGAAGATGCGCTTTAAAGCATAGGGTTAAAATCATTGGCGGCGATACGATTGCTGGAGATAAACTACATTTTTCACTAACGCTTTTAGGCAAAGTGCAAAAAGGCAGAATTCTAACTAGAGCAGGCATTAAAAAGGGGGATATTTTAGGCTATATTAGTCCAAATAGTGTGCTAACGCATTGCAAAACACAGGCTTTTGGCAAAAACGCAAAGGCATTAAAAATCGCATTACGATTCCATAAAAATAGCAAAATCCAAAGCAACACGCGCTTTGCAAAGCCAATTTTATATCCCAAAATGCTTTTAGAACTTAATTTTATTGCAAGGGCTGGAATGGATATTTCAGATGGAATCTTTATGGAGCTTCCACGCCTTAGCCGTTTAAATCGCTTAAGTTTCAGAGTTTTTAAGCCTAAAGGAGATTGGTTGTATGCACCGGAGGAATACCAAATGCTTTATGCAATTCCTAAAATGCGATTAAAAAAAATGCAAAATCTTGCTAAAAAACACCGCCACGCTTTTATTCCCTTTGCAAAGGCAGTGCGTGGAAAATTTATGGAATCCAAAAAGAATTGGCACGCTTAAAATGCGCATTAGTGTTATAGCAGTGCTTCAATTTTTTGTTCTAAATCTTTAATTTTACTTTTGTATTTTTCGCTCTCTACGCGGTATTGAGAATTGCGTTGTTTTAAGGCTTTGACTTCATTGCGTAGGGCAGTGATTTCATCAGTTAGAATGTCAATGTTTCCTAGTGCTCTTTGGAGTTGGAGTTGGTGTTTGCGGATTAGAATCTCTGCTTCTTGCAAGGTGAGTTTCATCACTGCGCTGTTTTTTTCTTCTTTTTGGGCAATGCTTTTGTAAAAGAAAGTTTTAACAACCATAAATAAAATAAAAAGAATAAAAGTGGTTAAAAATAGCCATTGCGTAAATTGCGCCATAAAGATTCCTTTATTGTAATTTGTCTATGCGACAAGCGTGACGACCACCTTCAAAAACTCCTTCACAAAAGCTTTTTAGAATGCTTTCTACCATTCCGATTCCAACTATGCGCGCACCAAGGCAAAGCACATTGGCGTTATTGTGCGCACGGCTCATCGCAGCACTATAAGGCTCTGTGCAAAGTGCAGCACGGATTCCTTGATGGCGATTAGCAGCAATACTCATTCCAATTCCGCTACCACAAATTAAGACTCCAAAACTTCCTGTATTTTCTAATACCTTTTTGCATAAAATATTTGCAAAATCTGGATAATCCACACGCTCTGCATCCGTTGGTCCTAAATCTATCACTTCATATTCCATTTGTTTTAACATTTCTAAAACGGAAGTTTTTAGATGAAAACCTGCGTGATCACTTGCGATGAAAAACTGCATAAAATCTCCTATAAAAGCAAATTAATAATGGATTGCACGGGGATAAAAATGAGATTTGATAGCGGTGTGCTTAAGAGGATGATGAGTGCTAGCATTCCAGTCATTGGTGGAATCTTATTAAAAATTCTTGCAAAAAAATCATTTTTAAACATTAATCCAAAATAAGCCACTGCATTTGCACCATCTAAAGGTGGAATCGGAATAAGATTAAACACAGCTAGCACAACATTATAAATGAGAAGTTGTAAGAAAAAATAAAGAAACAGCAATAAAAGAAAATGTCCATTTTCTAATGCGATAAATCTATTACTCTCTAGTGTGTAAATTAAAACACTAGCAAACACTGCTAGAGTAAAATTATACGCCACGCCTGCTATTGAAACACTAAAAGCTCCAAAATATCCGCCATTATACACAACGCGATCAATGCGCACAGGCACTGGCTTTGCCCAACCAAATAAAAAAGGAGCATTTGCTAAAAACAAAGCTCCGGGGATTACAATTGAGCCGATTAAATCAATATGGACAATGGGATTTAAACTTAGGCGTTTTGCATCGCGTGCCGTTGTGTCGCCAAACCTTAGTGCAATGTAGCCGTGCATTATCTCGTGCCCGATGATTGCTACTAAAAGCGCAAGCATCATAATGGGAATTTTATAAAGCAATGGAATGTCAAACATTTAGGATTCCATTTTTGTTTTAAGGGCTTGTTTTTCTAAGCTTTCTACACTTTTTCCAATGCGCTCCCAACGGATATTAAAAGCATCATCCCAACTGAAATAGATAAGCCAAGGTTTGCCTACAATGTATCTATAAGGCACAGCACCCCAAAAGCGAGAGTCGCTAGAATTATTGCGGTTATCACCCATCATAAAATATTCATCCTCCTTAACAATAGCGTGGAATCCTAAGGCACCATTGCTCAAGCGCACAGGTTCCATTGCAATTTTCTCACCATTGTGCTGTAAAATTATGAGTTGGTGGAAAGCATCTAGGGAAGTGTCTGTGTAATGCACTCCCGCGTGATGCTTTGCGTAAGGTTCATAGTAGAATGTTTTGTTATTAAATGTAAGTGATTTAGCACTCGTGTCTTTGTAGTTAGAAGCACTGCTAAAATGCACCCATAATCCTTCTTTTGTGTAGAGAATTTCATCACCACCAATGGCAACATTGCGCTTAACAAAGTGGATTTTTGGTGCATTGGGATCTCTGAAAACGACAATATCTCCGCGCTCTGGTCGTTTTCCTTCAAATAAATGTCCATTCTTGTTAAAATCGGGCAAAATTTGTAATTCAATCCAAGGAATTGTAGGTGTTGGGATTCCATAAGAAAATTTTTTAACAAAGAGATTATCTCCAATAAGTAGCGTGTTTAACATACTTCCGCTTGGAATCACAAAGGCTTGTATGCCAAAAAAAATAACCCCAAGCACAATCACAATTGTGCCTATCCAGCTATTTGCAAAATGAAAGAATTTAACAAAAATATTGCGCATTGGAATCCTTAGTGTTTTTTAGTGCGGAGTTTTGCCGCTTTTAGTGTATTTTGTAGCAGTGAAGCAATTGTCATTGGTCCAACGCCACCGGGGACTGGAGTGATGAAGCTGCATTTTGGAGAGACATTTAAAAAATCCACATCGCCTAGGATTTTACCATCATCTAATTTACTAATCCCTATATCCACAACGATTGCTCCTTCTTTTACCATATCTTTTGAAATAAGATTTGGTTTTCCCACAGCCACACATAAAATATCCGCTTTTTTGGTGTGCTGGATTAAATCTTGTGTGTAAATATGACAAAGCGTAATGGTTGCGTTTTGGTTTAAAAATAGGGCGGCTAAAGGTTTGCCAACGATATTGCTAGCACCAACAATGACTACATTTTTCCCTTGTAATGCAATGTTGTAATGCTTTAAAAGCGTGATAACTCCCATTGGTGTAGCAGGAATGAAGCCATCAAGATTTGCAAAAATGCGCCCCATATTAAAAGGATGGAATCCATCAACATCTTTGTGCGGCGCAATGGTTTCTAAAACAGCAGTTGTGTCAATGTGTTTTGGTAATGGGAGTTGCACTAGGATTCCATCAATGTTTGGGTTTTGATTAAGCATTGCAATGGTTTGTAAGAGGGATTCTTGCTTGATATTTTCTGGCATTTCGTGTGTGATAGAGTAGATTCCAGTGCGCTTGCAAGCCTTTGCTTTCATATTGATATAGCTTTGTGAAGCAGGATCATTGCCAACTAAAATCACAGCAAGCCCGGGAGTTATGCCTTCTTTATTTAGAAGTTGCACTTCTTGTTGGATAGTGTTTTCAATCTCTTGTGCGAGTGCCTTTCCATCTAAAATTTGCATTCCTAAGCCCTTAAAAATTAAAATTTTTTAAAATAATTTTGCAATTATAGTAAAAGTAAAGTTTTTATATCTTTAAGCCAATTTAGAATTTTTACTAAAGCCTTTACAAGTGCATTTAAATCTATTTTTGCTATGATTTGAGAAAATTTTAAAGGGATTGCTTTGTATTTTATGCTAGCTTTTATATGCAGTGTAGTGTTTTTGAAGGCAGGAGAAAGTTTTATTACTCCGCTTGAATATGGAAAAATGCTTTATGAAAATCCGCGCGGAATTGGTTGTGTGGAATGCCACGGACAATATGGGCAGGGGGATAAAATTGCAAATTACACGCACAAAGGTCAGACAAAATTTATTTATGCTCCGCGCATTAATAATTTAGATTTTGAAACTTTTAAAGATGCTTTGCAAAAAGGAAAGCGTGTGATGCCAAAGTATTATTTAACAGCAAATGAGATTGAAGCAATTTATAAATATTTGCAAAATTTTAAACACAATAAATAAATGGATGATAAAGAATAGGGCTTAATATTTTTATTTCTGTTTATTTAAAAACTCGTCAAATTCATCAATAAATGTTTGATTTTTGCTTATATCTTTATCTATGAAAAATGGTAAAGATTCTAATGTCAATGTTTTATTTATCTCTGCATTAATTTTTTCACCCTTTAAGATTTCTAAAAACTTCTCTTTCCAGCTATCCTTATGCACTAAATGCTCTCCCTTTATTTCTATAAAACATTGAATACTTAAAAACTTATCATTCTTTTCATCCAATCTTTTGCCAAAGAAAATAAAATCAGGCTCAAAGCCCATTCCATAAGTTACTTCATCTTTGCGATTATCATAAATTTTAAATTCTTTAAATCCTTCATTTCGCACAATAAACCATTGAGAAAATATCGCATCAATATCATCTTTTTTGCTCTGTATAAATTCCAAAAACTCTATTTCTAGCTTACTATCATAGCAAAAAGCCTTATGGTATAACCAAGTAAATTTAGAATCTTCAAATTTATCATCATTGTTTTTAAAGATTATTCTATCGCCTATATTAAATTTATGAGCCTCAAAATCCCTTACTTCATATTCCTGCTTGATACTTTGCTTTAAGGATTTAAAATTTTTCAAAACATACTTTGCTATTTCAATATTATTTTCCATATTAAATGTTTGTTTTTTTGAAAAGCATACATATATTTTTTTTAAATAATTTTCTATAAAATCCCTTTTGCTTGTGAAGTCAAGATTCTTATTAATTTCTTTAAAACTAAGTCCTAACATATTCATTGCTTTTAAAAAATATTTAGTCTCTATAAGGGATTCAAGTGTTGAAGAGTTTTGCAAATCATATTCTTCTTTCATTTTTTCAAATTTTTCTTCACTCTCTTTTATAGAGTTTGAAAAAAGTGGAATTTGTAGTCCTTTTATTTTCTGCTCTATTTCAGTTCTTGTCATAGAAAAATGTGTTAAATCTATTCTTCTAGTCCTTTTATTATTAGCATAATAAATTTCGTTATTATCAATAATAGGCTTTATCTTTTCATTGACAATTAAATCCACACGCATTTTTTCTTCTTCAAATAACAAGCCCTGCTTATTCATACTTTCATTAAGATTTTTAATAAATGCGACATCATTAATAGTATGGTAGCTTAGTCTCTCCAATGCATTTAGCTCATTGTCTAAGTCATTATCATATTTTCTTATAGACATAAAATCATCATTGGAATTATCATTAAATTCCAATGAAGGTGTTTTAAAAGGATAATATCTAGCACCTCTTCCTATAAGCTGCACTTCCTTAGTTGTAATAGCCTTACTAGCTTTATTGCCTCCAAGTCTTACTATATCAAAAAGGTTTAGCACATCCCAACCTTCATTGAGTTTATCTACTGAAAAAATCACTCTTATTTCATTGCTTATATCTTCTAAGGTATTTAATAATACTTGATTTTTTTCAAGCTCTTTTTCATTATTTGTGTTTAATATATACAATGATTTAAAGTTATTCTTTAAAAAGTGAATAATGTTATTTGCATACGATAAGCCATATTCTTTTTTAAAAAATTCTAAGCTTTTATGTAAAAGCTCACTTTGTTTATCAATATTTTCATAGAATCTACTTATTTGAGAATCTTCTAAATTTTCTAAAAAATCTATAAAAAGCTTTTGATTTTGTTTTGATTCATTTATAGATTCACTCTTATACATTATTACAGGTTTTAATCGTATATTATGCTTTTGTGCGAGTAGCTCTCTATAAAGGCTTGCTAGCATACTGCCTAAGATTCTATACTCTAAGGTTTCATTGCTATATTTTGTTAGAAATATCCGTTTAGAATAGCCATCTTTGCAAAACTCTTTTAAAGCATATTCATAAATGATTTTATCTGTATATTTTTCTAAAACATTAGCCTCTTGTGGTATTGTAGCACTAAATTCAAATAATAAATTTTCTTTATTGCTTGCATAAGCCTTATGTATATTTTTCTCCCACCCCTCTTTATTTTCTTTTTCACTTTTACTTTTGGTATTGCTATTTAAATGGTGTGCTTCATCGGCTAATAACACAATCTTTTTATCCACTAAATCACTAAAACTTAAAGAATTTTCCTTTTCTGTTTTAAACAAAGAGTATAAAGCTTGTATCGTTGTAAAATGTATATTGATGCATTCCTCTTTACTCTCACTTAGATTATTAATAATATTAATTTCTACATTTTTAGAATCTATATTAATATTTTCTTTAAAAAGATATTTACTTGAAGATTTATCAGCAAAATTCGCCTTAGTTTTTTCTAGTATAGAATTAGAATTGACAAAGAAAATAAAATCCCTATATCCATTCTTATAACATTCAAGCATTAAAGCAGCCATTATGAGCGTTTTGCCACTACCTGTTGCCATATTAAACATTAAATGATTTTGTTTTATAGAATCTCCATTAGCATAATAATATTTCAGTGCTTTTTCTTGGTAGATTCTTAGCTCTTTGGATAAATTTTCTTTGATATAAAAAGGTATCTCTATCTCTTCTAATCCTCTTTTTCCAAACTCTTCTAGTAAGGTTTCATATAGTTTTTTACTCATCGCTATCACCATAAAATATTTTATTAAGTTCTATAACTTCGCTAGAGATTGCATAATCCTCATCTTGTATATCTCCATATAACACATAGTCCATATTGGAATCTAAAATGCTTAGCAAGGCTTCTTTTTTGTCTTGTAAATCTAAGTCTTTAAACTCTTTATTTTTTAAAAGACTATCTAAATCTATACGATAATCTAAAAAGGCTTTAGATTCTAAATCTTTATAAATAGAATCTAGCATTTTTGCATCATTTATATTTTGTATTTTTTCTTTATATGTCGCATTTAAAGGCATTAACTCTGCATAGATAAAGCTCCCACCTCCTTGCCAATTTACTGCTTTGCTGATACCACCTTGCTCACCTTCTGTTACTTTTTTAAGCCGCTCTTTTGTAATAGATTCTATATACTCCATTTGTTCTATACCTATCCACTTGCGTTTCGTTTTATGAGCTACAGCTAAAGTGGTGCCACTTCCTGCAAAGAAGTCCATTACTAAGTCGTTTTCTTGTGTTGATATTTCTATAATGCGTTTAATTAGGGCTTCGGGCTTAGGCGTGGCAAAAAGCGTTGTATTGCCATTTTCAAAAAGGGCTTTTATTTCATTTGTGGCTTGTGTTGTATTGCCATTTTCTAGCCACATAGTGCGAGTTTTCAATATTTTATCAATATGTTTTACTTCGTCAAAATATATCACTTCATAAGGCGTTAATCTTCCTTTAGAATCTTCTTGCCAAAAAATATGTTCTTTATCTAAATTTTCAGGTTTTTTTCGCCAACGCCCATCTGCTCCATTTGGTGCAACAGGATAAAAATCGTTTCCATTTGGGTCTTTAATCGCATAATAAAGACTAGGTGCATCTGTCTTTAAAGCCCCAATACCCCATTTCTCAAGTTTAGAAATCCTTGCTTTTTTGCCATTGATAATTTTGCTAAAATCTTTTTCATTTTGTTCTTGTGTGCTATCTATAATCTGCCATTTTTGTTTTTGATAACATAGGATATATTCGTGTTCTTTAGCAAAATATATAGAATCTTGTCCGCCGCCTGTTTTTTTACGCCAACAAATTGTAGCTACAAAATTCTCCCTCCCAAAAATCTCATCACAAAGCACTTTTAAATAAGCTTGTTCGTTGTCATCACATTGTATAAATATCACGCCATCATCTCTTAAAAACTCTTTAGCTACTTCAAGGCGATTTTTCATAAAGGTTAGCCAAGTGGAGTGATTGAAGTTATCATTATAATTAAAGCTATCATTGCCTGTGTTATAAGGCGGATCAATATAGATTAGCTTGACTTGATTTGCAAACTTCTTTTTTAAAGAATGTAAAGCTAAAAGATTATTGCCTTTGATTAAGAGATTAGCCCCTGCTTTTAAGCTATCTTTAAGCTGTGTGCTATTTTCTGCTTTTTGATTCTTAGAATTCGCTTTTTGATTATGGATTGCTTCGCTCCCTTGCAATGACGGAGAAGGGGGATTTGTTTTGTGCTTGTCATTTTGAGATTTTGCTTCATTGTCATTGCGAGAAAAATCGTTAGATTTTTCGTAGCAATCTATACTAGAATCTTGGCATTCTAAGCCTTGAGATGAGAAATTGTGGCTTTGCGAAGCGGAAGCAAGAAGCTTACTTTGCGTAAGTGCCGCCGCTTCCGCCAAAGCTTTATGCGATTTATCGCTCAATACTGAATGCCCCACAAGTTCAAAGTTTTGCAAAGCCTTTCTAGCAAATAGCACATCTATTTCATCTTTTGCTAGAATCTCATTGAAAAATATTTCATTCTTTTTGTCTTCATCTTTACTTTGTCCGCCTTTTATCACTCCATCTTTAAACGCAAAATTTAGCACAACTTCATTATGTGCTTTTAGGAATCTTTTTGTTTTAAATGCTAGTCCTATTTTATTTGTATAGCTTGTGAAGCTACCGCTTAAACTTCTAAGATCTAAGAAGGTTAAAAAGTCATTAAGCTTAAAAATATAAGCGTTATTGCGCATAATAAAAAATCTATTTTTAAATTCATTTTTGTATGTGCTTTGTTCTAAAAGATAACAAAACAATTTTTCATCATAACTTTGTGCTAAATTTCTAACATACTTTAAGGTTTCAAAGCGATTTTCTAAATCTTGCAATAATGCATTTTTCATAACTTCTCCTGTTTGCAAATTTATAGAATCTTGTTCTATGTATTTAGCCGTGTTTATGCAAAGCATAAGTATAGCTAATATAGCTTTAACTAATTATAAGTATATTTTATACTCTATTAATAAATAATAGAATATAATGTTATACATTTAAGTTTAAAGGCTAAATGATGATTATATCTATCATAAATAAAAAAGGTAAAGATTTGGGATATTTTTTGCAGAGCAATGATAATTCTATTATTGAAAAAATTTATCCTAAAAAAGCAAAAATTCTACCAACACCAAAAAAAATAGACAATTGCGTTTATGATTTTGGCGGTTTTGTAGAAAAAGGTGTATTAAGCATTGTGGAAGAGGGCGATATTATTATTATTCCTTGCACAAGCAATTATAATTCATTGCTTAGAACGCTAGAAACTTTAAATGAAATAGGTAATGATGGTAGAGTTTGTAAAGAAAAAAATCAAATTTGTGAAACTCTTGAAAGTAATTTCACAGACTTAAATCTTTTCTTTTTTAAATTTTCAAAAATTATTGAAAATTCTATGAGCAGTGGGGCTTCTTTTACTGAACTCTATAATGAAAATAATCTCTCAAGATTAAGCTATACAAATTTCTTTAATGAATACCAAAGACTTTTACAATTTATTAGAAAGGAAAAAGCATAATGGAAAAAAAGCCTTTTACAATTGATGAAGCCTTAAAGTCTGAAACAAGCTCTCAAAAAACATATAGCAAAGCAGAGAAAAAATCATTAGGTAGAAAAACAATTGATAAAGAATTAAGAAGGGAACATATGGTCGTTTGCAGGCTCAATCAAAAAGAGTATGAAACGCTAAAAAAATTGATGGAGCTAGAATTTAACACTGAATCAAGCACCTACATAAGAAAACTAATCTTAAAGGAGGCTAAGACTTTAAACATTAATGAATAATGCTAAAATATCCTTGCAAAAGCGGAGGTTAATCAATCTTTAGCACAGCTAGAAAGGCTTCTTGCGGCAGGGTAACTTTGCCAATGGCTTTCATTCTCTTTTTGCCTTCTTTTTGCTTTTCTAATAATTTTCTTTTTCTTGTAATGTCGCCACCATAGCATTTTGCGGTTACATTTTTGCCCATTGATTTGATTGTTTCTCTAGCAATGATTTTATTGCCGATACTTGCTTGGATTGCCACTTCAAAAAGCTGTCTTGGGATGATTGCTTTCATTGCTTCTACAAGCTCTTTTCCGCGCTCATACGCCTTAGACTTGGGCACGATAATGCTTAGCGCATCTACAATTTCATTAGCCACACGAATATCAAGCTTGACTAAATCGCCTTCTTGATAGTCTAGCGGCTCATAATCAAAGCTTGCATAGCCTTTGGTGCAGGATTTTAGCTTGTCATAAAAGTCCATAACAATTTCATTTGTTGGAATCGCATATTCTAAAAGCACACGCGTTTCTTGGAGATATTCCATTTTCTTTTGGATTCCACGCCTTTTGTTAAGCAGGGTTATCATATTGCCTAAAAACTCGCTAGGAACGATAATGGTTGCACGCACATAAGGCTCTTTAATCTGTGCAATTTTCTGCTCTGGTGGGAGTTCGCTTGGGTTTTGAATGTAGAGAATCTTGCCATCTGTTTGTCTTACTTCATACACAACCGTGGGTGCTGTGGCAATTAAATCTAATCCAAACTCACGCTCTAAGCGTTCTTTAATCACTTCCATATGTAAAAGCCCTAAAAAGCCTATGCGGAATCCAAAACCTAATGCCACAGAAGTTTCAGGCTCATAGGTTAAGCTAGAGTCATTAAGCTTAAGCTTATCAAGCGCATCGCGTAAATCTTCAAATTTATCTGTGTCAATGGGATAAATCCCCGCAAACACAAAGGGTTTAGCAGGCTCAAAGCCGGCAATGGGTTCTTTTGTCTTATTCTTAAAATCTGTCATTGTATCGCCAACGGCAATATCTGTAACATTTTTTAGCCCTAAAATTACGATTCCAATTTCACCGCTTTTAATGTTTTTTGTCTTTTCTTGGCGCAGGGGGTGGGGATACATTAGCCCTAAAACTTCGTGGTTTTTACCACTTCCCATAATGTAAAGATTCTGCCCTAAAGAGATATTCCCATCTATCACACGCACAAGGGCTAATGCGCCTAAGTAGTTGTCAAACCAAGAATCATAAATCAAGGCTTTTGTTGGAGCATTAGCATCGCCACTTGGAGCAGGGATTTTTTCAACAATGCTATCTAGCAATTCTTTAATGCCGATATTTGCCTTAGCACTCACTTCTAGTGCATTTGCGCAATCAAGCCCTATGGTTTGCTCTATCTCATCTTTGACACGCTGTGGATTTGCTGCGGGTAAATCAATCTTATTTAGCACAGGGATGATTTCAAGGTTATTTTCTAAGGCGATATACACATTTGCGATGGTTTGGGCTTCTACACCTTGACTTGCATCTACAACAAGTAATGCGCCTTCACAACTTGCAAGAGAGCGAGAGACTTCATAGCTAAAATCCACATGCCCGGGGGTATCAATAAGGTTTAAAATGTAGTTTTCGCCTTTATAGTTGTAGTTTAAACGCACACTTTGTGCTTTAATAGTGATTCCACGCTCTTTTTCAATCTCCATTGTGTCCATAACTTGCGCGCTCATCTCCCTTGCGCTAATTGCTCCACAAGCTTGGATTAAGCAATCAGCAAGCGTAGATTTTCCGTGGTCAATGTGAGCAATGATGGAGAAGTTACGAATCTTTTGCATAGAATCCATACCTTAAAAACAAAATATAAGGCGGAATCTTAACAAAAATAGACTTTAATGTTTTTGAGTGTGCTATAATTTTTAGTTGATTAAAATTTATGGGGCATTTATGCGATTTTTGGATTTTTTTATTAAACCTTTGGAATTTATAGGGAAGCATTTAAAGGCGTTGATTTTCTTGCTTGTTGTGGTGCTAATTTTTATGCCTGAGAGAGAAGCAAAGGTAGATGACGCAAATGTTGCAAGGATTAATTTGTATGGGGCGATTTTTCAAAGTGATGCTTTTTTAGGAGAGTTAGAATTGCTAGAGAAAAATCCACATTTAAAAGGAATTTTACTTGTGATTGACTCCCCCGGTGGTGCGCTTGCACCTAGTGTTGAGATTTCTGAAGCCATTAAGCGCGTGAATTCTAAAATACCCGTGGTGGCTTATGCGCAAGGAGCAATGGCAAGTGGGAGTTATCTAGCAGGCATGTGGGCGGATTCTATTGTTGCAAATCGTGGGGCAATGTTAGGTTCTATTGGAGTGATTGTTAATGGAGTGGATATAAGTGAGCTTGCTAAAAAGCTAGGAATCACTACACAAACCATTAAAGCGGGAGTCTATAAAGAAGCGGGAACATTTATGCGTGCTTGGAATAAGGAAGAAGAAGGAATGCTAAAGGATTTGGTTAAAGAGCAATATTGGGCGTTTGTAGAGGAAGTGGCAAACGCAAGGAAGCTTGATATTGCAGAGGAGCCAAATTTTGCGCAAGGTAGAATCCTAAGTGCGAAAAATGCGCTAGAGCTTGGGCTTGTGGATAAGGTAGGAAGTATTTATGAAGCGCAAATGTTGCTCTTTCAAAAGGCAAATATTTTAGAGCCAAAATGGTTAGAGAAAGAGAAAGATAAATTAGAAGTGTATTTAGAAAAAATCTTTGGTGAGCAAATCTCTAATGGAATCCAAAACGGAATCCTTAAAGGCTTAGAGCAATTTAGTAAAGTGCAGTAGAAACATATAATGAAAATGATTTTAAAAATCCAAAGCCTAGATAAGAAAGGCTTAATTGCAGAAATTACTCGCGTGATTTTTGATTTTAATTTGAATATTTTAAGAAACGATGAGTTTGTAGATGTGGAGAATAATCTCTTTTTTATGCGTTCAGAAATGCTAGGGAATTGTGATATAAATGCGCTTAAGAGTGAGATTTTGAAGTTGCTCTCTAGTGAAGCTAAAGTAGAGATATTTGTAGTAAAGCGCAGAAAGATTGTGATTTTATGCACTAAGGAAAGCCATTGCTTAGGGGATTTACTTATCCGCTATGATAGTGGGGAGTTAAATGCGGATATTTTGGCGGTGGTTTCAAATTACGATTCCTTAAAGTCTTTGTGTCAGAAATTTGGTTTGCCTTTTATTTGTGTTTTGAGTGAGAATTTAAGTCGCAAAGAACACGAAGCAAAGGTGTTACAAGAGCTTAGAAAATATCCTTGCGATTACATTGTGCTTGCTAAATATATGCGGATTTTAAGCCCTGAGTTTGTAGGGGAGTTTGAAGGGAGAATGATTAATATCCATCATAGCTTTTTGCCGGCTTTTATTGGTGCAAATCCTTATAAGCAAGCGTATGAACGGGGTGTTAAGATGATTGGTGCAACGGCACATTTTGTGAATAATGCCTTAGATGAAGGACCTATTATTTACCAAGATATTATAAAGGTAAATCACGCAATGGGCTGGAAAGCTATGCAAAAAAGTGGGCGCGATGTGGAAAAAATCGTGCTTGCTAAGGCGTTAAACCTAGCCTTAGAAGAGAAGATTTTTATCTATAATAATAAAACTATTGTGTTTTAGGATTCCAATAATACTTATTTGTGGTTTAAAATCTCTTCAATGGCTTGTATGCGTTTGGTATCGCTTGGGTGTGTGGATAGGAAGTCTGAACCGCCTTTGCCTTTTGCCGCCATTTTTTGCCAAAAGGTAATTGCTGCTTTTGTGTTATAGCCTGCTTTTTGCATCAAAGTGATTCCAACTTTATCTGCTTCTAATTCGTGAGAGCGACTAAATGGGAGCATTATGCCAACATTGCTACCTATGTTATAGGCTTGATTAAAAAGTGAAGTGTATTCTGGAGCTTGTGATTGCACAATAAGTCCTAAAAGGCTACCACCAATTTGACGGATATTTTGCATACTCATTCTCTCTGCGCCGTGCCTTAAAATAGTGTGTGCAATTTCGTGAGAGAGAATAACAGCAAGTTCATCATCATTGCTAACTAACTCAAGCAATCCTGTATAGACAAATACCTTTCCGCCGGGCAAACAAAAAGCATTCGTTTGTGCGTCTTCTAATAAATAAAATTCCCATTTGAAATCTGGACGATTTGCAACGCTTGCAATTTTACTTCCTACGCGCTCTACTTTTTTTGTTTGCGTGGCATTTTTGCTAATCTTTGCACTCTTTAGGATTTCTTTAGCACTTTGCTCACCAAGTGTTATTTCCTCCTCTGCGTTTAAAAGCATTAGTTGTGAGCGGTTTGTGTAATCCGTAGAGGAACAAGCATAAAAGAAAACCATTGTAAGCAGTAGATACAGATAACGCATCATTCTTTCCTTATTTTGTGTGTTGGAGATAAATTCTAAAATGGAATCTAAAAAATTATGCTTAAAGTTGCATAATATAAAAATTAATGCTCAATGTTTAAGGGTAAAGCAATGCGCAAGTTTTTGCTATAATTGCCATTTATTTTGAAAGAAGGATTTTATCTTTGAGAGTATTGTTTGAAAAATTAATGTGGAATGCGCGGTTGTTTATCCTTTTGGCAGTGGTTTTATCGCTGATTGGATCAATTTTGCTGTTTATTGTAGCAAGTGTGGATATTATAAAGGTAGCAAAAGAAACTTATTTGTATTATATGGGTGCATTAGCCGATGAAGCGGACATCCATACAATTTTGTTAAATTCTATTATTATGGCAATTGACTTGTATTTGATTGCTGTGGTGCTTTTAATTTTTGCCTTTGGTTTGTATGAATTATTTATTGCTAAAATTGAAATTAAAGATGAAAGTCAATCTAAAGTCTTAGAAATCCATACTTTAGATCAGCTTAAAGATAAGTTGGCTAAAGTGATTGTTATGGCTCTTATTGTGGCGTTTTTCTCAAAAGTTCTAAATATGGGATTGAAAACTTCGCAGGATATGCTTTTCTTTGCAATTTCTATTTTATCGCTTGCTGTTGGGCTATATTTCTTGCATAAAGATTCTAAACATTAGAGTCTTTGCGATGAGAAGTTTAAGAGTTTTTATAAAAAATTTTTTAAAAGTTGGAATCGTTATTTGTGTTTTAAATGCGCTAGCAGAGGCAAAGGATTTACAGGTAATCCAAAGTTTTAGTGCAAATTTTGAACAAAGGGTGCATTCCTTTGAGGGGCAGGGAAGTGTTTTAAAATACACAGGAACACTTAAGGCTCTAGCACCAACTAGTGTGCTTTGGAAGTATGAAGTGCCAATCCCTAAAGAGATTTATATCCATAATGCAACAATGATTATTTTTGAACCGAAGTTAAAGCAGGCAATTTTTACGCAATTGCAAGAAAATATGGATTTACTAAGCCTGCTAAAGAATGCAAAAAAGGTAAAAGATAACCATTATGAAGCAGAGATTTTGCAGCAAAAATACACATTATTGCTAGAGAATGGAATCTTAAAAGAGGTGCATTTTAGCGATGGTTTTGCTAATAAAGTGGAAATTCTTTTTTCTAATATTGTGGTGGATGGTAAAATGGATACGGAGATTTTTGAATTTAATCCAAGTAGTGATATTGATATTATCTACCATTAAGGATGTGTAAAATTATCAAAAATTGGTAAATTTTTGGGAAAGATTTAAACATTTTTTTGACTTATTTGAAAAAAGTGCGTTAGAATAGGGAAAAATTCAAATTTATTTAAGGAATTAAGTATGGGAACGATTACACTGATTAATAATGAAACAGGCGAAAAGTTTGATTTTGATTTGATTGACTGCACAAGGGGTCCTAAGGCGGTTGATTTTAGTAAATTATTTGAGCGCACAAATATTTTTTCCTATGATCCAGGTTATGGTTCAACAGCAGGTTGTCAATCCACAATTAGCTTTGTTGATGGTAAAAATGGACATTTGCTCTATAAGGGTTTGCCAATTGAAGAGATTGTGGAAAAATATCGCTTTACAGATGTTGCAAAGCTATTAATCACAGGTGAAGCACCAAAAGATGAAAAGGAATCTAAAGAGTTTGACTTAGAATTGCGTCATCGTGGATTTTTGCACGAAGGGCTGATAAATATCTTTAGTGCATTTCCAGATGGCGGGCATCCTATGGCAAATTTAAGTTCAGCAGTAGCGGCACTTTCTACATTTTATTTTGATCATAATGCAATGGAAGAAGAAAAGGATTACCAAACAATGGCGCGTAGAATCATTGCAAAAATCACAACTTTGGTAGCATTTTCTTATCGCAATTCCATTGGTATTCCCTTTGTTTATCCAGATATTAGTAGGGATTATGTGGAGAATTTTCTTTATATGTTGCGTGCGTATCCAGATGGGAAGTTAAAATATACGCTTAAAGGGGAAGAAGAAATTACGCCTTTGGAAGTGGAAGCATTAGATAAAATTTTTACTCTGCACGCAGACCACGGACAAAATGCTTCTACAACAACGGTGCGCAATGTTGCTTCCACAGGTGTGCATCCCTATGCAGCGATTTCTGCGGGCATTAATGCGCTTTGGGGACCAGCACACGGGGGAGCTAATGAGAAAGTTTTGGTGCAGCTTGCAGAAATTGGTGATGTGAATAATGTCGATAAGTTTATAGAGCGTGCAAAAGATAAAAATGATCCCTTTAGGCTAATGGGCTTTGGGCATCGCGTGTATAAAAGTTATGATCCGCGTGCAAAAGCAATTAAAGCATTAAAAGATGAGTTAAACAAAAAAGGCATTAAAATGAATGCACGCTTAAGTGAGATTGCTGAAAAGCTTGAAGAAGTCGCACTCAATGATGATTATTTTAAAGAAAGAAATCTTTATCCTAATGTGGATTTTTATAGTGGAATTATTTTAACTGCCCTTAGGATTCCTGTAACTCTATTTACGCCTATTTTTGTGATTGGTAGAATGCCGGGTTGGTGTGCGCAAGTTATGGAGCATATTAAAAATCCACACGCAAGAATTACACGCCCACGCCAAGTGTATTTAGGCAAATAAAAGCAAGGTGCAGTAAAAGAATGATTTTATTTTTTGTGCGGTAGAATATCCACTTTAATCTATCAAATAATATAGAGTTTATAGTAAAAATAATTATTAGGATATTTTATGCAAGCAACAAATTGGAATCTTAAAAGCTGGCGTGATAAAATTGCGTTACAGCAACCTATTTATAAAGACTTAGAAGCATTAAATCGCATCCAAAATGAACTTAGTCAATATCCCCCTTTGGTTTTTGCAGGAGAAGCAAGATCGCTCAAGGCGCACTTGGCAAAGGTTTCAAAGGGCGAAGCTTTTTTATTACAGGGTGGGGATTGTGCAGAGAGTTTTGTGCATTTTAATGCAGTAAGGATTCGGGATTTATTTAAAGTGATTTTGCAAATGGCAGTAGTTTTAACTTATGCAGGAGCCTGTCCAGTTGTGAAAGTTGGACGCTTAGCGGGGCAATTTGCAAAACCTAGAAGTAATGACACAGAAACCATTGATGGAATCACATTGCCAAGCTATCGTGGGGATATTATTAATGGAATGGAGTTTAGTGCTGAGGCTAGAGAGGCTGATCCTAAGAGAATTTTACAAGCTTATCATCAATCTGCTGCTACATTAAATTTAATCCGTGCATTTGCACAAGGTGGTTTAGCAGATTTAAATCAAGTGCAAAGGTGGAATCTTGATTTTGTAAATAGTGTGCAAAGTGAAAGATTTTGTGAAATGGCAGATAAAATCACGCAGACTTTAGCATTTATGGAGGCGTGTGGAATCACTGCAAAAAACACACCAACGCTACACGAAACAGAGTTTTTCACTTCCCACGAAGCATTGCTTTTAAATTATGAAGAAGCATTAACGCGCAAAGATCATTTAACGGGTGATTGGTATGATTGTTCTGCGCATATGCTTTGGATTGGCGAGCGCACGCGCAATTTAGATGGCGCACATTTAGAATTTTTGCGCGGTGTTGAAAATCCTGTGGGCGTAAAAATTGGACCAAATGCTACAAAAGATGATATTTTAGGGATTTGTGAGATTTTAAATCCAAATAATGAAGCAGGGCGTTTGAATTTGATTGTGCGTATGGGTGCAGATGCAATTCTTCAAAAACTTCCAAAACTCTTAAAATCCATTAAGAGTGAGGGCAAAGAGATTGTGTGGAGTATTGATCCAATGCACGGCAATACAACAAAGGCAAGCAGTGGTTATAAAACCCGTTCTTTTGATAGTATTTTGAGTGAAGTGAAAGCGTTTTTTGAGATTCATAGGAGTGTGGGGACTTATGCTGGTGGCGTGCATTTAGAGATGACAGGGGAAGATGTAACAGAATGTGTTGGGGGAATGCAAGCAATTACAGAAGAAAATTTGGGCTGTAACTACAACACACAATGCGATCCTAGATTGAATGCAAGCCAAGCGATTGAACTTTCCTTTTTGATAGCTGATGTTTTAAAGCAGCGTAGAATTTAATCTTTTAAAGTTTGGATTCCGTGCATTGATAAATTTCATTTAAAATGCGGAATCCAAAATCATTCCTTTAATATTAAAAAATCCTTATTATTTTTTTAATTTTTCATAAAACTTTGTTTAAAAATAGCTAAAGTTATGATACAATTCTGAAATTTTTTAATTCTATCACTAAGGATATAAGGGATGAGAATCTTGATTATTGAAGATGAAGTTAGCCTTAATAAGACGATTACTGAGGGCTTAAATGAGTTTAATTATCAAACTGATGTCGCAGAAAATTTAAAAGATGGTGCATATTATATTAGCATTCGTAATTATGATTTGGTGCTTGTGGATTGGATGTTGCCGGATGGAAATGGTTTAGAGATTATTAATCAAGTCAAAAATAAATCACCGCGCACAGCAGTTGTTATTATTTCTGCAAAGGATGATGCGCAAAGTGAAGTAGAAGCTTTAAAGGCGGGGGCTGATGATTTCTTAGCAAAACCCTTTGATTTTAGTGTTTTGGTTGCTAGAATTGAAGCGCGCTTGCGTTTTGGTGGGACAAATCTTATTGAAATTGAAGATTTAGTGATTAATCCTGATGAGGAAAAAATTACTTACAAAGGACAAGAAATTGAGCTTAAGGGCAAGCCTTTTGAAGTGCTAACGCATCTTGCACGCCATAGAGATCAAATTGTTTCAAAAGAGCAATTACTAGATGCAATTTGGGAGGAGCCAGAGCTTGTAACGCCAAATGTTATTGAAGTAGCAATCAATCAAATCCGTCAAAAAATGGATAAGCCACTTAATATTGCAACCATTGAGACAGTAAGACGCAGGGGATATAGATTCTGCTATCCAAAAGGTGCTTAGTTTATTGCAAAAAGTTTTTATATGTGCTTTTATCGCCTTTTTGGCGGTGCTTTCTATACTTTTTTATGTTTATGCTCACACCACAACTTATGATAATATAGAATCCAAACTCCAAAAAATTGCCCATCAATATTTTGATGATACGCTTTTAGAAGGAGTTGCAATTTTGGATTTTAAAACACCAAGCATTGCTTTTAAAAAACACATTAATGCAGGGAGCTTGGAATATGTTTTGCAAATACCCTTCCAAGATAAAACGCTACAAATTGCGCAAGATATTACACAAGAAGTTAGGCTTTTAAATTTATTGGGTTTGGCTTTGGTGTTTTTGAATGTTATTGTTTGGATGATGATTGCAGTGTTGATGTGGCAAAATAAAAGGAATCTAAAAGAGCAATTTAAGGGGGTAATTACTGCTTTAAACGCATTAAAAGTGAAGCATTTAAATCCTATTACAATTCCAAAGACTCCCATAACACAAGCACTCATAGCATTTTTAGAGCGTATAGAAACATATTATACAGCTCAAAAACAGCTTTATAGTGGAATCGCACACGAGCTAAAAACTCCCTTAGCAGTCATTAAGGCAAAATGTGAGGTTACGCTCTTAAAACAGCGTAAGAATGAGATGTATGTTGATGCATTGAGGGAAAATATAAAAAGTGTCGATGAAGCACAAGCTAGTATTAAAGTGCTTTTTGATTTGATGCACGCTTTGCCAATGGAGAATGCAAAAAGGATTGATGTTCAAAGTGTGCTAGAGAGTATTGTAAGGGATTTTGCATTGTTACACAAAGATAGGAAATTTGATTGTATTCTTCAAACACAGGGTTTAGAGATTCCAATTAAGCTAGTATTACTAAGACAAATTGTTCAAAATTTCTTGCAAAATGCGTTTAAATTTACTCCAAAAGATAAGGCGGTATGCTTAAAAAGCTATGTAGAAAATGGAATCTTAAAAATAGAAGTGCTAGATGAAGGGGGTGGAATTGCCACAGACTTTGATGTTTTCGCACCTTTTAAAAGAAGTGGAGAACAGGAAGGAATGGGGTTGGGATTGTTTTTAGCAAACAAAGCAGCAACTGCGCTTGGAGGGAGTGTAACATTGGAAAATCGTAAAGATAAAAGCGGAGCGGTTGCTACTTTTAAATTAAAACTTGTTCAATAAAAATGTAAAAGTGATTTCTAATAAAGCATTGTTTTTTTTATTTTAAATTGTTACTAAATTATACAAATTAAAATGCCATGAGTAAGTATTGCCTTAAAATAATGTAAAGATAAAGCATTTTTTTGTATTATTTTGAAAAAATGAAAGGATTATTACAAAATGGTACACAAGGCATTGATTTTAGCTGAAGAATTGCAGTGTGCAATTGCTAAAAATTTATCTACCACTGAAAGGCAATTTCACGCTAAAATGCAAAAACTCCTAAACAATCCTACAAATAAAGTTATGCTCATAGAATTACTTGATCGCTCTTTTCGTTGCAAAGATGCAAATGCGAGTTTTGAGCTGATAGAACACACGCTAGGTAAATATGGTATAGCGGATTTTTTCTCTGCATTTGAGAAATGTTTGCTTTTTACTTTTTTGCATATTGGCAAACTCGCTCCCAAGCTTAGTGTGCCATTTTTCATCTCACATTTGCGCAATGACACAAAGGCTATGGTTTTAGATTCTAGTGAGAGTTTTCTAGCTCCACACATCGCTAGACGCAAGCAGGAGCAAAATATCACGCTTAATGTCAATCTCATCGGCGAAGAGGTGCTAGGCGAGATGGAGAGCAAATATCGTATGCAAAAATATGAAGAGGCTCTACAATCAAGCTATATCACTTATATTTCTATCAAAATCACGACTATTTTTTCACAAATTAACATCATAGATTTTGACTATTCTAAAGATGAAGTGGTAAAAAGACTTGATAAACTCTATGCTATTGCATTAGAAGAAGAGAAAAAGCAAGGTGTGAGCAAATTTATCAATTTAGATATGGAAGAGTTTAGGGATTTAGAGCTCACAGTAGCTGCCTTTATGGAGAGTGTAGCGAAGTTTGACATTAGAGCAGGGATTGTCTTGCAAGCTTATATTCCTGATTCTTATGGATACCTTGAAAAGTTACTTGCCTTTTCAAAAGAAAGGGTTTTAAAGGGTATGCAGCCTATTAAAATTCGCTTCGTTAAAGGCGCAAATATGGAGAGCGAAGAAACTATAGCAAGTCAAAGAGGCTGGGAGCTGCCGACCTTTAGCAAAAAGATGGATACTGATAGCAATTACAATAAAATGCTTGATTTGGTGCTAGAAAATGAAAATTTTAAATACATAAATATCGGCATAGCAAGCCATAATATCTTTGAAATTGCCTATGCTTATACGCGCATTAATGAGGCAGGAGCGCAGGCTAGCTTTACCTTTGAAATGCTAGAGGGTATGAGTTTGCAGTGTTCTTATGAGCTTTCTAAAATGCACGATGTAATTCTCTATGCCCCTGTGTGTGATGAATCGCATTTCAACAATGCTATCGCTTATCTCGTGCGCCGTCTTGATGAAAATACAAGTGAAGATAACTTTATGCGCTATTTTTTCAATTTACAAGTTGATTCAAAGGCTTGGGAGGAGCAAAAAGCTATCTTTTTAAACGCACTTGATGGTATAAAAAGCCTTGATAATACCACACGCAGAACGCAAAACAGAAATCAAATCTCTAAAGTGCCAAGCTCATTTGAGACAAAAACATTCCACAATGAAAGCGATACAGATTTTATCCTAGCGCAAAATCGCCTATGGGCTGAAACTATTAGGGCTAAGTATGAGAATTTGAGTGCTTATGCTGTTTATCCTGTTATTGGAGAGCTAGATTGTAAAAAGGCGTGCTTAAACACCCTAGAAGTCAAAGACAAAATCACAAATCGCACCATAGGAAAGGCGCATCTAGCTGGTGAAAAGGAGTTAAAAAATGCTTTAGAAGTGGCTAAGGCTTCTACATATCCCCAAAAAAGCTTTGAAGAAATTTATGCGATTTTAGCAAAAGTAGCGCAACTTATGCGTGAGCGTAGGGGTGATTTGATAGGGCTTGCGGCATTAGAGACAGGCAAGACTTTTTTAGAGATTGATCCTGAAGTAAGCGAGGCTATTGATTTTGTGGAGTTTTATCCGCATTCTTTACAAAAGCTTAGAGAACAGAACCCACAGACAACTTTCACGCCAAAGGGTATAGGTGTTACCATTGCGCCGTGGAATTTTCCTGTGGGTATTTCAGTAGGCACGATAGCAGCCCCATTAGCAGCGGGTAATGTTGTGCTCTATAAGCCATCATCACTCTCAACACTCACAGGCTTTATGCTTTGTCAATGCTTCTGGGATGCTGGGATTCCAAAGGATGCTCTGATTTTCCTGCCTGCTAAGGGTAGCGATATATCCACACACATTTTAAGTGATGCGGCGATAAATTTTTCTATTTTAACAGGCGGTGAAGACACAGCATATGCTATGCTAAAAGCAAACCCAACTCTGCTTTTAAGCGCAGAAACAGGGGGTAAAAATGCTACCATAGTTTCTAAATTTGCTGATAGAGATAGTGCAGTGAAAAACATTATCCACTCTGCCTTTTCAAATTCTGGGCAGAAATGCTCGGCGACTTCTTTGCTTGTGCTAGAGGATGAGGTGTATGATGATGAAGAGTTTAAAAAAACCCTTGTAGATGCAGCAAGCTCTTTAGCTGTGGGCAATCCTTTTGTGTTTAAAAATAAGTTGGGGGCATTGTGTGATAAGCCAAGCGAGAAGCTTTTAAAAGCTATGAATGTGCTAGAATCTGGTGAAGAGTGGGCATTGAAACCTACATTTATTGATGATAATCCCCATTTAATGACGCCGGGTATCAAATATGGTGTTAAAAAGGGTGCTTTTACGCATATGAATGAGCTGTTTGCGCCAATATTAAGCGTGATGAGAGCAAAGGATTTGCAAGAGGCGATTGCCCTTGTTAATTCCACAGGATATGGGCTTACGGCTGGATTTGAGAGCTTAGATGAGCGCGAATGGGAGTATTTTCACACACATATTGAAGCAGGCAATATTTATATCAACAAGCCTACAACAGGTGCTATCGTGTTAAGACAGCCTTTTGGTGGGGTGAAAAAATCTGCTATAGGCTTTGGTAGAAAAGTGGGGATTTACAACTATATCACGCAATTTACAAATATAAGTGCAAAGGTGGATACAAATGTGCTAGAAAATAGCTTCTCAAAAGCTTTGCAGAAGCTTGATTTACGCATTGATGAGAGTGCTAAAAAGGCTATGTATAATGCTATTGTAATGGCGCAGTCTTACGCCTATCACTACAAGCACGAGTTTGGTGTAGCAAAAGACTATGTCAATATCCGTGGTGAGGATAATCTTTTCTCCTACACAAAGATTAAAAACATAGCCTTTAGGGTGTGCGAGAATGATAATTTGCAAGATGTTTTGGGAGTAGTTTTAGCTGCAAACACTTTAGACATAGAACTTTATATCAGCCACGACGAGCAAGAAATCATCAAGCTAGCTAGTGAGATTTGTAAGAAAGCTAGCTTGCAAGCGAAGTTTGTGAAGGAAAGCAAAGAACAATTTATTGCTCAAAGCACTAAATTTGAGAGGATCCGTTATCACGCTCAAGCAGATAAGACTGATTCTTTATATCAAGCTTGCGCAAAAGAAGCAAAAATCATTATCCGCGATAAGCCTTTATTAAATGGACGCTTTGAGTTGTTGTATTATCATAATGAAAAAGCACTAAGTATATCCTATCATCGCTATGGAAATTTGGGTTCTCGTGCTTTAAATCATTAAAAAGGAAAAATATGGAATCTATTACAATTAATGTGCCAATTGCTATCACTTTTATTGCTTATTCTGCTTTAATGCTTTTTATTGGTTTTTATTTTTTTAAGAGTAATAAAAGTGCAGAGGATTACTTTTTGGGCGGTCGTTCACTTGGTCCTGTGGTTTCAGCTCTAAGTGCTGGGGCTAGCGATATGAGTGGGTGGCTTTTGCTAGGCTTACCCGGAGCTTTATATGCAAGTGGGCTTGTGGAGAGTTATATTGCCATAGGACTTAGCGTGGGGGCATTTTTGAATTGGAGTTTTGTGGCAAAAAGGCTTAGAATCTATACAAGCGTGATTGCAAATAGCATTACTATACCTGATTATTTTGAAACGCGCTTTGATGATGATAAGCACATTTTACGCATTGTGTGTGCGGTGGTGATTTTAGTATTTTTTACTTTCTATGTTTCTGCTGGACTTGTAGGAGGGGCGAAGCTTTTTGAAAGCACTTTTGGAATTGATTATGGTTATGCCCTTAGTATTGGCACACTTATTATCGTAGTTTATACCTTTTTGGGTGGATATAAGGCAGTGTGTTGGACAGATATGGTTCAGGGGCTTTTGATGATGGGTGCTTTGATAGTTGTGCCCTTGGTAATGCTATCTAATCTTGGTGGCTATGATGAGGCTATGCAAATCATCACACAAATTAAGCCGCAACATTTGTCTATGGGAGAAGGAGTTTCAACGCTTGCTATGATTTCAGCTCTTGCTTGGGGGCTTGGGTATTTTGGACAGCCACATATTTTGGTGCGCTTTATGTCCATTCGTTCTACAAAAGAGATACCAATTGCTACTTTTGTAGGGATTTCTTGGATGGTAATTTCTCTTATTGGAGCGTGTTTTATAGGGATTTTAGGTGTGGCTTATGTGTATAAATTTAACTTAAGTTTGCAGGATCCTGAAAAAATTTTTATCGTAATGAGTCAGCTTCTCTTTAATTCTTGGATAGCGGGGGTTTTACTTAGTGCTATTTTAGCTGCCATTATGAGCACGGCTAGTTCGCAACTTCTTGTGTCAAGCTCTACTTTGGCAGAGGATTTTTATCGCCGTATTTTCAAACAAGATGCTAGCGCACAAAATGTAATGAGGCTAGGTAGAATCGGTGTTTTGCTTGTGGCTTTAGTTGCCTTTGTTATTTCTACGGATAAAAATTCAAGTGTTTTAAGCATAGTCGCTTATGCGTGGGCAGGTTTTGGAGCAAGTTTTGGAGCAGTAATGCTGTTCTCTCTTTTTTGGAGTAGAATGACGCGCTGGGGTGCTATTGCAGGGATGATTACAGGGGCTGTTGTGGTGGTAATTTGGAAAAATTTCTTAGCAGTAGCTTTTAATTTTCCACTCTATGAAATTGTGCCGGGTTTTGTTGCGGCTTCTTTGGTGATTATTATTGTAAGTCTTATGACGGATGTGCGACCCGGGACTAAAAAAGCTTATGAAACTATGCTAAAAAACCTTTATGTATAGATTTCTAAAGGTTTTAAGCAAGTAGGATTTGGAATAAAAATTGCTATGACACTTGCATAAGGAGTTGTTATGCAAAGGATTATTTTAAGTTTGATGCTTTTTGGTGTTGCATTTGCTGCTCCAAAAGTCGATTTTAAAAATGCTTGTGTCCCTTTAGCGCAGTTTTCAAAATCCCAAAAAGAAGTGCTTTTGCGCTCTTATCTTGCAGGAGAGAGTGAAGGGTTTGGGCTAACACTTGCAGCAATTGCTTGGAAAGAGTCTTGTGCAGGTGAGTATAAAATGAATTTTCAAGATCCAAGTGCAGGGAATTTTCACGCTTATATACCCGGAGTGATTAACCGCTATCCGCAATTAAAGCAAAATGGTTTTACGCAAAATATGGTGGGTGCAATGCTTGTAGAGGACGATGAGTTTGCCGCAAAAATTGCGATTTTGGAGCTGAAGTTTTGGCAAAAGGAGCATAAGGGAAATTGGAAGAATATCATCAAGTCCTATAATAAAGGTTATAGTTGGAAAAAAAGCACAAGCGCAAATACGCAAGCAGAGAAGTATTATCAAGAAGTTGCTTGGCGCATTAAAGAATTGGAATCATATTTTAAGGGAAAAGATATGCAGCGTGTGGCATTAGAGCTTCCAAAAGTGCCTAAGGAGCACAAGGAAAGAAAAGAGCAAGAAAAGCAAGAACATTTTTATGTTTATGGGGAAGATTTTGTTTCAAGTGATTTTAAGTTTTTACCCATTTATCAGGTTGGCAATGAGTTTGCAAAGCCTTATACACCAAAGAAGACAATTATAAAAGATTTTGAATTATTAGAGATTTATTGAGTAAATGGAATCTAAATTAAGTTAAAGAGCTTTTTAAAAGTCCGGCTTCATAAAGAAAGGTTGAGCCTTCGTAATTCATATTTTTTAGTGCATCTTTTTTGGCATAGCTAAGATAAAGATTCTCTTTGGCGCGTGTTATGGCGACATAAAACAATCTGCGCTCTTCTTCTAAGCTTCCGCCTTGTTGCATTAGCTTTTTGTTAGGAAATCTCCCTTCCATTAAATCTACGATATACACTTCAGAAAACTCTAATCCCTTGCTAGCGTGAATGCTAAGGAGATGCACTCCTTCCCCCTCACTCATTTCATTAGAACCTAGAATCATTGCATTTAAAAAGCGTCCTATGTCCTCATAATGCTCTGCTAAGTTTTTTAAAAGAGAGATTTTACGATGAATTTTCTCTAGGGCTTCTTGGCGTTTTTCTTCTAAAATCACACCTTCTTTTGTGATGGCTCTCTCTTTTGCAAACTTTTGTGCGACGATTTGAAAAATCGGTAGCATCTGCATCTTAGCGATTAATGTGTAGGGCTTATCGTAAGTGTTAAAAAACTTAAAAAAACAATACAGGGCGTTTAAAAATTCTGCCCCCTCTTTAGTTAGCTTAGGATGGCTTAAAATAGCATTGTTTTTAAAACCTTCCTCTAAGGGTAGTGTGTGGAATCGCGCTGTGTTATTGAATTCTAAAAAATCATCAAAAAGTCCTAGTTGTGTGTTTTGGATTCCTTTTTTGAAAGGCTCTTTAATGGTAGCATCTGGATGTAAGATTCCTTGCCTTAAATTTCCCTTCCCTAAAAGCAATAAGGCTTCGTAAATGTCTTTTGCTAAGGCGTTTCCGATTCCTTTTGTGTGGCTTAGAGTGTGGATAAAAGCCATCATATCCTTTGGATTAAAAAGCAAGGTGCATAGATTTAGCATATACACCACTTCTTTAGAGTCAAAAAAGCTAACTCCCCCTTTGCGGCGTGTTGGAATCCCAATTTCACGCAAGCTAGCTTCAATGCCATCAGCACTAGAATTGTTTCTAAAAATGATAGCAATTTCTTGGTAAGAGCGGTTTGATAGCTTGATTTTATTGGCAATTCCTGCGTATTGTAAAAATAGCTCCTCATACACAAGCAGTTCAGGGTTTCCAAAGTTTTGCGTCTTTACGACTTCAAGTTTTTTAGGATAAATGCGCGGATTTTTTTCAATGACGCGATTTGCAAGGTTTAAGATTGATGCTGTGGAGCGATAATTTTTCGTTAAGCTATAAATTTTTCCATTAGGATAACGCTCTTTAAAGCTAGCAATAATGCTAATATCCGCTCCGTTAAAAGCATAAATGCTTTGGTCATAATCGCCTACACAAAAGAGTGATGGTGGGTTTAATGCTTGGAGAATGGAATCTTGCAAAGGATTTGTGTCTTGGTATTCATCTACCAAGACTTCTTTATATAAATGCGATTCCATATTTTGTAGCAAGCTTGCTTTGTAGTTTAGCAATAAGTCGTTGTAATCTACATAGTGATATTCTTGCTTTAGGGCTTTAAATTCCTCCCAAACATCTAAATAAATCTCTGCATATTCTAGTTGTTGAGAGTTTTTATGCTTTAACCATTCTGCAAAGCTCTCAGAAATTGTCGCATTAAAATAAAGGGAAAACAAATCATACAGATAGTTTGCGCTATAAGGAGTATTTTCTTGCGCATTTAAAAAAATGCGTTTATCATATAGGCTTTTAAAAAGCACTTTTAGTTCTTTTGGTTGCTTTAAGATGACAGAATCCTTAGCCTTTAAATGCCGATAAGCAACGGCGTGAAAAGTGCCTGCTTCAATATTTTTAACAATTTTTGCATCAAATTTTGTGCTAAGGCGGGATAGCATTTCAGCAGCGGCTTTGTTGGTAAAGGTTAAAAGTAGAATTTCGCTAGGAAGGATTCCATTTTGAAGCAAAAAAGAGATTCTCCCAACAATAGTAGAAGTCTTACCTGTGCCAGCAGATGCGATGACTAGATTGTATCCGCTTGGGGCTTGGCAAGCTTCTTTTTGCTGGGAATTTAGATGGGATAAGGGCAATTAATTACGCTTTGATGTAGTTCTTAATGGATTCTGCAACACCAAAGTTTGGATAATCTTTTGTGTTTAGCACAACTTGGGCAAGCGTGTTATTATCAAAATTTAAAATAATGGGGGCTAAGAAATTAATGCGCACTTCTGCTTCATTTTCGCGCACAAACACGCAAAAGACTTTCACATTAGAGCTAGATTTCATATCCAATAGTATTTGGATTGCTGTTGGCACTTCAAAAGAGTATTCACGCACTTTATAGGGGTTAATTAAAAGCAATTCCGCATTATTATCCATAGAGAGAAATGCTAATGCACCATCATCTACTTCTGCAAAGCTTACTTCGCTGATATTATCAAAACCTAAAATGGGGGATTTAACTTGAAACCTTTCGCCTTTCATAATGCACTCCTTGTTTGTCAGTTTAATTCTACCATAAAGTTTTTATTCCAAAGCCTATTTTTATGAACTTCCTGTTGAAAATAGATTTTAAAGAATCTTTGGTAGAATTTTGAGATTAAAAATTCATCTAGCAACTTAGCAAAAAGCATTCCAGTTTTTAATTGCTAAGATAAAAAGGCTTTTTATGCAACAAACACAATCTTCACAAAAGGCAACTTCTTATAATCCTAAAGAAGTGGAGAGTCGGTATTATGAGTTTTGGGAGAAGGCGGGGTATTTTGAGATTGATGGCAATAAAGCAATCCAAAAGAGTGGCAAAAATTTTTGTATTATGCTTCCACCACCAAATGTTACAGGGAGTTTGCACATTGGACACGCATTAAATCATACGCTTATTGATATTATCACGCGATTTAAAAGGATGGATGGCTATAAAACGCTGTGGCAGCCGGGCTTAGATCACGCTGGGATTGCCACGCAAAATGTGGTAGAAAAGCAACTCTTAAAAGATGGAATCCAAAAAGAAGATTTAGGGCGTGAGGGGTTTATTAAAAAGGTGTGGGAGTGGAAAGAAAAAAGCGGGGGGATGATTTTAAATCAAATGCGCAAACTTGGAAGCTCGCCTGCTTGGAGTAGGACGCGCTTTACGATGGATGAAGGCTTACAAAATGCTGTTAGGGAAGTTTTTGTCAAACTTTATGATGAAGGCTTGATTATTCAAGGGGAGTATCTAGTTAATTGGTGCACGCACGATGGCGCATTATCGGATATTGAAGTGGAGTATAGAGAGAATCAGGGCAAGTTGTATTATTTGCGTTATTTCTTAGAAGATAGCAAGGATTATGTTGTGGTGGCTACCACGCGTCCTGAAACTTACTTTGGCGATAGTGCGGTAATGGTAAATCCACAAGATGAGCGTTTTAGGCATTTAATTGGAAAAAGCGTTGTGCTACCATTGCTTGGGCGAAAGATTCCTATTATTGCGGATTCTTATGTGGATAGGGAGTTTGGAACAGGGGCGGTTAAGGTAACGCCTGCACACGATGTGAATGACTATGAAGTGGGGAGGCGGCATAATTTAGAGCAGATTGTGATTTTTGATAAAGATGGAATCTTAAATGAAAATGCGGGGGAATTTGTAGGATTAGAGCGATTAGAAGCAAGAAGTCGCATTGTAGAAAAGTTAGAATCGCTTGGATTTGTGGAAAAAATTGAAGATTATAAGAATCAAGTGGGGCATTGCTATCGCTGTGGGAATGTGATAGAGCCCTACCTTTCAAAGCAATGGTTTTTGAAAAAGGAAGTGGCAGTTGGAGCGATTGAAAAGATAAATGCAGATGCAAGCCGTTTCTTTCCGCAACAATGGAAGAATAATTATAATGCTTGGATGCGTGAATTGCGTGATTGGTGTATTTCAAGGCAACTTTGGTGGGGGCATCAAATTCCTGTGTTTTATTGTGGGGATTGTGGGGGGCAATTTGCAAGTGTGGAGACTCCAAAATCG
The DNA here is from genome assembly GCF_022770205.1 of Helicobacter sp. GTDB lineage: Bacteria > Campylobacterota > Campylobacteria > Campylobacterales > Helicobacteraceae > Helicobacter_D. The sequence goes on along the minus strand of NZ_JALEIK010000004.1, from coordinate 6,182 downwards.
TGCAAGCATTGTGAGAGCTTGAATATTACGCAAGATCCTGATGTGCTAGATACTTGGTTTAGCTCGGCGTTGTGGCCCTTTTCAACACTTGGGTGTGCAAATGGTGAGTTTGGTAAGGGGGAATTATGGAATCTTAATGATATGCAGGAGTTTTATCCTAATTCTCTTTTAATTACAGGGTTTGATATTTTGTTTTTTTGGGTGGCTAGAATGCTAATGATGGGGGAGCATTTCTTAAAGACGCTTCCTTATCCTGATATTTATTTACACGCTCTTGTGCGCGATGAATTTGGGAATAAAATGAGTAAATCTAAAGGCAATGTGGTAGATCCTTTAGAAAAAATTGAAGAATATAGTGCTGATGTGTTGCGCTTTACTTTAGCGATTCTTTGTGCGCAGGGGCGTGATGTGAAGCTCTCATCGCAACAAATGGAAGTGTCAAAAAACTTCACAAACAAGCTTTATAATGCGACAAATTTCTTACTTTTAAATGCGGAGAGATTTCCAAATTTAAGCGAGCTTGGCATTCCAAAAACTCCGCTTGGACAATATTTTACCGAGCTTTTGAGTCAAAATATCAAGGAAGTGCGTGAGCATTTGGAATCCTATCGTTTTAATGATGGTGCAAGCGTGCTGTATCGCTTTTTGTGGAATGAGTTTTGTGATTGGGGGATTGAGCTAAGCAAGGCGGATAAGGATTCCATCCTTGAGCTTGGTGCTGTGTTTAAGGAATCTCTACTTTTATTGCACCCTTATATGCCTTTTGTTAGCGATTATTTGTGGCATAGGCTAGATGGCTCAGAGTTAGAGCAAAGTGGCTCTATTATGGTGCGCCCCTTTCCAAGTCTAAGCTACACAAATGCGGAGAACTTTGCGACTTTTAGCAAGATTTTAGATTCCATTGTTTCTATTAGACGCGCTAAGGCTACCATTGATTTAGCAAATCAAAAGATTGCTAAGGCGTATGTGAATGTGGATATTCCACAATCTATGCAAGTGCTATTCACTAGCTATGTTTGTAAGCTTGCAAAGGTGGAATCGCTAGAGATTGTGCAAGAAAAGATTCCAAATTGCATTGTGGATATTACAGAAAAGTTAGAATCGTATTTACCCATTGCTGATATTGATTTAACACCTATTATTGAGCGTTTAGAAAAACAAGCGCAAAAAACACAAAAAGAAATTATTAAGTTAGAAGCAATGCTAAAGAATGAAAAATTTGTAGCAAATGCGCCTAAAGTTGTGCTTGAAACAAATCAAAATGCGTTAGTTGAGCAACGCCAAAAATTAGAAAAAATTACACAAGAGCTAAAAACACTGCGCCCTTAAAGCGAGTCTTATATCTCTATTAGTTAGTTTAGGTTAGAATCGCACAAATTTTTTAAAAGGTTTGAAAATGAGTCAAGCTCCAAAATTTACGCATTTGCATTTGCATACGGAATATTCTTTATTAGATGGCTTGAATAAAATTAAAGTGCTTGCTAAAAAAATCAAAGAATGTGGAATGGATAGTGTGGCAATGACAGACCACGGCAATATGTTTGGCGCAATTGAGTTTTATAAGGCGATGAAAGCTGAGGGGATTAAGCCTATTTTAGGAATGGAGGCTTATTTGCACAATGCAGAAGAAATTGGTGATAAAAGCAATCAACGCTTCCATTTATGCCTATACGCAAAGAATTTAGAAGGTTATAAAAACCTAATGTATCTAAGCTCTCAAGCGTGTTTGTATGGATTCCATATGAAGCCACGCATTAGTAAAAAAATGTTAAGAGAGCGCAGTGCAGGGCTAATTTGTAGCAGTGCGTGTTTAAATGGCGAAGTGCAATGGCATTTGAATGTAAAAAAAGATGATAACAAGGGGCGCAAGGGTTATGATAGGGCAAAGGAAGTTGCATTAGAGTATAAAGAAATCTTTGGTGAGGATTTTTATTTAGAGCTTATGCGCCACGGCATTGAGGAGCAACAATTTATTGATCATCAACTCTTAAGGCTCTCACAAGAAACGGGGATTAAAATCATTGCCACAAACGACACGCATTACACAAGGCAAAGCGATTCCACAGCGCAGGAAGTGGCATTTTGTATCGGCTTTGGCAAAGACTTTAATGATCCTAATCGTATGCGCCACACTGTGCAAGAATTTTATGTCAAAACTCCAGAGCAAATGGCAGAGCTTTATGCAGATTTGCCTGAAGCATTAGCAAACACGCAAGAGATTGCAGATAAATGTAATTTAGAGTTGCATTTAGGGGATCCAACGCCTCCTAGTTTTAAATTCACGCAAGAATATGCTAAGGCTGAAGGAAAGGATTTCACGCAAGATAGCGAGTATTTTGCTTATAAATGCAGAGAAGGTTTAGAGAAGCGTCTTATAAGGATTCCAAAAGAAGAGCATACAAAATATAAAGAGCGTTTAGAAAAAGAAATAGAAATCATTAATTCTATGAAATTTTCTGGTTATATGCTAATTGTATGGGATTTTGTGCGTGCGGCAAAAGAGCGTGGAATCCCAGTAGGTCCGGGTAGGGGAAGTGCTGCTGGGAGTTTGGTGGCATTTTGTTTAGAAATCACAAATATTGATCCTTTAAAATACGATTTGCTTTTTGAGCGGTTTTTAAATCCTGAGCGCGTGAGTATGCCTGATATTGATATGGATTTTTGTCAAAATCGGCGCGGAGAGATTTTAGACTATGTTACAGAAAAATATGGCAGGCATAATGTTGCGCAAGTGGTTACCTTTGGTATGATGAAGGCAAAGGCGGTAATTAGAGATGTTGCGCGTGTTATGGGAATGCCTTATAATGATGCAGATAACTTTGCAAAACTAATTCCAAAGGAGCTAGAAATTACTTTGGAGGCTGCTTATAATAAAGAGCCTAAAATTGCAGAGCTCCTTACAAGAGATCCTCTTGCAAAGAAGGTGTGGGAGTTTGCCTTGATTTTGGAAGGCACAAAGAGAAATCCAGGAACGCACGCAGCAGCGGTGGTTATAGATTCCACGCAAGAGTTATGGCACAAAGCCCCGCTTTATCGCTCACAGCGCGATGGAATCATTGCGACGCAATATTCTATGAAATATCTTGAAGATGTGGATTTAATCAAGTTTGATTTTTTGGGATTAAAGACTTTGACGCTTATTGATGAAACTCTAAAACTTGTTAAAAATCGTTATGGTGTAGCGATTGATTTTTTAAGCATTGATGTGAATGATCAAAAAGTGTATGAAACCTTACAGAGTGGGAACACGCTAGGAGTGTTTCAAATAGAATCTAGTATGTTTCAAGGGATTAATAAAAGAATGCGTCCAAGCACTTTTGAAGACATTATTGCAACCATTGCACTAGGGCGTCCTGGTCCATTAGAATCAGGAATGGTAGATGATTTTATTAACAGAAAGCACGGCAAAGAACCTATTGTGTATATGTTTCCGGAGTTAGAACCCATTTTGCGTCCTACTTATGGGACGATTGTGTATCAAGAACAGGTGATGCAAATTGTGCAAAAAATTGGTGGATTTTCTTTAGGTGGGGCAGACTTAATCCGTCGTGCAATGGGAAAAAAGGATGCGCAAATTATGGCGGATAATAAAAGTAAATTTGCAGATGGTGCAGCTAAGCAGGGCTTTGATAGGGAGAAGGCAGAAGAGCTTTGGGAACTAATTGTAAAATTTGCAGGCTATGGATTTAATAAATCCCACTCCGCAGCTTATGCGATGATTACCTTTGAAACAGCATATTTAAAGACTTATTACCCAAAAGAGTTTATGGCAGCCCTTTTAACTTCTGAGAAAAACGATACGGATAAAATTGTAGAATACATTGAAGAAGCAAATCAAATGAAAATCAAAGTTCTTCCTCCAAATTTTCAAAAATCCGAGCTTGAATTTAGCGTTGCTGAGGTGGAGGGTGAGGCTTGCATACTCTTTGGGCTTGGAGCGATTAAGGGGGCTGGGGAAGTTGCGATTAATATTATCTTAGAAGAGCGCAGGCAAAAGGGTGAGTTTAAGAATTTAGAGGATTTCTTAAAGCGCATTGATCCTGCTAAGGTTAATAAAAAAGCACTTGAAGCTTTTATTAAAAGCGGAGCGTTAGATGGAATGGGTTATACGCGCAAATCTTTATTGGAGCAAGTGGAGGATTTAACAGAAGCAGCAAAGCTTGCACAAAATGCACAAAAAGAAGCCATAGGTTCTCTTTTTGGTGATGATGAGGAGCTAATGCGTGTGCGATTGGATTTGAAAAATCTTGGAGAATTTAGTCAAAAAGAGATTTTAGAATTTGAAAAGGAAAGCTTAGGATTTTATGCTTCAGGACATCCGCTTGATGCGTATAAAGAGGAGTTTAATGGGATAAACTACACTGCTAGCCATCAAATCAAAGATTTAGCAGAGAATAGCAGAATCTTAATCCTTGGGCAGATTGAGGATGTTGTTGTGAAGTTTTCTAAAAATGGCAAACGCTATGGAATGTTAAAAATTCAGGATTTATATGGAAGCGTGGAATTGACGATTTTTGAGCAAATGTTGATGAAGATAGAATCCTTAGACAAAGAGATTCCAGTGGCGATTAAATGCCAAGTGCAAGAGCAAAATGAAACTAAAAAACTCAAAGCTGAAAAGATTCTAACTTTAGAAGAGGCAAAAAAAGAAAATGTGGATTTTGCGCTTGAAAAAGCTGATATTAATGCGCCTTTGTTGGTGCTGCTTGATGCAAATACACAGAGTCAAAGTTTGCAAAGATTGAGGGAATTTGCAATGATACATAGCGGGAAGCGCGAACTTAGAATCCTTTTTAGGACACAAACACAAGAATTAGAATTGGTGAGTGGATTTAAAGTGCATAGTGAGATAAAAAGCGCATTAAGTGAGTTGCAGTGGTGCGATTAGATTTGAATATGGGGGCTAAGTTTAGCGATGATTTTGATTGTGTGTGTAAGAAGTGCGGAGAGTTAGAGAGTGCTTGTGTTTGCGCTAAAGGGGGTGAGCTCAAAGAGCGTGAGAGTTATTTTTTAGGAATAAATGAACAAAAGGCAAGCGGTAAGGATGTTACGCATTGTGGAATCTTTTTTGAAACCAAGCAAACAATGCAAGTGATTTTAAAAGAGGCAAAGAAAAAATTTTCTTGTGGAGGTAGCTTGGAGCAAGATAATAGGGGGTTTTCATTGATTTTACAAGGAAAGCATAAGGACGCATTAAAAATGCTTTTAAAAGCGCACAAATTTCAATTTAAAAAATAAGAACTAAAATGCGACTCAATCAATACATAGCACACCATTCAAAATTTTCAAGGCGTGAAGCAGATAGGCTCATTCAAGAAGGCAAGGTTACGATTAATAGGGAAGTTGTGAGTGATTTTTCCTATCAAGTGGATAAAAATACAAAAGTTTATTTAAATGGCAAGCTTTTAAGGAAGCAGGAGCAATACTCTGTGATTGTGTATAATAAGCCAAAGGGAGAAATTGTTAGCAAGTGTGATGATAGGGGGCGTAGAGTGATTTATGATTCCTTGCCGAAGCGATTTGCGCATTTTAAGCCTATTGGAAGATTAGATTTTGCAAGTGAAGGGCTTTTGCTGCTTAGCGATAGTGTTAAAGTTGTGCAATCTTTAATGGAGAGTGAGCTAGAGCGCGTGTATTTGCTAAAGCTATCAGGTTTTATTAAAGAGAGTGTTTTTGATGCGATGGAGAATGGAATCGCATTGGAAAATGCAACTGCTGGGGGGCATAGTAAAAGTAAGATTAAAGCAATGGAGTTTGCGCCATTTGTGGGTTACACTTGCATTAAGAATGCTCCAAAATATTCTAAGATTAAAGTGATTCTTAAAGAGGGGAAAAATAGAGAGCTTAGACGCTTTTTTGCGCATTTTGGTTTAGAAGTGTTGGATTTAAAGCGCATTGCGTATGGGTTTGTGCATTTAAATAATTTGCCAAGCGGGAAGGTTAGGTTTTTAGAGCGTGGAGAATATAATAAGTTGCATCTATTTTTGGAGCATTAGTTGATTATTTGAGTTTATATAATATTAAGAGAATAAATTGTTTATTTTCGTAACACATTCCATACAATCTACAATTTTTATAGCATTTATCTAACATTTTTAGTAAAAGCTAACATAAATTAGATAGACTGCCTTCAATCATCATTTTACATTTAAAGGAGTCATTATGCTTGGGATTGGTGGTAA
>NZ_JALEIK010000035.1 GCF_022770205.1 Helicobacter sp. | reverse complement strand
ATAGGATTGAAGCATAGTAGAAATTTTAGAATCTAGAATCTGCATTGTCTCTTTGCCACTTTTGCAGGAGTTTGATATTGCAACTGCGTCATTATCGTTTAGATAACTCCTTGTTGCAATATCTACACAACCTGCAAAATTGCCTAAAGATACTTCCGCAGTGGGCGTTTTGGTTTTTATAGAATCTTTTGGGGCAAGTGAAGCAGATAAAGGCGTGATAATAAAGCCCTTTTCTACACACGCTAGGAAAAAGGCTAAAGTCTCTAAATCATAATCGCCGATAATGCCAATGACACTATTTGCCTTTATGTCCTTTAGCAAATTTAGGGCATTGCGCGTAGAATCTAAAAGCTCACCATAAGTGTAGCTTTGATTTTGCACAATAAGGCAGGGTAAGTCTTGCTTAAAGCTTTCAATCTTTTGTAGAAATGGATGTGTGAAATTATAAGAATCGCTACGTATTTACGCCTCCAAGATAAATCACTTGAGCCGTGATAAAATCACTCTTTTCATCTAAGAAAAACTCAATGGCATTTAGCACATCTCTAAACTCACCAAAACGCTTGATGGCTTGTTGGTTTAAAAGTGCGTCCATTTTTGTTTTAGGGACATTTTTGATTAAATCCGTTGGCACAGGTGTGGGACCAACGGCATTTATGGTGATACCAAACTCGCTTAATTCCTTAGCACACACTTGTGTAAGATTCACTAGTGCGGCTTTTGAGGCAGCATAGGCGGCTTCGCCCTCTAGGCGTAAGGGGGTGGCGACTGTGGAGAAATTTACGATACGATAAGGCATTTGCGTTGTCTCTTTAGATTCCAAATCCTTCACACGCTTTTTATAATCTTGCACCATAACTTTTGACACTTCTCGTAAGAAAAGAAAGCTACCAAATACATTTGTGTTAAAGATATTTTGCATAGTTTTTAGTGGTGTGGTAAGGATATGATTCATAGAAGCAATTCCCGCATTATTCAGCAACACATCAATTGTGCCAAATTCCTTTTTCACAGCCCTTACCATATTTACAACCGCATTTTCATCGCTCACATCAAGGGTAAAATGTCTGTAGTTTTTATGCTCCAAATTGCTTTGTGTGCGCGAACAGCCACACACAATATCGCCCTTATTTAAGTAATACTCGCTTAAATCCCTGCCTATGCCCTTGCGTGTCCCTGTGATAAGTATAACTCTAGGCATTACTTTGACTTTTTTCTAGGATATAGGCACTTAAAGTAGCGACATCTTTAAAAGGTGAATTTCTTCCGCTCATTGTCTTTTCATCAGCTAGGGACAAGATTAATATTAAGCGTTGTTGCTAACATCTCCTCTAAGTCAGCAATAAAGCTTACAAGAGCTAGAGAATCTAAATTACCCTCAATCCCATAGATTTTTGTCTCAAGTGTTGGATTTTTTAGATTCTCATTTTCTAGCTCATCTGCTAGAGATTCCAACGCTTGCAAAATTAATGTTTGAATTTGTGTTTGCATAAGGTTCTCCTAGTAATAAAATCTATTTTTGTAAAATTATATGTATTTTTCATCATTTTTCCTTATAAAAAAGTTTTGATTTTTTGTTTGAAAAATTTGAAAAAAATGTAGAATTAAAAAAGAGATAAAAATAAAAGATTGAAAAATATAAAATTGCCGCCCAAAAATTAGGCAACAAACAACTATAATCCCCCCCTCCCCCGCACAGCAGTAGTTTTAGCGCAAGCACTAGATTTACCGCTAGCTTCACAAGCACCATCAATAAAAGCACTATCAACAGAAACACTAGATTTATAAGCCTGAATCTCATAGCCACAAATCCCAGATAAAACAAACCTATCGCCATATTCCCTAAAGGTATTTCTACCAATAAACACATCACTTAAGCGCGATTTTGTAATTGCGATTCCATTAAGTTTTGGGAATTGATACTCTTTGAAGATAAAAGCCCTAAGCTGATTGTGGATTTCAAAACTTGTTTTCTTAAGATTAATCGCAATATTTTGTAAATCAACATCTTTTCTACAATAATAACTTCCACTAAAGCAATCCTGCCTTTGACTCCTAAAACTCCCCTGCAAAAGCGATTGCAAATTTTCACAAAACAGCATAAAAGCATTTTCTAAATACTTAAAATACAAATCCCTAGCCGTATCATTAATCCCTATGCTAAAGCTTCTTTGCGCGATAATCTCGCCTGTATCAATCCCAGAATCTATCCTATGTAGCGTAACTCCACTCTCCATCTCACCGCATAAAATAGGCATTATGGAAGTATAAACCCCCTTAAACTTTGGAAGTTTTGAAAAATGGATATTAAAAAGATTCTCACTTTTAAACTTTTCAACCCTAACAATCCTATCAAATTCCAAAGACAAAAAGATTAAATGCGGAATCCTATACGCTTCTTCTAAGGAAATCACACGCACTTGATTTTCCCTAGCAAACTTTAACAATGAAGGCTGCCAAGTATCAAGCCCGCAATCCGTAGCATTAGGAATCACCATAAGAGAATCCACGCTAAAAGATTCCAACAAATACGCTAAAGCATTAACGGCAATGGAGTTTTTCCCAGCAATACAAATTTGCATCACGCTACCCCTAGCAAGCTAGCTCTTTTACGCCCTTGCGTGGGGCAGCTAAATTTACCCCCCCCCCCGCACAGGAATAAGTGTAGCAGTTATTGCTTGCGTGATTGTGTGGATTTGCGTTTTTACTAAAGCATTTGGTGGGACATCTTTTGTCACAATCGCACCTGCTGCTACCATCGCATTCTCGCCAATCACCACGCCCGGAAGTATCGTAGCATTCGCACCAATGCTAGCGCCTTTTTTAAGAATCGTTTTAGCAAATTCCTTAGGATATTTTTTAGAACGCGGATATTTATCATTGGTAAAGCTAACATTTGGACCGATAAACACATTGTCTTCAATAATAATTCCATCCCACAAAGACACACCATTTTTAAGGGTTACATTATTTCCAATTTTCACATCATTTTCTATAAAACAATGCGCGCAAATGTTACAATTTTTACCAATCACAGCCTGTGGCAACACCACGCAAAACTGCCAAATCTTCGTATTAGAACCGATATTTTGACTTTGAACATCCGCTAAATAATGTATCACAACACTTCCTTTAAAAACATCGCATAATCCCTAATGTATTCACTCTCATCATAATAATCGCTTGCAAGCACCATAAGCTTACAACCATAAGAAAAATTCCGCATCTCTCGCCACATCTTTTTGCCAATATATAACCCAACATCAGGGCGATTTAACCACACACTATCACGACTTCTACCATCATCTAGCACAAACTCACACGCCCCATCAATGGCAATTACAAGTTGCTCTAACTCCCTGTGTGCGTGAAATCCTCTCTCTTTATCAGGGATTGTATCATACATATAATAAAATCTCTTAATCGCAAAGGGAATATTTTTTAACCCCTCTAAAGACACCAATTTTCCACGCGCATCAACCTTTACTTCCATACGCATAAGCCTATAATCCATTATGCTGCTAGAGCATCAATTATATGCCCCCCCCCCCGCACAAGAGAGCAGTATTTATTATAATCATAAATATACTCATCTTTATCATAATAACAATCACTTAACACTAGCAACACGCAATCCTTACTAAACTCAAACATTTGCTTCCACAGCATTTTATCTAAATACAAGCCCCTTGTCGCCGAGTCTAACTTGATAATCTCCTGCCCCCTTCCATCATCAATTTTTATCTTACAGCTACCTTTAAGTGCCACGAACAAAAAGCGCGAATTTACATTTGCGTGGTCTCCCCTAGTTGCGCCACAAGGCACACCATAAATATAAAACACGCGTGCAATTACAAAAGGACAATTTGTGTTGTGTTGCATCGCTACAAGAATGGAATCCTTGCTTTTAAAAAAGTCAAAGTCAATGATTTGATAGCGCATATTAATCCTCATCTTGATTGATTGTTCTTATAAGCCTAGCAGGATTGCCAGCGATGAGTGAATTTTCACCAAAAGACTTTGTAACCACACTCCCTGCCCCCACAACACAGCCCCTGCCTAGATGCACCCCCTTTAAAATCGTAACATTTGCACCAATGAAACAATCATCACCAATTACAATATCCGTACACTTAATCTTATCGATATGATTATTCCTATACTTAATTGATAAGCCGTGTCCATCGCCACTCATCGCTGTAAATTTTGGACCTATCATACAACGCTGCCCGATTGTAATATTAGAATAAGAAGCACAAAGAGAAAAATTATTATTAATAAATGTATGAGCGTGTATCATAACGCCCCACCCCCCACACCTGAAAATGATTGTATCCACTGAAGAAATAAGGTGAAGGGTAGTATCCTAGATGCACACCCTCCCAAATTCCTATTTGCCCACCTTCATAGCATAGAAATAAAGTAGGGGATACAATATGAAAATTACCCTTTTTTAAACGCACATTGGACAAAATCTTAGCAAACCAAAAAATTCTAAATCTCAAAAATAAATTTGTCCATTTGATAATCTTAGCTCTCATTTTTCACTCCATATTTTTCTAAATACCACCCAATCGTTTTTTCCAAACCACTCTCAAAACTCTCATTAGGATTCCAACCTAAAGCCTTTGTTATCTTGCTAAAATCCACCGCATAACGCCTATCGTGCCCTGCTCTATCTTGCACAAAAGCAATCTGTGTGGCATAAGAGATTCCATCTTTTCTAGGAATCTTTTTATCTAAAATCGCACAAATCCGCCGTGCAATCTCAATGTTACACAGCTCACAATTCCCGCCAATATTAAAAGTCTCCCCATAAAGCTTTGAATGAAACACCCCATCAACGCCTGCGCAATGATCCTTAACAAAAAGCCAATCACGGACATTTTTCCCATCACCATAAATTGGAATCGCTTTTCTATGCAAAGCATTGCGAATAATCGTAGGGATTAGCTTTTCATCGTGTTGCTTTGGACCATAATTATTCGAACAATTTGTAATAAAAGTCTTTAATCCATAAGTGTGAAAATAACTACGCACAAGCATATCGCTTGACGCTTTAGAAGCAGAATATGGGGAGTTTGGCGCATAAGGGCTAGATTCTCTAAAATACCCACCCTCTCCCAAAGAGCCAAAGACTTCATCTGTGCTAATGTGATGAAACACACAATGCTCTTTACTAACTTTTAGTTTATGAGGTGCTTCAAACCACGCTAAATACGCATTATGCAGCAAGTTAAAAGTCCCATTGATATTTGTTTTCACAAAAGCATTTGGATTCTTTATAGAATTATCCACATGTGATTCTGCTGCAAAATGAATCACACCATCAACCTTAAAATCCCTAAATAAACTAGCCACTAACGCTTCATCACAAATATCCCCTTGAATAAAAGTGTAATTTGAATGTTGGCTCACTGCTTTTAAATTCTCTAAATCCCCAGCATACGCAAGTAAGTCTAAATTAATAATCTTATAATTTGGATACTTTTGCAAAAAAAATTCTATAAAATTACTTCCAATAAACCCAGCTCCACCCGTAATTAAAAGATTTCTAACCATTAGATTCCATTTCTAAAATATTTTTCAAATATTCCCCATAACCACTCTTACTTAAACTCTCCGCACGCTTTAAAAGTAATTCTTGGCTAATCCAACCATTAGAATACGCAATCTCCTCTAAACAAGCCACCTTATAACCCTGTCTTAACTCAATGGTTTGCACAAAACTCCCAGCCTCTAGCAAACTATCGTGCGTGCCTGTATCAAGCCACGCAAACCCACGCCCCAAACCTTGAGAATACAACTTGCCTTGCTTTAAATATGCGATATTTACATCAGTAATTTCTAGCTCTCCACGCGCTGAAGGCTTAAGGGATTTTGCAATAGAAATCGCATTATTATCATAAAAATACAGCCCTGTAACTGCAAAATTACTCTTTGGATTTCTAGGCTTTTCCTCTAAACTTAGCACATTCCCTTCTTTATCAAACTCCGCCACACCAAAGCGACAAGGATCTTTCACGCGATAAGAAAAAATGCTTGCCACTCCACTTTTTGCTCTCTCTTTTGCCTCTAGCAACATCGGCGAAAACCCCTGCCCATAAAAGATATTATCCCCTAAAATCAATGCTAAATCCTTTCCATTAACAAACTTTTCTGCTAAAATCAACCCGTGCGCTAGCCCATCTGGCGATTCTTGCACGCAATATTGTATCTCCATTCCAAGCCAACTTCCATTGCCAAAAATCTCTTGAAATCGTGGCGTATCCTTAGGCGTGGAGATGATTAAAACCTCACGGATTTTTGCAAGCATCAGCACAGAGAGTGGATAATAAATCATTGGCTTATCATAAATTGGCAGCAACTGCTTTGAGATTCCAAGTGTTGTGGGATAAAGCCTACTCCCGCTTCCACCTGCTAGAATAATGCCTCTCATCTGCAACCACCTTCTAGCACAATTTGCATAACTTTTCTTTGCATCCGGGCAAGATACCTATGCCCTAAATTTTCCCAAAAAACTGCAATTTCCATCTCTCTTTAAAAACCCTATTCTAACCCTTAAAATCTTGGGAATTATAACATATTTATTTTAGGACACTAAAATAATCCCACAACCTTTAAATCTCAATGCACTCTAAAATTCTTAGATTGAATCCACTCACAACACTATATTCAGACTCATTAATCTTTGAGCTACTTAACAACTTAAAATCTCCTACTCCTAACTTTTTTAAAATCTGCGCTCCAATTCCTAAATCCTTAATATCTTTGTTGTTTTGCATACGCAAAAATACCAAATACCCTCCCTGTTCTTTAAGCCTTGCGATTGCCTCCATTAAAGAGGCAAATAAATTTTCATTTTCTAGCAATTCTAAATCCTCCCTAATGCTATGGAATTTCACAAGCGGAATCTTAGGAGTGCCAAAGGCAAAAACAAAATGCTCTCTCCCTAAATGATCCTTAAATCGCATTTTTACAGAATCTACACCTAAAAACTTGCAAGAATGCTTACTGACAACTTCAATCAGTTGTTCAAATTGCAAGCGGTATTCAATTAAATCCGAAACATAAAGAATTTTAAGTTTATGCTGTTTGGCAAATTCACTTAAAAATTTATCCCCCCTTCTTGCCATTAATCCATCTTTTTTCATAATCTCACAAATCACACTTACCGGCTTAAGTCCCGCTAAACGACAAATATCCACACTTGCCTCTGTATGCCCTGTGCGCTCTAGCACGCCCCCTTCTTTTGCAATGAGTGGGAAAATATGCCCTGGACGTACAAAATCCTCTGGCTTTGTGCTAGGTTTGCACATTAACTGGATTGTCAAATCTCTCTCAAATGCAGAGATTCCTGTTTTTGCATCTTTTGCATCAATGGATACGGTAAAAGCTGTCTCGTGATTAGAATTATTTTTACTCACCATTGGCGGTAAATCAAGTGCCTGTGCAATATCTTTTGTAACAGATACACAAATCAATCCACGCGCTTCTTGCGCCATAAAATTAATTTTTTCTGGCGTGCTAAAGATTCCAGCTAAAACTAAATCCCCCTCATTTTCTCTATCCTCATCATCCATAACAATAATCATTTCACCATTTTGAATTGCTTTAATTGCAGCTTCAACACGAACAAGCGTTTCATTTTCCATATAAAACCTTAAAATTTTCTATTACAAAATCCGTATTATAGCGCAACACGCACTGAATCTATCTTATTAAGTATTGACAAATGAAAAAAATAAGAATATAATCCCGCTTTTAAAAATGTTGGGGTATCGCCAAGCGGTAAGGCACCTGGTTTTGGTCCAGGCATTCCGAGGTTCGAATCCTTGTACCCCAGCCACTTCTTACAAACTGCAAGAATTTAGCGATTTTATTCTCTTAATTTTAGTGATCGCGGGGTAGAGCAGCCCGGTAGCTCGTTGGGCTCATAACCCAAAGGTCGGTGGTTCAAATCCGCCCCCCGCTACCAAAACCTCAGCATTTGCAATCTTTACAAAGCAAATTTTTATTGTTACAATTCTTACAAAAATTTAAAGCGATTTTTATGGAATTTGTTGGAACTGAGCTTATTTTTATACATTTATTCCTTTCTTTTCCTTTGCTTTTACCACCTCTTTGGAATCTTTATGCACTCTTTACTCAACCCTCACACACAAAAAAGCTTCACGCTCTAGCAGTCTGTGCCCCTGCATATTACACACTACTTAGTGCTTGCGCATTTAGTGGATTTGTGATTTGGGCAATGCTAAGTTTTATCTTAACATTTAAAATTGTGCTAATGCTTGTGCTTTGGCTTGTGATTTTAGTGGCTGAAATTAAACGCCATAAGTTTCAAAAACAAATCCGTAGGGAAGCAGATTCCATAAAGCGCGAAAAATTTTTCCGCTTTGCAAAAATCAAATACAGCTTAGATTTTTGCGCGTTTGTGATGCTTTTACTCTATGGGGTGTAACAATGCAATTCACCTATCATAAATCCGCAGGTGAGTCTGTCATTAAACTTGAAGGAGAGATTTATAATCACCTTTTCCACGCCCGCAGAATACGCAAATTGGATTCCTTAACCCTGTGCAATCTCAAGGATTTAAATGCTTACATTTATGCAATTGTTACATTGGATAAAAAATCCGCCACATTACAACTCAAAACCATACAAAATATGGAATCCAAAACACCAAAGGGGCATTTGATTTGGGCAATGGTTGATCCTAAAAGCATTGAAAAAACACTGCCCTTTTTAAACGAGTTAAATCTAGCGCACATTACATTTTTTTATGCAGATTTTTCACAAAAACATTTCAAGCTTGACAATGCGCGTCTTAATAGAATCTTAGAAAACTCTTGTGGGCAATGCGGTCGCCTCACACGCTTAAAAATGGAATCGCTCAGCAACCTTGAAGAAGTGCTACAAAAATACCCAAAAATTGCGGTGATGGATTTTGGCGCAAAGCCGTTAGAATCGCATTTAGAGATTCCTTTTTTAATCGGAGCAGAAGGAGGTTTTAGCAAACAAGAGCGCAAACTACTTAGCACACAAGCAACCTTTAGTGCGCCAAATTCTAATATTTTACGCAGCGAAA
Organism: Helicobacter sp.; assembly: GCF_022770205.1. Lineage (GTDB taxonomy): Bacteria > Campylobacterota > Campylobacteria > Campylobacterales > Helicobacteraceae > Helicobacter_D. Next base: position 520 of record NZ_JALEIK010000035.1, on the reverse strand, counting down.
CCGCAGCCTTGTATGCCACAAGCAAAATTTTTTAAAAAAGATTCCAAAGCCTTTACAAGCGTTGCCTAAAGTTGCTAGAATTTTTCCATTTTAGAAATGGAATCCAAATTTAAGGGAACACAATGCGCAACAAAAAAGCTTTTACTATGCTAGAGCTTATATTTATTCTAGTGATTTTAGGCATTTTAGCCGCTGTTGCGATTCCAAAAATTTCTGCAAGCCGTGATGATGCAAAACTTGTTGCCCTAAAAAGCGATATAAACACGCTAAAGACTGCCTTTCCTGCGTATTTCCTAGCACAAGGTGAAGGAACATTTTTAAGCGCAATCACACTAAGTAGCGCAAATTGGAATCTTAATGAATACTCCATACAAAGCAAGCTACAAGATTCCAATAATAACCCTTGCATTAGTGCAAAGCTTCTTGATGCAAAGAGCGCACCTGCTACAACACCAAAAGGTGTCCAATTTTTAGAAATCTCCACACAAACCCCAGGCAATGCAAGCGGTGATACTTGTGC